>JAAUSC010000120.1 GCA_012031965.1 Scytonema sp. RU_4_4
CAGAAAATTCTTTGAAGCTGTGAAAAAGGTTCGTTCCCCTGGTTGTTCCATCGTTGATGTTGAAGTTTTTGCCATCAGGACTGGTAACTGTGGTCGATACAGTTCCATCTGCAGAAACTTGCGCAACAGCTGTGGTGAGTGGCGCAAGAGTTGCTAAAGTTGCCAGAGGTAAGGTGAGGAAAAAGAATGAGTAACTCGCCTGTTTTATACTCAGCATTTTACGAGTTTTGGATTATGGGGTTGGAAAGCGTACTTTGACAGCGCTTCTTAAGTCAAGAAACCACGGGGTAGGTGTACAGCATACCGTACACCTACGAAAATCTGTGGTTCAATTCACTGAAAATAGCTGTAATTTTGAGTAAAATTGCGGATAAAAGTACTAATAACAAACTTTGTACGCAAAGACTGCTTGTTTGTAAGATTTGTTAACAAAATGGCTAAATAAACAACCCTTTACGTCCCTTCACCTCTTCTTAATATGCAGTGGAAAAAAGTTAGTATAAATTTCAATGATTTTCCGAGATTTTACGTAAGAAATGACTGAGAGACAACGTAAAAATAAGGATAGATAAAAAGTAATTCTATACATTACTTCATAGATATAGAACAATTTTGTTCTACTCAATATTGTAAAGATTTATGCACGCCTTAGCTCAGTTTATCTCACTGCCATCTTTAGATTCAGCAATTGACTTTTTTCCCCTGACTGTTGCACCTGACACACTCTTGTCAGATGTCATTGCTCTGATGAGGAAGTGTCAACCGCAAGCAAGGTGTGTGCTGGTAGTTGAGAATCTGCAGATAGTGGGGTGCTTTACAGAGCATGATGCATCGCGGCTTCTATTCTCAGACGTTAATCTACAGACTGCTACAGTATCCGAAGTCATGAGGACTTCGGTATTTACCCTGAAACGGTCTGATGTTTATAGTGTAGTAGTTATACTGTCATTTTTACGTCAATATCATTTGTTTTGTGTACCACTCGTTGATGAGCAAGGTCAACTCGTTGGATTAGCTACTTATGAAAGTATTTGTCAAGCTTTAGAACAACAAGCAAAGGAAACTCTATCGAGTCCGTCTCACTGCTTACAATACGAAATTCCGCCGCCACAAGCGCCACCTCCGTGCTCTTGCAACAAGGGGTTGGCAGAAGCAGCACTACAAAAAGCACAAGCAGAGCTAGAAATGCGAGTTGAGGAACGAACAAGGGCTGTCAAAGAAATGAATCGACAGCTAATTTTTGAAATGACCGATCGCCTGTATGCAGAAGAGCAACTGCGCCAATCGCAGGAAATGTTGCAGTTCATCATGGACAACATTCCCCAAAGTATTTTTTGGAAAGACACAGCTTCTGTGTACTTAGGTTGTAATCGCATCTTTGCCAAAATGGTTGGTCTTGAGAGTCCAGAAGATATTGTCGGCAAGACTGACTATGATTTATTAGTTAACAAAAAAGAAGCAGACTTCTACTATGAATCTGACTGCAGGGTAATGCAGACTGATACGCCCGAATATCGCGTTATCTTTCCCCACATCCGCAAGAATGGCAAACAAGCTTGGCTGGAGGCGAGTAAAATCCCACTTCACGATCATGAAGGCAATGTGATGGGGACTCTTGGCACTTTTGAAGACATTACTGAACGCAAATTAGCCGAGGAGTCACTTTTGCGCTTTCGCAAAGCTATAGAAAGTACCAGCGATGCAATAAGTATGACTGACAGTACAGGTGAGGTCATTTATCTTAATCCAGCATTCGTCGAATTATTCGAGTACAACTTGGAAGAGTTACAGCTAGCAGGGGGACTATCAGCTATCTATACCAATATCGCAGAATACGAACAAGTCTTTGCCATTGTCAACACAGGAGATTCTTGGCGCGGTGAAGCGACAATGAAAACCTACAGTGGTCGCATCCTTCAAGTAGAACTGCGTGGTAATGCGATTAAAGATGCCACTGGTAAAGTTATCGGGTCAGTCGGTATCCATACTGACATTACTGAGCGCAAACAAGCAGAAGAAAGTTTACAACTGCGCGATCGCGCGATCGCAGCTAGCAGCAATGGCATCATGATTGCTGATGTCACAATGCCAGACTCGCCAATCATATACGCTAACTCAGCATTGGAGCAAATCACTGGTTATTCAGTAGCGGAAGTCATTGGAAAAACAGCTATTTTCTCCACGGCTGTGATATCAATCAACCGGGTATGGCTGAGCTACACAATGCGATCGCCCAAGGAAAAAGCTGCACTGTCGTTTTACGTAACTACCATAAAGATGGCACTCTTTTTTGGAATGAGGTCAGTATTTCTCCAGTTTATGACTATCATGGTCAATTCACTCATTATATTAGTATTCAAACTGATATCACAGAACGCAAGCAACTAGAAGAGGAGTTAAAAGCTGCACTGCACAAAGAAAAAGAACTTAATGAATTGAAATCTCGCTTTGTCTCAATGACTTCTCATGAATTCCGTACACCGCTCAGCACTATTCTTTCTTCGTCAGAGTTGTTAGAACACTACCGCCATAGGTGGACTGAGGAAAAACAAGTCTCTCACCTGCATCGTATTCAAACTGCTGTCAAACGTATGACTGAAATGTTAAACAATGTCTTGATAATTGGCAAAGTAGAAGCAGGAAAATTAGATTTTATACCCGTGCCCTTTGATTTAGTCGAATACTGTCATTATTTAGTAGAAGAATTACAACTAAATGTCAATAATCAACATGCCATTAACTTTAGCAGTCAATTTGATTCCATGCCATGCTGTATGGATGAAAAATTGCTAGGACATATTCTTAGTAATTTACTCTCGAATGCAATTAAGTATTCTCCAACTGGTAGTACTGTCAGATTTACTCTGACGTTTCATGATGGGCTAGCAGTATTTACAATACAAGACCAAGGAATAGGCATTCCACCAGAAGATTTACCTCATCTATTTGAGTCTTTTCACAGAGCGACAAATGTCGGTAATATCCAAGGCACGGGCTTAGGACTAGCAATTGTAAAAAACTGTGTGGAAACCCATCATGGTGAAATTACGGTAAAAAGTGAAATCGGAGTGGGAACAATATTTACTGTAACTCTGCCATTAAACTATCATGTATAATCAAAGGCAAACTATGACCAAAATTTTAGTCATTGAAGACGAAAAATTAGTAAGAGAAAATATTATAGATTTGTTAGCAGCAGAAGATTTTGATACTATTGCTGCTGCCAATGGGCGTATTGGGGTAGAGTTAGCAGTTTCTGAAATCCCCGATTTAATTTTATGCGACTTAATGATGCCAGAAATTGATGGTTTTGGTGTACTGACAACATTACGTGAAGAACCAGTCACAGCAACTATTCCATTTATTTTTCTCACAGCTAAATCTGCGAGATCTGATTTTCGTCAAGGAATGGATTTAGGTGCTGATGATTATCTTACTAAACCATTTACTCGTACTGAATTATTAAATGCGATCACAAGCCGCTTAGCAAAGCAAGCAACCTTCACAAAGCAAGTCTCTACCAAATTGGAGGTGCAGACTTTCTCTCCCAAAGCACAAATGATGGAAATGTATTTACGTCGTACTATAGAACAGGGAGATTTTCAACAATTTCTGGTTTACTATCAACCTATAGTCGATGTTCATTCTGGTAGAATCATCGCTGCTGAAAGTTTATTACGTTGGCAGCATCCCGAATTAGGGATGATTTCTCCCACAGAATTAATTCCCTTGGCAGAATCGACGGGTTTAATTGTACCTATTAGTGATTGGGTATTAAACAGTGTTTGTAAACAAACAAAGCTCTGGCATAATGCAGGATTAACAGAGTTACGCATAGCTGTTAATCTATCGGCGCATCAATTAATTCAACCTAATTTTAGTCAAAAGATCATTAATCTTTTATTAGGAAACAATTTAGTTCCAGATTGCTTAGAATTAGAGTTAACAGAGAACATAATCATGCAAGATATCAATAGAGCTATTTCTACCATGAAAGAAGTTCATTCTTTCGGTGTAAAAATTGCTATTGATGATTTTGGGGCTGGATATTCTTCTTTAAGTTATTTAAAGCTATTACCGATTCATACTCTAAAAATAGACCGATACTTTATTCAAGGTATTGCAAATGACTCACAAAAAGCAGTCATTACAACGGCATTAATTCAAATGGCACATAATCTCAATCTTCATATAGTTGCTGAAGGTGTGGAAACGGAACAAGAACTGAATTTTTTGCGCCAATATAAATGTGATGCTATCCAAGGATTTCTCTTCAGTTGTCCATTACCCGCAGCAGAGTTTGAAAAGATTTTATTTGCTAAAAAACAGTTATATGTATAATTTTTTGTAATTCTATAGTCAGTTGAGCAGTACTACTAATTAACTGAATCATCAAAAATAGTAGTAAACAAAATCAGAAATCTTAATTGTATAAAGAATTAAGCTTTATTAAATATGTGCAAAATTTTGGTCATAGAAGATGAGACTAGTGTCAGGCAAAATCTTCTGGAGTTACTAACTTGTGAGGATTTCAATGTCATTGCTGCAGAAAATGGTCAACTTGGTGTCAAGTTAGCACAAGAAGAAATCCCTGACTTGATTATTTGTGACGTGATGATGCCAGAACTAGATGGTTATGGCGTTTTAAATATATTACGTCAACAACCTACAACAGCAACAATTCCGTTGATTTTTTTAACAGCTAAAAGTGATAAAGCTAGCTTTCGCCAAGGGATGGAGTTGGGAGCTGATGATTACTTAACAAAGCCTTTTACTCGCGCAGAACTACTCGCTGCAATTTCCTCCCGATTAGAAAAACAAGTTGCGATTCATCAGCAATCACAAAAAAAAATGGATGATTTGCGTAGTAGTATTACCAAGTCTATTCCTCACGAAATGAGAACACCACTCAATGGTATTTTGGGTTTTTCAGAACTTTTGATGAAAGAAGCCGATATCCTTTCTCGACAAGAAATTTGTGAGATGGCAGAAGGTATTTATAAGTCGGGAAAACGCTTACACAGATTAGTTCAAAATTTTTTACTATACACAGAACTCGAAATTATAGCAACAGATCCAAAACGAATGAAACAGTTGCAAAGCCATAAAACGATTTTTCCTTCAATGGCGTTGGAAAAATTAATGACTGAAAAAGCTCAACAAGCGGGACGTTATACAGATTTACAAGTCGATTTACCAAGTCGCTGTTGTCTACAAATTTGCGATACAAGACTTTATAAAATGATTGAAGAATTAATTGATAATGCTTTTAAGTTTTCAACATCAGGAACAAGAGTTCATCTGAAAAGTACTTTGGCTGATAATCAACTGATTATCTCACTGACCGACTACGGACGAGGTATGACAGCCGCTCAAATTGCTGAATTGGGAGCATACCGACAATTTGAGCGCCAACTCTATGAACAACAAGGTTCGGGTTTGGGTTTAATCATCGCTCAACGTATAGCTGAGTTACACGGAGGAGAATTTCACATCTACAGTAAGCCAGGAGAAAAAACAGTTATACAAGTCGTGCTTCCGTGTATTTGAATCCTACTAGCTTGAAAATAGAACGGGCTGCGCCCCGCTACGCGCTCCAGAACTCAGAACTCAGAACTCAGAACTCAGAAGGGAAGAAACCTTTTTCATAGCAAGGTTAGTGAGATTTTCTCGTGATTGACTGTCTTGAAAATTTGGTAGTCCCTAGACCTACCTAGAACATCAGTCAAGTAATCCCAAAAACCCGGTTTCTGTTCGCTGGAATGCCTAATATTTCATTAGAAGACTCAGAGAAACCGGGTTTTTATGTCTAATGGGTGAATACTTGACCGGCGCTCTAGAAGCGCAACGCAATCTTACCGAAATGCGCCCCACTTTCCATAAACTCCAACGCCCGCCGCGCTTCCTCAAATGGGAACACTCGATCAACAATAGGTTTGATACCATGTAAAGCAATTGCCCGATTCATTGCCTCAAACATAGCCCGACTACCTACGTAGATACCTTGTACAGTCATTCCTTTGTGCAGAATCGACACTGTATTGACATCTGCACTGAATCCAGAAAGCACCCCAATCAAACTGATATGTCCACCATAGCGTACAGCACGTAGCGACTTATTGAAGGTTCCTGCACCGCCAACTTCAATGATGCGATCAACCCCCACTTGATTTGTCAGTTCCCAAACTTTCTCATCCCAGTTTGGTGTGGTTTTGTAATTGATAACTTCAGATGCACCAAGTTGCTTCAACTTATCTAACTTCAGGTCACTGCTAGAAGTGGCAATGACTTGCGTCCCCATTATTTTACCAAACTGCAACGCAAATAAAGACACTCCCCCTGTACCTTGTATAAGGATAATGTCGCCAGCTTTGAGCTTACCATCTGTTGTTAGAGCGTTCCAAGCAGTTACTGCAGCACAAGGTAATGATGCTGCTTCCTCGTCAGAAAGATGTTCAGGGACATGAACAACGCCGTCTTCATGAAGCGTCACGTACTCAGCCAAGATACCATCAATCGCTCCACCCAATGCTGATTTTGATTTATCTGCTGAAAACTCCCCTTCTAACCAAGTTTGCATGAAGATACCAGCCAGGCGATCGCCTACTTTGACTCTAGTCACTCCGTCGCCAACAGCAACCACTTCCCCCACACCATCAGAGAATGGAACAAACGGTAGCTTTTGCTTAGAGCCATATGCCCCTTTCACAGTCAACAAGTCCCGATAATTGAGTGAAGCAGCACGCATCTTTAGGAGAACCTGTCCTGCTTTTGGTTGTGGTTCTGGTCTTTCAACCAGCGTCAATGCATCAAGACCTTCTTGAGGGTGAACTTCCCAGACTTTCATAGCAGTTTCCGATTGCTTTTTTCTACTGCTTGCTTATCACAAATTAGTACAATTTTGAATTCCGCGTATCCCTCAACGGGGAACTCGCGTTAGCGTAGCGTGTCCGGAGGACATCCCCGTAAGGGTGAAACTTGTTTCATTGGGACTACCTTCCATCAGCTTACGGTTCCAGACGAGAGAACAGCGATTGAGCCTACTCAGGCTCAAAACCAGACATTGCTCGCAAGCCGAACGACACATCCACCAGTCATAATGGTCGTAAAGGTGCCGATATGATCGACATTGATTTTTTTTCATCCAAAAACACAATTTTGATGGGTTGTCAAGAAAAACTTGATTCTTCGGGTTTATGCAACCTGTAAGCTCTTTGGGATAGCAGAAATTACTATGTCTTTGTCATCTTCTGAAGAACAACGTTTCTTGCCCCTCTTACGTCAAGTGATTAGCCATGCTCTAATCGCTGTCTTGAGTGTGGGGTTAACTTTGACGACTTTATGGGCATTTCCCAACTTACAAATTCTTAAGCGATCGTCTCTACCCAGTGCTGTTGCACCCATGACTCCCACAGTAGAAACGACCGCACCTCCAACAGCAGACTCCCAAGAAGTTGCTATCCGCAGTTTCGTGAGTGCTGCTGTCAATCGAGTCGGAAGCGCAGTTGTACGGATTGATACAGAGCGTACGATCACAATGCGTACGCCTGACCCGCTTTTTAGTGACCCCTTCTTCCGTGATTTTTTTGGTAGTGGTTTCTCTACCATGCCTCAAGAGTACCACCAACGCGGAGAAGGTTCTGGTTTTATTATTGATCCTAATGGCATGATTCTCACCAATGCTCATGTTGTCAGCGGTGCTGATTCTGTCACCGTCACCCTCAAGGATGGACGCAAGTTAAAAGGAGAAGTCAAAGGGGTAGATGAGCCTTCAGATTTGGCAGTTGTCAAAATTAATGGGACAAATTTGCCAGTAGCTCCCCTTGGTAACTCCCAGGACTTGAAAGTGGGTGATTGGGCGATCGCCGTTGGCAACCCGTTAGGATTAGATAATACCGTGACTTTGGGTATTATCAGCACCTTGAATCGGTCCAGCGCTCAGGTTGGTATCCCGGATAAACGCTTAGACTTTATCCAAACCGATGCTGCTATCAATCCTGGTAACTCTGGTGGTCCTCTGCTGAATGAACAAGGTGAAGTTATTGGGATTAATACAGCGATTCGTGCTGATGCTCAAGGAATTGGGTTTGCTATTCCTATTGACAAAGCCAAGGTGATTGAAGATGCTTTGGCGCGTGGTCAAAAAATCTCGCATCCTTACATCGGTCTTCGGATGGTGACTCTCACACCAGAATTAGCAAAACAATCTAATAGTGACCCCAATACGACGATCACTTTGCCACAAATCAATGGTGTATTGGTGGTGCAAGTGATGCCCAACAGTCCTGCTGCTACTGCTGGCGTGCGTCGGGGAGATGTCATTACTCAAGTTGATGAACAAGCAATCACGACAGCTGAACAGTTGCAAGACTTGGTAGAACAGAGTCGAATCAACCAGCCCTTGCAAGTCAAGATACAACGAGGTGAACAAACTCAACAGCTGAGTGTGCGACCGGGTGAACTCAGGGAAGCCGCTTCTGAGTCTTAAATCAGTACACAGTTAACAGTTAACAGTTATCAAAATATAGCGGTTTTCTTCCCGGTGAAGTACAGATTTATCTGCGTCGAGGGTGCGGTTTCTTAACTGTTTGATGTACCTCACCAAATTGAAATCCGCTGTAATCAGCTTTCTGTATCTGATACAGCCTTCCTAAATAGGATGTAAACACCTTCTTCCTCTTCTCTTTCTTTTCTTGGCGTCCTATGCGCAGCAGGCGCACGCTACGCGAAGGCGTCTATGTCCTGCGGACACGCTACGCTAATGCGGTTCGTTTTTCTATTTTTTGTTCACGATCCATCTAGGATTGCTGTAACTGATAACTGATAATTGGTAACTGGTAATATCGGACTTTGGAAAGGTGACAGTTTTAAAACATCTGGTCTAACTTTAAGAAGCTGTGCATCATTATTAACATTCCTACCATGAAACATCTGCGTTGCTTGCTGCTTTTTCTGCTACTGACTACAGCCGCAGCCTGTAACCAGACTCGTGCGTCCCAAGAAGAACTCACACCCCAATCTTTACCTTCTGCTCAACTAGCACAGAATTCCACCCAACTGGAAAATGCTATTCGTACAGAACCACTATCACCGACACCTATCCGCATTAATGTTGCTGATTTGCCAAAACCCTTCGCTACTAAAAGTGCCTCAAAGTCACCTCAGGTCGTACCAATTCCAAAAAACCCGACTCTGCGTGTACCATCTGGCTTTGTAGTCAATGTTTTTGCTGATGGTTTGGATGCTCCTCGCTGGTTAGCTTTAACTCCCAACGGTGATGTTTTGGTCACTGAAACTAAGCAAAATCGTATTCGTTTGCTACGCGATACAAACCGCGATGGCGTGGCTGATGTCAAACAGACATTTGCTACTGAAGCTAACGGAGTTAATATTCCTTTTGGCATGGCTTTTGCGGGTAATTCCTTTTTTCTTGGCAATACGAATGCTGTGCTGCGATTCCCTTATCAAAAAGGTCAACAGCAACTGAGTGGTACAGGTCAAAAAATTGCTGACCTTCCTGGCGGTGGCTACAATCAGCACTGGACACGTAATGTGGTGGTTTCACCCGATGGGAAAAAGCTATATGTTTCCATTGGTTCTGAATCTAACGTAGATGAAGAATCGTTACCACGGGCTTCAGTGCAGGTTATGAATCTGGATGGTTCCCAGCAGCAAACTTTTGCCTCTGGCTTGCGTAACCCTATTGGTTTGGATTTTCACCCTGTGACTAAGGAACTTTACGCCACTGTGAATGAGCGTGATGGTATAGGCGATGATTTGGTACCAGATTACTTAACACGCATTCAGCAGGGAGAATTTTATGGTTGGCCCTATACCTACTTAACACCTAGAAATCTCGATCCACGTCAGAAGTCGGGTAGTGTCAGTAAACGACCTGACTTAGCACGTATCACCCGTACCCCAGATGTGCTATTTCAAGCGCACTCAGCTGCATTGGGATTGCAGTTTTATGATGGTCAGAATGATGGTCAGACATTCCCTCAAAAGTATCGTAATGGTGCTTTTGTCGCCTTTCGTGGTTCTTGGAACCGCGATCGCGGTACTGGATACAAAGTTGTTTTTGTACCATTCGACACAAAAGGACGACCGCAAGGTTACTATGAAGACTTTCTGACTGGATTTCTCCTAGACCCTGCTGGACCAAAAACTTGGGGACGTCCAGTCGGTTTACTGGTTTTGCCTGATGGTAGTCTTTTAGTCACGGAAGAAGCAAATAACCGTATTTACCGAATTCAATATAGAGGAAGTTGAGAGAAGAAAAGTCAAAGGTAAAAGATTCTTTTGACTTTTGACTTTTTTGTCCAAAGTCCAAAAAGAGTGGTTCGCAAGAATATCTCGCGAACCAATCGCGATCGCGACAACTACGAGCAATTGAAGGAATCTCTAAATGACCGATTAGAAGCAATCATGGCAATTTATGATGCTATTGGTCATCAGAAATCTCTGGACTCGTTCACAATTTATACTGAGGATTTGTTCTCAGATACTGATGAAGAAAGTGTAATCTACCTCAGCACTGTGCATTCTGCCAAAGGACTGGAGCGAGATGATATTGTGATTGTCAAGCCGGATGATTTACCCATGCGTTGGAGAAATATTCTCCCTTGGCAGGAACAGCAAGAGGATAACTTACATTATGTAGCACTGACCCGTGCTAAGAATCGCCTGATCATCGTCGGCGATTGCTCATGGTATACACCACCTAAGCCACAGCAGGAAGACAGTGGTGAGGACGAGGAGGCGCCGGATATTATTGATGACCCAGCAGGTGAGAATAACGAGGTGTGCGGATCGCACACTCAAAAACCGGGAACTCTCTCACAAAGGGATCTTGCATACTATGGAATGGCTGAGCCGTTACCAGATCTAGTTGCTTCAGTGCCAGTAGAGGAAGAACCAACTGACGAGGAATTGACGGAAGCAGTGAAGAAGGCGATCGCCCGCTTTGGTCCCAAGAACATCATTCTTCAGGCGGTTCAACAAGCAACGGTGAGTGAGATTGCAGAGATTATGGCGATTTTGGATGATTGGTAAATAGATTAAGGTTGTTTTTCTGTGATTAATTTAACAACAGTAGATAAATATGTGTCTAAAACCCTTATCAATACTGAATTTGCTCAAATTTGAGAAACTGTCAAAATACAGGAGGTAACTGTACTGGGTAATTGTCAAATGGGTCGCAACTGTTACGCTGATTGTGCTTGGAACAGCTTGGTTGAGTCCCTGGGTTAATGCAATGACGGCGATCTCCGCATCAGAACGCCTGCAAGCACTGCAAAATCCGCTCTATGTGTGGGATCAACAGATTCTGGTGATTGGGGCGATCTCCCAAACCATTGCACTGCTGGCAATCATCGGCATTTCAGTATTGAAACCTTGGGGGCAGCGGAAGCTCAGGGTAAACGCAAGAAAAATGAAATTGTAATATGCTAAGGAAATGCAGTTTATACAGGTATTTCCAATGGTTGCAGGTTTTTTGTCCAAAGTCCAAAATTGAGGCATAGCCATCAGTATTTCCCATCTGACACTTTGTCGTTGATACTACTATGTGTTGGGGAACTGGTAGCTATCCTTTTTTTATAATTGAGTTTTGTTCGCGATGACTAGTCGCGAACTTATTCTTTTTTGTCCAAAGTCCAAACTTTTGACTTTCGACTTTTGACTTGTTAAAACCATCCTTCCTGTTCGAGAGTTTCAATTAACTGAAGTCCACGGGGGTCACCAACTCCCAAAAGGGCGGCTTTAGAATCTTCCCGTACTCCCAAATCTTGGTCTTCGGCAAAGGCTTGAATCAGTGCATCAATAGCAGTAGCATAAACTACGTTAGAAGGGAGTTCACGACAGAGTTGTCCAATTGCCCAAGCGCAATTACTCCGTACTGGTGCGGTTAGGTCTTGTACCAAAGCTTCAATCAAGGGGGGCATTGCTCCCACAACTGTCTCATATCCCACATCTGCCATTTGTGCCAAGGCGGTAGCCGCCCACAGACGCACTGCGGAAATATCGGTTCTCAAAGCGTCTGCTAGAGGTGCTAGGCTACGGCGATCGCGACAGTTCCCCAATGCCCAAACGACCCCTTTACGCACGTAGCCGTTCCAATCTCGCTTTAACTGGGCAATCAACGGTTCTACAGCATCTAAGCTTGGGTTGCGTCCGATACCATACGCTGCACTCACCCGTACCAAGGGACAGGTATCACTCAACAAGCGAATCAGATGGGGGGTCGCTCTAGCATCTTCTATGTCGCAAAAAGCACGCGCCGCCAGCATCCTTTGCTGTGGCTCTTGATGTTGTAGTAATACTAGCATGTGTTCTGGATTGGGCTTTGGCGTCTCTACTTCAGTAGTTAACGGTCCCATGTGATCCAGAGGGCTTTCTAGCTCTGTTTCGACATCTAGTAGGCTTAGGTCGTCTTCGTCATACATAGTTTCAATCCCTGATAGGGATTAACATATAATCCCCCGTGCCGATAAGTCAAATTCCTAACGCTAGTTTATTTCTCAGTTTAAGATTAAAAATTTACAAATTTTTTGACACCCCTATTTTTCTGTCACATCAAGAGATTTTACCATCCAGAGTGATTGGGTTTGATAATCTAGCTGATTATAAAGATTCAATGCGGCTGTATTGGTTTTAAACACTTGCAATGCGATTTGGCGATCGCCTCTAGCCCTTGCCCAATCTTCTACATAACGCATCAAAGCTGTCCCGATACCTTGTCGTCGGTGTTCTGGTGCAACGTAGAGTAAAAAGATATGAGCATGGCGATCGCCCTGAATTTGATCTATAGCATTTCCTACCCACAGACAGGCGATGGGGGATGGGGAGATAGGGAGATGGGGAGATGAGGAAGAGACTTCTAATTTTGAATTTTGAATTGCTTTGTCCTCCTTGCCCCTTGTCCCCCTTGCCCCTTGTCCCCCTTGCCCCTTGTCCTCCACTTCAACTCCTAGAAAATCAACCCACCAAAGGGGAGTTTCTCTGGAGAAATATTGCTCGACTGTTCGCGCTAAATGGGAGAAATCTTGCTGTGGAAAGGTTTCTTGGTAAGTCCGCTGCATGAATTTTACCAATAGCGCTCTATCCAAGGTAGAGCCACGGCGAATTTTGTAACCTGGGAGTAGTTCTTGGGACACTTAAAGAGGGGGACAAGCTAGACAACGTGAATGCTGGGGTATTTACTTCTCCTACTTCTCCACTCTCCTCAACAGGTGCGGGTGCAGCCATATCAGAGGGTAAAAAGATGCGGGCGCTCACTGCGACAAGAGCAATAATGAATATGAGCACTACGAGAAACGGGGCGATGTACTGACGAAATATAGCCATACTTTAATTTTGCTAGGTAAAATGTCAAAACTTCCTATTATTCAGCCGGAACAATCTTACACTTTTGCTGACTATTTTAAGCTCAACTATGACTCAGACGAAATTCTCGGTTACTTTGGCTATGGCTTCCAGCCGCAATCACTATCACTACCAAAATCAGAACGGACTCTGGAACGGTTGGAAAATCTCAAAGCTCGATTAGAAGAAAGTTTACCTTATGTGAGTTTAACCAGTGAAACCGCACGCCGCGAATTTTTAATTGCCCCAGTGCTGATGGAACTCATCCACTATACTCAAGTGCGGGTCAAGGTTGAGTACCCGTTGATTATAAACGACCAGTTGAAGGGAGTCATTGATTACTACTTACAGTCTAAGGAACAACTGCTCATCATTGAAGCGAAAAATGCCGATTTACAACGAGGTTTCACCCAACTAGGAGTGGAGCTAATTGCTGTTGACCAATGGTCACCTACGGATAATCCAACATTATATGGTGCTGTTTCTATTGGGAATATTTGGCAATTTGGAATTTTAAAACGTCCGCAGAAACAAGTTTTACAAGACATCAATTTGTATCGTGTTCCTGCTGATTTGGAAGACTTATTGCGAATTCTTATTGCTATTCTAGAAAATTCTAATTGACTCATCCCCCAGCGATAAAACTGTCGCTGTGCTCAATTTTATGAAAAGCCAGAGGATGAGTTCATTCCTTTGGGGGAGTCATCAAGAGCAAAGCTGAGTGTAGCTTGAACAGAGTTCAGGCTAAGGCGCTGGACTATCGCGTTCCAAGTCAGCAATGGCTTTTTCCCAATACCAATTTTCTGGCATATCAGGAAAGTCTTGCTTGACTCTATCAACTAGTCGTTCAGCAACAGTAATGTCACCGGCTAGAGAGATGAGCCTGTTTTTGAGATTTGTATCAGGCTCACGCTCATTGCTTCGGGAAGGTCGTCTTCTTCGGGCTGGTGCTGTCTGCGACTGTTGTCTTCTGAACTCCCAAAATAAAACGTAATAAAGCGTACCAAAAATTATGATGAGGCTGAATGTTCCTAGAAGAGTTAGTAGGTTAGGCGTCAAATATCCCAGAACTAACTGGGACAGAACGTAGCCAAGTAAGACGCCGGTAATTAAAAGAATAGCCGTTGCGATAACAATGATTAGTTTCTGCCCCATAAATCCTCTTCATCATCGTTGAGTCCTGGTCTGTTGATTGCTGCTGGCTTTTGGTTCCAAGGGGCAAACAATGGTAATAGTAATAGTCCTGGTAAAGCCACGGCAATGCTAATTAAGAAAAACATCTGCCAACCCGTCATTTCTGCTATTGCGCCAGCTGGGGCAGCGAGAATATCACGACTGACAGCCATTAAACTAGATAGTAAAGCAAATTGAGTCGCGCTGAACCGCTGGTTGCACAAACTCATCAAAAAGCCGAGAAAGGCAGCTGTTCCTAAACCACCACAGAAGTTTTCTACATTGATGGCAATAACCATAAATTGGTAGTTTTGACCGAGTACAGCTAGAAAAAAGTATACTAAATTACTCAATGCTTGTAAAAAACCAAATACCCATAGCGAGCGATTGATACCGATTTTGCTCAAAATCGAACCACCTGCTAGGGCACCAACAATAGTAGCAATTGAACCCATCCCCAATTGAATAGCGCCAATATCAGTTTTGGTGAAGCCAGTTTTGAGCAAAAATGGCGTGGACATATTGCTCAAAAAGGCATCGCCTAGCTTATAAAGCACAATAAACGCTAAACTCAACAGAGCTTGGTATACACCGAGACGCTGAAAAAATTCTCCAAATGGGAGTATGACTGCTTGTACTAAGGAATCTGGAGGGGTGACTTTCTTTGGTTCTGGGGCGAGCAAAGTGCCAAAAATGCCAATTGCCATGAAAAGTGCCATTAACAAGTAAACTGATTTCCAAGGCAAATGGTCAGCAAGAATTAATGCCAACGCACCTGCTACTATAATGGCAACTCGATAACCTGAGACGAAAAGACCAGCACCAGCACCGACTTCTAGTGGTTCTAAAACGTCGGTGCGGTAAGCGTCAGCAACAATGTCTTGTGTAGCGCTCAAAAAAACAATTGCGATCGCATTGATTGCTAAAAGTTGTAGTGCTGTGCCAGGTTGTTGCCCAGCCATGAGGGCGATCGCTACAATCAAAGCAATCTGCGTTACAATTAACCAGCCCCGCCGTCGTCCCAAAATAGGGAGCTTATACCTATCGAGCATTGGTGACCAAAGAAATTTCAAGGAATAAGGCAAACTGACAAGACTAAACCAGCCAATAGTCCCTAAATTGATATTCTCTCCAGTCATCCAAGCCTTTAAAGTGCTACCAGTTAACAAAAAGGGTAAACCGGATGAAAAACCAAGTAACACCAAAGCCGCCATCTTCCGGCTTTTAAAAACTTGCAGTAGTGATGAGATTGTTTGCACTGTTTTATTTTTTTCTCCCTATCAGGGTGAATTTTAGATATCTTGCCACACTTACTGTGTAATGTCAGGCAAAGATGCCAATACATAACGTAAAGTTCCACAATCTTACGCACTTGGCGTTTTTTAGTGTTTGGCTATTTCTTAACTTTTGTTAACTAGATGAATTTGATGACCTTTAATTTCTACCCCATGTTCGGCAAGACATTTTGCCCAACCTTCACGGGTTCCGATGTCGCTTTTATGCTTGAGTAGACCTAGTTCTTGTTCTTGTTGGGTGAGTTGAGCAAATTCTTCGTAGAGCGGGTAGCTAGAGGTCACAAATGTTTCTTTACGGTGGAGAACCGGCGGATTTGCTCTTTGTTTGTAATCTCGGTGAGTGATGTGCAAAGTTTTTAAATCGATAGCGATACTCGCCTTTAATGCTGGATGGGGATCAGTATCGAATTCGGGGTAAAACAGGTAGGAGATTTTCGGTTCATCTGTACAAAACTTGATCAGTGTTGTGTCATCGACACGCCCAATAGTGCGACTGGCGCAACCTTCGTAAATGCGTAGCAAGGGATCGAGTTCACCAAGCGCGCAAACATGGATGTAAAGGGCACTACGAGTGTGTTTGCCAATTTTACTTTTTTCGCAAGCTCTTTGAACGACTCCGGCTTTCCCCAAACTGAAAAGCTTAGCGTCAGCAACTTGGCAAGCTTCTTCATAACTTCCAAAAAAAGCTTTGATGTCATGGCGCATTTCTGGTGAGAGTTTATGCCAAGAGGGACGTTTATCGAAGTGAGTCAGAGCAAGATAAACTTGGATATCAAGAGAACGACGGTAGGCGATCGCATCCCATTCTGCTTCATCAGTCGCTTGTAAAACCACAGCAAAAGCACGGCGGAAGTTCCTAAATTCGCTGAGTAATTCCTGTTCGCTATCCAATTCGCCTTTCGCTGGAAGTCTTCCACGTTTAGTAAAAAAAGCCATCAGTGGTTCGAGCTTCTCTTTGTAGTCCTCAAACCGTTTCGTAGGAATGCGTACTCTTGGTGTTGAGGTTCTAGAGAAAAAGCGTATCGCTTTGAATTCTTCTTTTTCGGCTTCATCTCGAAAAACAAAATAGACACCCAGCGCAACTGGTACCGCATCGACATTCAGAACTTCATCAATGTATCTTTTAAGTTCTTCTTGCTCGTAATATTTCTGAAAGGTATTGCGATTGGTGACGATACCATCACCGTAAGCAAGTTGAGCCTTACTGGGAGCATTTATCAGGACTTGAGTTGCAACAATTAAGACTTTTTGGGCAAGTTCCCAGGCTTGGCAAAGAGCTTGGCGGCGTTCCTCTGGGTCTTCAATCACATTCAGGATGTAGCCCAAATTCACGACATCAGCAGAAATACACAGAGTATCGGGGTAGTAGTATGGGTCCCAGCCTGAACTGGTGTAGCCTAGGTTTGCCACTCGTTGCACATCGCCACCGTGTCCGCATCCATAGTCAAAAAACGTGGTATGCTTGTTTACAATTGACCACTCTATTGCCAATCGCACAGGTCGAGATAAGTCAGTGCGAACAATCGCCGCTCTATGGCGTTCTATTTCTACGTAGCTCTCTGACGACATAAAGATATTAAGGGAACCACAGATAAACACAGATTCACACAGATAATAAGCATCTGTGTTTATCTGTGATTTATTAATGCTTATATCTTTTTTGTCGCTAATTCAACTAAATCTTCAATCTTCTTGATATTTGGATCACCTGCGAGGTAACCAATACCGCGATGTAGGTGGAGACGAAATTGTGTCGCCAGGGTTTCTTTGTCAGTTCCCAAGCCATCGTTGTAGCAGCGTTGCTTGAGGGCGAGTAGCAAAATATCGGATATTTCGCCGCCAAAGACGCGCCATGTCATCTCGATGTTGCTATCTTGAGGAATTGGGACGGGTGAGGGTGAAGTTGCTTCGACTAGGGAACGACAAAACGCCCAACGACATAAAATATTCCATTGGTCGATTTTGGTATTGCGTCTGAGTTTGAGGAGTTGGTCTTTGGCTGTTTGGGAGAGTTTGATATGATCTATAGGAGGTTCCATTGAACAATACATTCTAAATTAGTACGATTGTATTCAAAAGATATGCGATCGCTCTCATAACTTTTTAAACATCTTCTTACCTATATTTGTTCGCAAGTCGAAATCAGGTGCGAGATATTCTCGTACGCGTACCCTTGGGACAATCCTCTATCTTTCAATAGAGACAGAACTTTCCTCAGTTCATCTTTAAGTTGCTGCTGACTACGCAACTGAGCTAATAGCATTTTTTGAATAGGTTTAACAATCCGCCGAATTTGCTCCTGATTGAGTTCCTCATCTTCTGGGTATTTTGTGATGAAACTATGAGTCATAAACAGTTCGGAACCTTCAATATTTTTACTTTTCATGACTTGGATAATCTCTTGAGAACTTTCTTGCACAAATCGATTGGTAGTATACTTTAAAATCACTGGCTCTAGCATATAGAGTGTTGGGATATCTTCTAGATTTTTATCAAGAAAAGAACGCCTTTCTAGTAAAGAATTTAATGTTTGGAATAGCCAACTCTCAGATAAAAATTGATGACTATCTTGTACTAATTGATTCCATGAGGCTGAATTGCGTCTGAGAGCTACCCAATAGATAAGATTTGTTTCTACTTCTGAGAGATTTTGAAATTGCTGATCTAAAAAATGAGTGATGACATCATCAACAAAAATTGACATATCTATAAATTGCGATATGTAACCTTGAAATACAGTATGAATGCTCTGTGCAATTCTCTTAAGTATCCACGGGTTACTATAACGCCTGCTTAATTCCTCTAGTTCACTATCTGTACCGGAAAGACCTTCTGCTATTAAAATTTCTTTTGCTTCTTCATAGGTTAAAGGTCCCAATTTTTTGAAGTTAACTAATGGTCCTTTGAATATTTCAATATTCTGACTTTTTTCTCGACTCAGCAATAATAAACAACTTTTGTGGGGTTCTTTAGCAACTCTCTCTACAAATACACTATAGTTTGTATAATCTTCGCTATCATCGCCTGTTATTTCTTCCCACGCATCCAGCACTATTAAACATCTTTGATGATGTAAATACTGCTCATCCTTTGCTATTAGAATTTGCATAACTGGCGCGCCTTGTTGTTCGCTTTGAACTTGAGCAACACCACGCAGTATTTCTAGAGCAATACCACGATCTTTTTCTAGGCTTGGAATAACAACTGCAATAGTTGGAAGACTACTGACAGATGTTGTTTGAGCAGTCTTGGAGTTGTAGTAATAAATCCATGTCTCTGGATCAACTTGACACTTATTATTAGCAGGAGATTTTTTAAGAGCGACTTTAAATTGCTCTATGGCTTTCAAAAAAGCTGAAGATACTTTTTTGAAATCTGCTGGGGAATTAGCATTTGCAAAGGTTTGTATTCCTTGTTTCTTTAAATCATAAGCTTTTCCGCATTCTGGAATATCGGAAGCTGCTTGTGGTTTCGCAATTAAAGCATTTTCTCCCCTGCTAAAGTATTTGGCTGGTGTTGTCCGTAATGAATTTAGAATAACAGCGATCGCCACTCCTAACAAAGCCAAAAAGCCTAAAGTTATCCAACGCCATCGTTTAGGAATTCTTCTAAGTCTTTGAGAAATGGAAGGTGGTGGTGTTGGTGCTATCGGTGGTGTCGGTAGAACGGGGTCTGGAGATGGTGGTAATGTTGATATAGCAGACAGAGCCTCACAAACCTTTGTTGCAGACTGATACCGCTGATTTGGAAATGGCAACAGCATCTTGTCTAAAATTTCTGCAAGCTTTTGTGCCAGGTTAGGAATGTATATTCTCCATTCTTTATGTAGTGGTTTAGAAATTTTGCATATTTCCGCTGGTTCTCGACCTGTGAGTAAACGAACACAGGTCGCAGCAATAGCATATAAATCTGATCAATTTTGCATTCCTTTTTTTGGTCTTTCGTACACATACCATCGGGATAAAATACAATCTGCCCCAATACACCATAATTACCATTAAACAAACCGCTAGCAGGGTTGTTAGTATTTTTCGCAAGATAAGCCATCTCTACTTTGATTTTCTCGCTCGGCTTATAAGTCACACCTACACCCGTATCTCCACCCAAACGATAAATGTGACTGAATAGCCCCTAAGGGGGCGCTGCGCAAACGTGTCTACGTTAAATTAGGTATTCTTTGGGCGGGAAGGGAGTAATTGATAGCCCAATACGGTTGCTGTTAAAAATAAAGTAGGTTGGGGAATTCCTCCACTCCTGTTCCCAATTGATTACCAAAAATATCCTGGTTCTATAGTTGTCTGGCGAGTTGATGAGTCGTATTTGAGGAGGTATTCGCGGGCGATCGCCTCGTTTTCTCGCAATATTTTGACTTCTTTTTCTCCTATTTCAGTGTCAGTGGAAAGGAGAATGACTTGATGGCTGGCTGAAGGAAAGTAACGTTCAACCAGGTGACTGCGGTGGGAGGAGTCTAAGCGTCCTAAGGGTGTGTCAATTGCGACTGGTAAGCGCCGTCCAGAAACACGGGCTAATCCCCAAAGGAAGGCGATCGCCAGGAGTTGTTTTTCACCTGCGCTAAGGCGATGTTTCGGAACGGGTTTTCCTTGTAAATCGTATAGCGAGAGGCTGAAGGTGTGAGTGTCAATGGCGACGCGATGGACTAAATCTGATTTGTGGAGGAGGTAACGGAAACACTCGGTGACTTCGACTTCGAGTTTGTTGAGTTTTCTTAAGGTTAATTTTTCGCGAAAAAGCTTAAGTGTTTTTTGAACTTTCGCCGCAGAGGTAATAATATGTTCGTAGTTTTTGCGGTCAATATTTTGCTTGGTATATTCTTGTAAGTCCTTCTTGATATTTTTTATTTCAGCCTCTAATTCATCACAGCGGCGTTTTGTTATTTCGCTGGCTGCTTTAAATTCGGAAACCTTATTTTGTGCTGCTTCCAGTGCATCAACTAATTGTTGATAAGCTTCTGGTTCTGCTGCAGTCTGTATTTGTCTTTCCAGAGTGATAATTTCTTCTTCCTTATTTTTGAGAATACCGATTTGCTGCTTAGCGATATTCTTGTCATTTTGTAAGTAGTAGAAAATATTACCCAATTGGCTTAAAGTTTCAGCATCAGCTAATAACCAAGATTCTTCCGCTTGTATCAAACTTGCTCGCAATGTCTCTTCATCTTGTTCTAGAAAGACTTTTATTTTTTCAAATTGTTCTTTTGAAATGCCTACTTGAGTCATCCAATTTAGTAAACGTTTATCTCGCTCAAACAAGATATCCCTTGCTATTTGTGACTGCTGAATGCGAAATTCTTTTTCTCCTTGGCGTTGCGCTTGAGTCAGTAAAGGTTCAATCAATGCTAATGGTAGAACATGAGCTGCTAATTGACACATTCCCTGACGCGCTTGTTCTACCTCAATGGTCTTTTGCTTTTGCTGTAGTTCTAACTGATTTCGTTCCGCCGCGATTTTACCACCTTCATAAACAAATTTATCAAATGCTTCTT
>JAAUSC010000008.1 GCA_012031965.1 Scytonema sp. RU_4_4
CTGAATCTTGAAAAGAGTTACAAGATTCTACTGCTACACCAGGTAAGTTGAGTAAATGTGTTAAACCTACGTTCATCAGAAAAGCCCCTTACTCTATGTTATATTTAGCACAATAAATGATTGACTCACTGGTTCAGTCTTTACACAGCAGGAGTCGAATCAAGATTTTTTTTTGGCGACGCATAGGTAGCAATGATTTATAAATAGGCTTTTCTCCTCATAGGAGATGCACAAAGCCATTTACACCCCTTATTTTTGTGCATCCCTGGTAAATTAAGTCTAAATTTTTTTAGCAAGAATATGTTTGTCGCCACACTAAAACAAGTTCTACCACATAGTAGGGCAAAATCTCTCTTCAATAAAAAATAATCATAAATAAAATAATTATTACTATGCAGCTAAAATGCAGCTAAAAACTTCGTGTACCAAGTAAAAAGTAACCCTGCTCCAAGTCAAAAGTTATAGGATGTCATCTTCTGATTGCTCTGGGCAATAACATCAAATTGACCCATACACCCATTTTCTGCGATCGCATCCTGATGAGGGTGAAACATATACTTACCCGGATAGCGAAAGGCAAATTCCAAGATGTGTCGTTCGGCTGTCCCCATTGTGATGACATCAGTTTCAAAAGACGGTTTGGTCGTCATTCCTGTAGGATAGACCTTAAAAAAGTTGGCATGTAGGTGAAATGTTACTGCTGGGTCGTATTCAATGATGTTAAGGACATACAGTCGAATCAACTGATTTTGGTAAATGCGGATAGGATTATCCATGTAGTAGTGGGGCAGACCATTGAAGGCATAATGTTCATTACGACTATCATCATTCACGTCATACCCAGCCATAATGAGTACGATCTCATCTGCTGGAGGACGTGGAGTGGGGGGATCGATGATAAACATTCCATATAGCCCTTTGGCAATATGGCGAGTGACTGGTTCAATGTGACAGTGGTACAAATGAACGCCATAAGGTTCCGCGTCAAATTCATAGATAGTTGCTGTACCGTGGCGAACTGGACGAACGCCATCCATCTCCGACGGATGAACACCATGAAAATGTAGAGAGTGGGAATGTCCCGCCTGGTTGAAGAACAACACCCGCACGCGATCGCCTTGTTTAACTCTGAGTGTTGGTCCTGGTATACGACCATTTAAATCCCAAATATTGAAAGAAACAGCACTATTGAGCCGAATCGGGGAAGTACCAGCAGTCAATCGAAATTCTCGAATGACACGTCCATTTTCTCGTTTGAGTATACCATACTCAAATTCTCGTACCATCTTGGAGGGGGTAGCTAAATCAGAAGTTGTTTGCATCTCCATAGGAGGCACTTTTACCCGTGACTGGCTTCGAGAATTCAGTATTTGCCATAATGCCGCACCAGCCACACCAGTACCTGCTAAGCCCAGCATCAACAGATTACGGCGGCTCCATAGTCTTTCTTGCTCTAAAACAGAATTGTTAGGCATGATTCTATAAGTCATCTAGCGGCAATATGAAATTACTAATGAAATTGCTAAAAGTTTTCAATTATTTCCTTATGGGATACTAAAACAATCAATAATAATTGTCAATATTCTCAAAATATCACAATTAATGTGATAATGATTATCAATATAAATTATTTAATGTCTTAAAGAAACTGAGTTTCTTGTCTTAACGTTGCAAGTTCGCTCGTATAACCCTGAAAAGTCTCGTGAAAGAATTTTAACGTTTTCTTTATTGCGTACCGTAGTCACATGGATGTAATTGTTTTAAAAACTACAAATAAAAAAGAGGTATATGATGCATATTTCCTAGTAACTGAAGGCAAAATGGTAGCTAAGACCTTTTTGCGATGGGACATCTCCCTATGTTTAACTAAAAAAGCGGGAACCTTCTGTGAGAAGGATATTTCTTAAGTCAAGACGTCCACTGATTGACACGAAAAGCTTTAGCATCTGCAGGTACTTATTGTGTTGAAAATTATTCCCAAGTCACAAGTTATATCAAGGTTAGTGAGTCTAATCTTGATGGGTGTGGTCAGTTTTTACTTCATTGTGTGCTTACCCAAACCAGCCTATGCCATGCATATTATGGAAGGTTTTTTACCACCTAGCTGGGCAGTTTTTTGGTGGATTGTCGCATTACCGTTTTTCATTTTAGGATTGCGATCGCTCACTCGTATTACCAAAGCCAATCCTGAACTAAAATTACTTCTAGCATTGGCAGGAGCGTTTACTTTTGTGCTGTCAGCATTAAAAATGCCTTCTGTGACAGGTAGTTCTTCTCATCCAACAGGAACAGGGTTAGGAGCAGTGCTATTTGGACCTTTCGCCATGTCAGTGCTAGGTAGTTTGGTATTGCTATTTCAAGCACTACTACTAGCGCATGGCGGGTTGACAACACTGGGGGCAAATGCTTTTTCGATGGCAATTGTAGGACCATTTGTAGCCTTCTGGTTATACCGCTTGGTTATGCAAAGTGGCAAGCAAAGATTAGCGATATTTCTAGCATCTGCTGTTGCAGATTTGACAACCTATCTTGTCACTTCTGTGCAATTGGCTCTTGCTTTTCCCGCAGCCACGGGTGGTTTTATGGCATCATTTATTAAATTTGCGGGAATCTTTGCCGTAACACAAGTGCCATTAGCAATTAGTGAAGGGTTGTTGACAGTCTTGGTTTGGAATTGGCTTTCTAACTATGGTCATCAAGAATTAGAAATGTTAAATCTCATGAAACCAAAGACCTAATAGATGGTAGAGAGTAGTGAGTGGTTAGTTGAGTTATCTTTTTTGGTAATTAACAACTAACTATTAACAAATATCAAATAACTACTAAACGAGTGACTCATGACTCAGCAAAATCAAAAATGGAATAACTGGCTGTTGTTGTTAGCAGTCGTCATATTAACTGTCAGTCCACTTATGCTAAGAAAAGGTGCAGAATTTGGTGGTGCAGATGGTGAAGCTGAAGAGGAAATCAAAAAAATACAGCCTCAATATGAACCTTGGTTTAATTCATTAATTGAATTGCCTAGTGGGGAAGTTGAAAGTCTAATGTTTAGTGTGCAAGCAGCAATAGGTGCTGGTGTCATTGGCTATGTCATTGGGTTATACAAGGGGCGCTCTGAACAAAGCAAGAAACAAAATGAAAATTCAGATTGATACCTTAGCTTACACGAATCGCTTACGGTGGTTACCACCAGAACAAAAATTGCTATTTGCCACTGCTGTGCTACTCATCACTGCCTTTGCTCATCCTTTTGTTCAAGTCTTGATTGCAGTTTGGATAAGTGTTTGGACTGTTCTTTATGCAGGGATTTCTGCTAAAACTTATATGAAATTAATTTATATGGCTACTCTCTTTTGGTTAACGAGTTTACCAGCTTTAGTCATTAATGGAGTAGACCTTTCCCAAATGCATTTAGTGCCAAAGGATTCAATCATTGGACTGAATTTTGGAGTTTATTATGTTTATATAAGTCACAGCGGGATTGAGCAGGGATTGACTATTTTAACGCGAGCAATCGCCTCTTTATCCTGCCTATACTTTATCATGCTAACTATCCCCTTTTCAGAACTTTTGCAGATATTGCGTCGCATTGGGGTTCCAGTGCTTTTAACAGAGCTTTTATTGCTAATGTACCGCTTTATTTTCGTTCTTCTCAATACCACAGCTGAGTTATGGACTGCTCAACAATCTCGTGGTGGCTATCGCACTTTTACGACTGGAATGAAAAGTTTAGCACTGTTGATTGGACAATTACTAAAGCGAACAATAGAAAATTATCGTCAAGTCTCCTTAAGTTTAGCAGCACGAGGTTTTAATGGAGAACTGCGGGTTTGGCATCCTCATCGCTATCACCCATCCAAGCGCTATGCTATAGAAGCGATTGTTGGGTGTGTAGTGTTAATAGGATTGGAATTTTGTCAGCATGCAGGAATGGTTACTCGAATTTGAGCAGGTACATTATACCTACCCAGGTACACAACAGTCGGCTCTGAATGGTCTAAATCTACGAATTCCTGCTCATAAAAGATGTGCATTAATAGGTCAAAACGGATGTGGTAAAACCACATTATTTTTGTTAGCTAATGGTCTATACAAACCTCATAAAGGAACTATTTTATGGCAGGGTAAGCCACTGCAATATAACCGTGACTACCTCATGAAGTTACGCCAAAAAGTTGGGTTAATTTTTCAAGATCCAGAGCAACAATTGGTAGCCTCTACTGTTGAAGAAGATATTTCTTATGGCTTATGTAATTTGGGGTTACCAGAAGTAGAAATTCAACAGCGAGTTGAACAGGCTTTAGTAGAGTTTGGATTAACTGAACTTGCCCAAAGACCAGTGCATCATCTCAGCTTGGGGCAAAAAAAGCGAGTTTCCATAGCAGATGTGATGGTGTTACGACCAGAATTATTGTTGCTAGATGAACCCACTGCTTATCTGGATAGATTACACACGCGTAACTTAATGGCAACTCTGAAAAAGATTCATGCATCTGGAACAACAATATTGATGGCAACACATGACCTCGATTTAGTCTATCGCTGGGCAGATTGGATATTAGTCATGGATAGAGGAAGACTCTTGTTAGAAGGAAAGCCACAGGATGTGTTTACTCAACGTGAGCTTTTAGAAGAGTTACACTTAGGAGTGCCACTGATATATGAAATGTTATTTGCGGATGGAGTTACCGAAGAAGGACCTGTTTTGGAACGGTTACGACAAAGAATATTGAGTTTATTTCGTTATTTTTAATAATTATGACTCCTCTTGCAAAAATCAAGAGTAATGAAAATGAAACCACAGATGAACGCGGATAAACGCAGATAATTTCTCTGCATTCATCTGCGGTTTGAAAAAATATAAATTTTGCAATAAGTCTATTCTTTTTTTTCAAAAATTACGATTCAAAAAATAAGTCAACTAAAAGATATAAATGTTATTGTCAATAATCCCTAAGTAACACTATGAAATCCCCCAAGAGGGCATTGCAAAGAAGGGGGAAAATTTGGTTTTGTTATTAATGTTATGCCGTAGTTATAGAAATAACTTTGTGTCATAAAGAACACAAAAAATAAGGGTACATTATGCATATTCCTGACGGGTTTGTATCTCCTCCAGTGGCTGCTGCTACCGGGTTAATCAGTGTGGTAGGGCTAGGAATTGCGATGGGGCGATGGCGCAAAGCGCCGCTCCCGAAGGGAGCATCGCAAAACGCTTTTGATATCCGTCGTGCTCCCGTTCTTGGTTTAACTACCGCGTTTATTTTTGCCGCGCAGATGATTAACTTTCCCGTCGCAGGTGGGACAAGTGGTCACTTATTAGGGGGTACCTTAGCAGCTATTATTTTGGGTAGCCCTTGGGCGGGTATGTTGTGCATTGCTACCGTTTTAATTATTCAAGCTGTTCTATTTGCTGATGGTGGGATTACAGCCTTAGGAGCAAATGTCTTTAACATGGGACTGATTGGAGTTTGGGTTGGCTGGAGTTTAACCCAAACTTTACAGCGGTTGCTTGGAGGATACAAGGGGCGTTTACCCCTAGCGGCTGGTGTTGCAGCTGGTATTAGTGTCGTAGTCGCAGCCATAGCTTGTGCAATAGAGTTAGCTCTTTCTGGGACTGCACCAATCAATATCGTTTTACCAGCGATGACTGGCGTACATATTCTCATTGGTATTGGTGAAGGTTTGATTACTGGAGGTGTGTTAACTTATCTCATGACAGCACGACCAGACCTTTTACCTGGAAACCAGCAGGAATTTAAAGGGTGGATTGTACCTGTGGTTAGCATTCTTCTCATTGCGGGAGTCCTCTCACTGCTAGCCTCAGCATGGCCAGATGGTTTAGAAAGAGTCGCTGAAAACTTAGGTTTCATTAAGTTAGGAGAAAATGTACGAGTGTCAGTACCCACGCCATTTGCTGACTACACTGTTAACGGTAATGAAGGTATAGGAACAAGTATTGCTGGAATTATCGGGTCTATTGTTTGTTTTGGGGTCGCCTTTGGTATTGCAAAATTAGTCAAACCGAATAATGCTTAGAATGAATGCTTAGAATTTCTTTACCATTACGCTTGCAACTGTCCTTAGTGATTGTCGTGGGATGTGCTTTCCTCAAGCCCAACACATGGTACTGGCTAGGTGCGTATGGGGCGATCGCCCTACTATGGGCTTTTCTGTTGCGCGTACCCATTCGTAAACTCACAGGATTACTCGGTGCAGAACTTATCTTTCTCTCGTTGCTGTCGTTACCTTTGGGATGGGAGCGAGCCAGTTTTTTACTCGTTCGTTCTCTCATTTGTCTGATAACGATGAATAGTTTTTTGTTAACTTTACCGCCTCACAGTTTTGGCATCGCCCTCAAAAGCTTACCTGTACCAAGAGCATTAAAAGAAAGTTTATTGTTAGCTGGACAATATATAGAAATTTTGCTCGCAGAAGTAACGCGAATGCAGCGTGGTGCTCAACTACGGGGTTTGAACGGTTCTGCTGGGTGGCTACGCTACGCCAGTGCATCTATGATAGGAGCCTTATATCTCCGGACTTTGGAACGAGCAGAAAGAGTCTACGCAGCAATGGAAGTTCGTGGTTACAACGGACAACTACCAACAGACGCCGCATTAAGACCAAAAGAGCGTTTTGCAGTGGCGATGATGTGTGCTATTGCTCTTTGTTTGACCATAGCTTCCTATACCAATTTTGGATTTTAGTCCTCAGTAGTCTTCAATAGAATGAACAACACCTACTCATTTTTTTCGCGTTCTTCTGGTGCGCCTCTGTGGCTCTGCGCGAAATAAATAAACCTGGAAACTAAAATAATTTATCAACAAAATAGAATGTCACAAACAGGGGTCGCGGTTCAAAACCTAGTGTATGCCTATTCAAATCAACAACCAGTTTTACAAGACATTTCCTTTACCTTAAAAGTAGGCGATCGCGTTGCACTCATGGGACCGACTGGTTCTGGTAAAAGTACCTTGCTAGAGAACCTCATCGGCTTAAAACAACCCCTATCAGGAAAAATTTGGATCAATGATATTCCGGTAGAACCGAAAACCCTACCGCAAATACGCCGTAACATCGGGTTTAGCTTCCAAGACGCCAACGACCAACTCTTTATGCCAACTATCTTAGAAGATGTGACCTTTGGACCCCGCAACTACGGTGTACCACCAGCAATCGCAATTGATAAAGCAAGACACCTGTTAGCTGAATTTGGACTAGAAGCTTACGCCAACCGTTCTGCTCACGAACTTTCCGGTGGACAAAGGCGTCTCGCCGCCTTAGCAGCGATTTTAGCGTTAGAGCCGACAATTTTGATTTTGGACGAACCCACAAATGGTCTCGACCCAGCATGGCGGCGTCACCTCGCTCAAGTTTTGTTAAAGTTGCCAGTGCAGGTGATATTAATCGCCTCTCACGACCTAAACTGGCTCAGTAAGGTGACTCAACGCGCCCTAGTGCTTTCTGGTGGTCGGATTGCAATAGATAGTGATATTCAGCCATTATTGCAAGATACTGATACCCTGGATAAGCTGGGCTTACCTGTGGGTTGGTAATCGAATCAGTACACAGTACACAGTACACAGTAAACAGTACACAGTAAACAGGGAAGGAGTCAGGAGTCAGGAGTCAGAAGTCGCAATTCTTTATTTCTTCCTTCTGAATCAAGAATTGCAGAATTGCTGAATTCTTCTTCAAACTGATAACTGATAACCGATAACTGGTTGAAATACCAACAAAATGACTGAATCATTAGGTTAGTATTATTTGGGTTTTATTTTGTGGTAGAGTATTAATGTCTATTTTAAGTAAATATACTGTCATTCTTCCTGTTAGCTTAAGCATGGCTTTGTTCGTGAGTGCTTGCAATGACAGCAGAGCTTCTCAATGTCAGCGACTGATTAACGTCGTTAACAAAGGAACTGACTTAATTGAAAACAATAAAGGTCAGCAGGTAATAACAAGCTTGCAACTATCCAAGGATTTGGAAGCTGTTACCAAAGAACTCAAGGAGCTGAAGTTCAAAGACTCCAAGCTTCAAGAATTTCAGAGCCGTTTTGTCAAGGTATTTGAGACTTTTAGTCAATCGATTGCTAAAGCAGGTAACGCTCTTGGTTCCGCTAAGACAGCTAAAGCCTCGATAGAAGGTAGAGTCAGAATTCAAAAGGCAAGAGGAGATATCGATACGGCTCTGACAGCAGCTGCAAATACTGCCAAGCAGTCTGATGTCCTCGCATCTGAGGTGAACAAGTACTGTAGCCAATCAAAATGAGGTCAACCAGTTATCAGTTATCAGTTGCTTGATAATTGATAATTGATAACTGATAACTGATAACTGAATATTGGCTATACTAGTGGCTTAGCACGCTTGATTGACCATTTCATCAGTAGCCATTTTTACTACCAAATGCAGTTTTCATAGTCAATCAGCTAGCTTATAACTATACGGAGAAACCAGAATCATTTACACATATTCAAGGAAGCACCTATGAAAGCGGAACTCACTGAATTGATAGCCAGAGTCATGCAAGTCCTACAAATCAATATGCGTTGGATGACTTGGAACTTATTTCTAGCTTTTATACCTTTGGCTTTGAGTGTTTGGTTGTTTCGCAGTAGGCGCGGACAGTCTTGGGTTTGGTGGTTGGGTTTTGTAGTTTTCTATACTTTTCTACCAAATGCGCCTTACCTGCTGACTGATATCATTCACCTGATAGATGATATCCGTACAATTCAGTCTGTGTGGATGATAACTCTTGTCCTTATTCCATTGTATGTGCTAGTTATTTTTGCTGGATTTGAAGCTTACGTTATATCTTTAATTAATTTAGGTTATTACTTACATCGCATTGGTAAAAGCAAATGGATTTTGTGGGTCGAGTTAATTACCCATGCTCTGTGTGCTGTGGGTATTTATTGGGGACGTTTCTTACGTTTTAACAGCTGGGATTTTGTGACTCAACCGGATGCTTTGCTCACTAAAGGTATAGAAGAAATTCTTGGTAAACAGCCTCTGGTGATTATTACGATTACTTTTGGCATACTTGTTGCTCTGCATTGGATTATGAAACGAGTGACTTTGGGTTTTATTAAACAAGGACCAAACAATATAAATAGCAATTCAAAACGTGTTAACTCAAATACGCCTAATGTTGGATAAGGAAATCTTCCCAACAGTTCACTGATGGAATTGACGTCGCGCCGCTTCTAAAATTATCTGTTGTTCAGCGCGGGCGATCGCCAAATATGTCCGCTCAACAGCTTCTGGTTCAACGGAAATGGAAGTGATGCCCCATTGCACCAGTTGCTCAATGATTTCAGGATACAGCGCTGGTGCCTGACCGCAGATAGAACAAGGAATTCCTGCACTTTTTGCCATTAGAATGAGTTGGGAAACAGCACTCATCACAACTGGATGACGTTCATTAAACACTTGTGCAAGTTGTCCTTGCTCTCTATCGACTCCTAAGAGGAGTTGAGTCAAGTCGTTGGTACCAATTGAAATTCCCTGTACACCTGCTTTGACAAATTCTGGAAGTAAGAATAGCACGCTTGGCACTTCTGCCATTATCCACAATTGAAATTGCGGTACTTCGGTTAACCTTGCTTGCTCAACTTTTTGACGACAAAAGGAAAACTCTTCTACTGTGCGAACAAAAGGTAACAGTAGATGAATATTGCTGTATCCTGCCTTTTGTACATCTGCTAAAGCTGTCAGTTCTAACTCAAAAACTGCGGGATTTTTTAAATAGCTGAAGGTCCCACGTTCCCCTAGCATCGACTGCGTTGAAGATTGCACATTGTGATTCAAAGATACTAATTCATGAGAACGCCAATCCAAAGACCGATAAAAAACAGGTCTTGGTGCAAAGGCGTGGGCGAACTGCATAATCTGCTCATACCAACGCTCTAATAATTGTGTTTGGCGTCCTTCCTGCAGCCAAGTCATGGGGTGTTGTCCTTCCAGTATATTCAGAGCCATCAACTCTGAGCGCAATAATCCCACACCATCCACCGGTAAGCTTTGTACTTGCTCTATCAAGCGAGACTGGCTCAAATTAACCAGCAGTTGTGTCGCAATCATCGGGAGACTCAGCCGTGATGGGGAGATGGGGAGGTGGGGAGGTTGGGTGATAGGGAGGTGGGGCGATGGGGTGATGGGGTGAGATTCCAAATTTTGAATGAGATGTTTCGCTTCGGGAAGAACGCTACCCTTCAAGAAGCCTTCTGGCGGGCGTCTACGCGATTTTGAATTTTGAATTGACTTGTCCCCTTGTCCTATCTCCCTGGTTTCTCCAGCTTCTCTTGTGAGACGATAAACTTCTCCTTTGTCACCATCAATCAATAATTTTTCGCCTGTTTGAAGGATGGCTGTAGCAGATACTACACTCACGACTGCTGGTATTCCTAATTCTCTTGCAAGAATAGCAGCATGACTAGTGACACCTCCTTGCTCAGTAATAATACCACCAACTTGTTGCAGTAGCGGCAACCAATCCGGTGCTATTGTTGTTGCAACTAAAATGACTCCCTTGGGTAATTGTTCTGGTTTGTGTTGCGAATTGACAATCACATGAGCAGTTGCTGTCACACGTCCCACAGATGCTCCCAATCCTTTAATCAGGTGGAAATGAGAAACTGTCAGGGGTGTACTCATTTGCGTTAGGGAAAGCGTCCTGGTTGGGTCACAACAGATGGTCCACTCAAGAGTAAAATTGACATCAGTTTCTTTGACAATTTGGCTTGCTAGTTGAATGAGTTCTTGCAGATATTCCTCTGGCAAAGCGTACTGTTTTTGTTGGTCTTCTTCCAGCAGGTAGGTAACAAGACTTGAGTCATTTGAGGCAAGTGCTGAGGTAGGCGCGGTTTGTAAAGCAGCAACAGGCGCTCCATCATTAAGACGGTAAGCAAGCATCTGATTGCCCAGTTGCCGTTCTCTAACAGTACCAGTTTCTGGATCGATGTAATAAACATCTGGTAAGACTTCACCTTGAGTCATTGCTACTCCTAATCCCCATGTCGCTAAAATTTCCCATTCAGAGGAGTTAGCATTGAGTGAGCCACTGGCGATCGCATTCCTAAAAGGTTGTACCAAAACGCCTAAATGAATTTGTTGCAGGTTAATTCCTGCCCATTGCCAGTACAGTAAACTTTTAGCACGAAACATCTGGCTCCAGGTGCGCTTCAGTGCTAGAGCGATCGCTTCTTCATGACATTGACAGATTTGAGACTCTAGCAATCCAGATGTCTTACCTATTCCGTGCTTTGTAGTAGGTACTACAAAAGTTGGTCGAAAAATGAGATATGCAGATTCCAATTCTTGAGCTGCATTGACAATTTGACTAAGTAGGTGTGATGGCAAATCAGCAGAACTTATTTCTTGGCGCAAGCGCCCAGCAACCTGCTGAAGTTGACGCCAATTATTGACATCTAAGTGTAGCGAAGAGTGGGGTAAGTCAGCGACTAACGCCTCCGAACTGTTGAGAGTTTCTAAAAATTCTTGCAAAACTTCTGCTGAAATGACAAAACCAGGCACCACAGGATAACCGCGCTGCATCATTCTGCTTAAATAAAATGCTTTGTCACCAACTTTGGCGCGGTCTTGCTGTTTAATTTGATCAAGCCAGTAGAGTTTGTCCACTCAATTACTTTGTTATCTGTTGTCTGTTGCTAAGGTAACGGAATGACCGTGATTGTAACCGTAATTATATAAGTAACCACGGCTTCATAAATGATAAACACTTCAGTTGTCAACCACTGAAAAACAACTACAACGAGGTTATACCATTTGTCTACCATCTATGTTTTATTGTGCTAACTTACCTTATGGTTATGGCAGTTAAGAATTTAGAGAATTAAGTCAATCTTATAAAACGTAATATCTTTTGTCACAAGGCTGATGACAAAAGGGAAGAAAGTTTTTGAGCTACTTTTCGTATTTTACGTGCAATTCTGTTTATTTACTTAAAATACAATGATGGAAAGAAATGAGTTTTCGATGTAATAAATACTTATCAAGTACTACAATTAAGGACAGCAGTGATTGTATATTGATTTCCATGAGAAATTGACAAGGATTGAGCATTGCCTAGCATCTACTATCTTGCGGCTAATGATTGGTTAAATATCACCTTTAGACTGTGCCTTGCTTTACTCGTTGGGGCAATAATTGGCATAGAGCGCGAAATGAGACACAAACCCGCTGGTTTGCGAACTCATATGCTAGTGAGTTTTGGTGCAGCCCTGTTTACCATTGTATCCTTGGCAACAGGTTCAGAGCGACCAGATACTGATGCTTTGTCGCGAGTGATTCAGGGTATTGCGGCTGGTGTAGGGTTTCTTGGTGCAGGGGAGATTGTACGTCAATCTTCCCAAGAATCAACGCGAACTGAAGTTCGGGGACTAACCTCAGCAGCAGCCATTTGGGTTTCAGCGGCTTTGGGAATTGCTGCTGGGTGTGGTTTGTGGCAGTTAGGATTAATTGCTGCTTTGTTGTCTTTGTTGGTTTTAAGTATTTTTAAACGGTTTGAAAGTTGAGATGAATGACTAATAATCAATGATTGCTTTTGATATTTTACCAGAAAGAACGGAAAGAATTTGAGAGGAATTCAGCCACTGGGAATCAAAAGAACTTAGATGAGTTGTGGTGATCAGAGTTTGAAAGCGGTCTTGAATGGCATCAAGTAGCTGATTTTGTCGGGATGGATCAAGTTCAGCTAAGACATCATCAAGTAATAGTAGGGGTGGCTCGCCAATAACTTCTTCTATGAGTTGCAATTCTGCTAGTTTTAAGGCTAGTACCAGGGTTCGTTGCTGACCTTGGGAACCGTATTGACGAGCAGGTGTTTGATTAATTGTCAATTCTATTTCGTCGCGATGGGGACCGACAAGGGTTGTGCCTTGGTGTAACTCCGCAACAGTACGCTGCTCTATTTTTTCTAAAAAAGCTTGCTGTACTTGTTCTGGATGGTTCTGCTCTAATGAGATACTAGATAAGTACTTGAGTTCTAGAATTTCTGTACGACCACTGATACTAGCGTGCCAAGCGCTGGCAATAGGGGCTAGTCGCTGTAGAGCGCGATCGCGTCGTCGAATCACCCGTGTCCCCATAGTAGCTAACTGTGCATTCCAAATATCTAACTCAGAATGCTGTGGAGTTTGAGTTCTTGAGATTTGGGAGTGCGGGGATTTCTCTTGTAGACGCGTACTGGCTTCTGGTAAAGGTGGCGATTGACGTTGCAAAAGACTTTTCAAGAAGGCATTGCGCTGTCGCAAAACCTGATTATATTGCTGCAAAATGTGAGCATAGACAGGTTCGAGTTGGATTAAGAGAGTATCAAGCCAGTTTCGCCGACCTTCAGGACCACCGCGCACGAGATCTAAATCTAAACTAGAAAATTGTACTGCATTGAGAACACCAAGAAAATCCATTTGACGCCGCAGAGTCTCACTATTGAGCGCGACGGTACGGCGACCGTTTCGACGTAAGGTGAGAGTGAGGTCACTGACGCCAGTTTGTCGCTCTATAGTGGCAAAAAGCATGGCTGCGGTTTCTCCATCTTGGATTAAATCGCGATCGCGTGCCATTCTGTGCGATCGCAATGTCGCCAGCAATTCCACCGCCTCCAATAAATTGGATTTGCCCTGAGCATTGTTGCCTACCAATATTGTTTTGGGAGCAGTAAACTCGACCTGCTGCTCTTTGTAGTTGCGAAATTGTCGGAGGTGAAGGGTTTTGAGGTACATATTACCTTCCACTTTCCAGCGTCGTAGTGTGGAAGCAGAAACATTTTTCTAGCCAAACACCACTCGTCTGAAGAAATTCCTGTACGACTTGCAAAAATGAGCTAACAAAAACAGAGGAATCATCCCGTCGCCATGCAACTGCGTGTTCCAAAGTTGGTGCGTCACCTGCAATAGGAAGACAGAGAATCCCCGGATTTTTGGCGTTTTGCATACTTGATGTCATAAAGCAAACACCCATGTTCGCGGTTACCAATCCCAGAAAAGACCTGTCTGTGTCTCGATGAATGACTGTCGGCGAAAATCCTCCTTGCTGACACAGGTGGAGAATATGATCATACAACACAGGTCCATGTTCACGGTGAGGTAAAATTAATGTTTCATTCTTTAAGTCTGCAAACACAATCTCTGTTTGCAATGCCAACGGATGATTGAGTGGTAGGGCTATCATGAAGCGTTCTTGATATATTGATATCAAGTTGAGAAAATCGGCTCGCAGTGGTGGATGGAGAAAAGCAAGATCGACTTTTGCACTCTTGAGGGTTTCCACAAGTTCTTCAGTACAGTTTTCAAGAATATCAAGCTGCACTTGCCCATAGCGATTGCGAAACACGGATAAAATTTTTGGTAGCACACAATGCCGTGCCATTTCTGTAAATCCTATCCTCAATCGTCCTGTGTTGGTAGCAGCCAATTGTCGCATCGTCTGTATTGCTTGTTCTACCCTTGCTAGGACTGCTTGCGCTTCCACCAGAAACTTTTCTCCAGCATCCGTCAGGGTTATTCGACGAGTCGTGCGTCGCACAAGAGTCACACCTAATTCTTTTTCAATTTGATTAACGATACGAGTCAGATGTGGTTGTGATAGGTGCAGGCGTTCCGCTGCACGGGTGAAATGTAACTCTTGGGCTAAAACGATAAAACAGCGGAAATGCTGAATTTCCATAAAGACAGCTAATAGCGAACTGTTAAGTACTTTCTTTGATTGATTCCTCCAGTGTATCAATCCACTAGCAAGACGTATGAATATTTCCCAAAAGCCAGACTAGGATCAAGGAAATTCAGAAATTCAGAAATGACCACAAAACAAAGATGATATGTGAGTTGGCGAAACAGGTGGTGTTCGTTGACTTTGTTCTGCCTAATTAGACAACAGAATTTAGAACTTCCATTTGTCGTTGAGTAAACATGACAATGAAACTACTAAAGTCAAAGTGGCTGAAGCGGTTGGCTCTGGGTGTTACAGGGTGTGTTCTCGCACTTTTTATCTACGTATTATTACAACTGCTCGATCCAGTGCCAATTGCACCAATTGTACAAGCTTCCCAGCCTCGGTTTACAGGACGAGCACTGCTTGTGGCATCAGATGCAGATATGGTAGCAACAGCTTATATTGATGGTATCCCAGATAAAGTTCCTAGTATTGAGGACAACTTGAGCGTCATCAGCCTACCTCTAAATCCTGCGAATCCAACTGTTGCGACTGTTCCAGTTTCCAATTCTGTAACAGCTTGGCCCCAGATTATCGCAACTTCTCCTGATGGAACAAAAGCATATGTAGTTGAGCTTCGAGGTAAACTTCCAGAAGGTGTTCAAAAGTTAAACCCAAGTCTACCAGGTATTGGAGTACCAAATGGCTCACTGCTGACTGTGGTGGATATCACGAATCCTAATCAACCTTCTGTGGTTGAGTCTGTATCTATTGGTCGGGTTCCATCTCATATCGGCGCAAGTCCTGATGGAAGGTTCTTAGCAATCACTTTAGGTGGAGAGAAAGGCAGAGAACTGCTCATTGTGTCTACTAAAAACGGTAAACTAGGCGAACGGCGCTACTTCAACTTTAGAAATTCTGCTGGTCAGGCTGTCAATTCAGTGAATTCTGTCAGTTGGCATCCTTCGGGACGCTTCCTAGCACTGAATTTTGATAATCAAGAAGTTGCATTTTATGAAGTTGTGTCAAATGCATCAGGTAGTGTTGAACTAAGACCCTACGGTCACCCTGTGAACATTGGTAACACACTCAGCATCGGACGATTTACACCAGACGGTCGTTATTTCTTAATCACTGAGGTGAACTGGAGAACTTGGGGTCAATTTAGAGGAGGACTGTTTGGATTCCTCAACTACTTTATGAACCCGAAAGGTGAATTAGTCTCAATTCACTTTGATGGTACTTCTAAACAAGTGGTACAGCCGGAAGTGGTTTCTAGAACAGCAGTCGGTGTCAGTCCTGAAGGCTTTGCTCTCAGTCCGGATGGTTCATTAGCTGTTAGTGTGAATATGCGGCGCACCTACATTCCCACAAACTGGCTTCCGTGGCGTGGTAAGTCTCACTGTTCTTTGTCGCTTGTGAAAGTGAACCCAAAGACGGGCGAACTAGCGACTGTAGGTCAGGAGTATGGATTTGAAGGATTATTACCAGAAAATGCAGCGTTTGATGCGGAAGGAAAAGCTGTGGCTGTGGTCATTTTTCATGACCGCCAGCAAAGTCCCCGTACAGGCGCAGTCGAATTTTGGAATGTGATTCCAGCAGAGCAACCAAGATTAGAGCGAACTGGTTTTAAGATTGATGTGACTCGCGGTCCTCACGACATCATGTTGGTTAGATAATCAAATGCAATATTTAGGTAGGGCGTATACCGTTTCTTACCCTACCTAGAAGCAGCTACACCATACCACCAGCGGCTTGAAAACGAGCGCGGGCGCGTTTGTATGCTTGATTTGCTTGGATTTGAGCTTGGCGCTCTCCTGCTTGTACTTGATTCAAACGGGTTTCTGCTTCATTAAAAGCAGCACGGGCTTCATCTAAATTAATTGCGTCACCCCGCTCAGCACTGTTTACCAGAATTGTGACTTCATCTTGTTCGACTTCGGCAAAGCCACCTAACAGCGCAATAGCGACCCAAGGCTGATTTTTACTAGAACGTACTCGCATGACACCCGTATCTAGGGCGGTTAAAAGTGGCGCGTGTCCGCGGAGGATACCGAGTTGACCAGTGGTGCTGGGCAAAATGATTTCTTCTGCTGGAGCATCCCACACTGTTTTATCTGGGGAAATTACACGAACAGTCAATGTCATATGTCACTTATCAGTTATCAATTATCAGTTATCGGTCATCAAGTGTCAGTAAACAGTTATCATACTTATCCTGATAACTGTTCACTGATAACTGTTCACTGATGACCCTTCGGGGAGAACCTCCGGTTCCGCTAGCCCCGTAGGGGGCGCTGCGCAAACGCTAACGCCAGTTACCTACGGAGGAGCCAGTGCGGACGCCACATGCTTCAAGCCGGGAAACCCGTCCAACGCAGTGGCTCGTCTTGGGGAGCCACTGCGTTGCGGAGCCAGTACTTGATGAGGGTTTCCCTCACGCTTGTTCTGGCGTTGAGGTTCCCCGGAGGCGGAGCGTCTCCGGCTCCGCTCCGTTGTAGCATCTGGCGTGTCTCCCCAAGTAGAGCATCTGGCGTTGGAAACCCTCATCAAGTACTGGTCTCACTGTTCACGCTCGTATTAGCCTTTGAGTTTTTCGGCTTTGGCGATCGCCTCGTCAATATTGCCGACCAAGTAGAAAGCCTGCTCTGGCAGATCATCCAACTCACCAGCAAGAATCCTCTGGAAGCCTTTGATGGTCTCTTCCAGCTTCACGTACTTACCAGGAGAGCCGGTGAACACTTCTGCCACAAAGAACGGCTGAGACAAGAAACGCTCAACTTTGCGCGCACGCGCCACGGTGAGACGGTCGTCTTCAGATAATTCATCCAAACCGAGAATGGCGATGATGTCCTGAAGTTCCTTGTAACGCTGCAGCGTTGATTGTACAGCACGAGCAGTGTTGTAGTGTTCCTCGCCAACAATATTGGGCTGCAACATGGTGGAAGTAGAATCTAGGGGGTCCACCGCTGGATAAATTCCCTTAGATGCCAAACCCCGAGATAGTACAGTTGTTCCGTCCAAGTGAGCGAAGGTGGTAGCGGGTGCGGGGTCGGTTAAGTCGTCCGCAGGTACATATACCGCTTGAATGGAGGTAATTGACCCTTCGTTGGTGGAAGTGATGCGTTCTTGCAATGCACCGACGTCGGTTCCTAATGTCGGCTGATATCCTACCGCAGAAGGCATCCGTCCCAACAGAGCTGACACTTCCGAACCTGCTTGCACAAACCGGAAGATGTTGTCAACAAACAGCAGCACGTCCTGCTTGTTCACATCGCGGAAGTACTCTGCTACTGTCAATCCCGACAGACCAACCCGCATTCTTGCTCCGGGTGGCTCGTTCATCTGACCGTACACTAGGGCAATCTTCGATTCGTTGAGGTTATCTTTGTTGATTACCCCAGATTCAATCATTTCATTATAAAGGTCATTGCCCTCACGGGTGCGCTCACCCACTCCAGCGAACACTGACACTCCACCGTGTTGTGTGGCGATGTTGTTAATCAACTCCATCATAATGACGGTCTTGCCTACGCCAGCACCGCCAAATAGACCAATTTTTCCACCGCGCCGATAGGGAGTTAGCAGGTCAACAACTTTAATCCCGGTCTCAAACACGGAGGGTTTGGTTTCCAATTCCGTGAATTTGGGAGCATCGCGGTGGATGGGCAATTTTTCCTCAGAATTGACAGGTCCCCTATTGTCCACAGGTTCGCCAAGGACGTTGAAAATCCGACCCAGCGTGGCTTTACCAACAGGCACACTGATGGGAGCGCCAGTATCAGTAACTTCCAGACCACGCACTAAGCCATCAGTAGAACTCATGGCAACAGTTCGTACTTGGTTGTCACCTAGCAGCTGCTGCACTTCAGTAGTGACTGAGATTTCTTGTCCGGCTTCGTTAGTGCCTTTGATGGTCAAAGCGTTGTAGATTTGCGGCATTTTCCCGTTGGGGAACTTGACATCAACAACCGGACCAATAACTTGGGTAATGTAACCAATGTTTGTTTTTTCTGCAGTGGTGACCATGCTGAGCCTTAATGATTGAAGCTATATTTCAGATAAGGTCGTCTAAAGACATAAGATTTTGCTCTTGTCTCTTCAAGAGTAGCATTGAACGATCCCCTCTATTGCGCTTAAATTTCTCCTGACAGCGCTTTTTCTTTGTAGAAACCACAAACCATATGGCGGGGACACAGAGCCTTGCTGTGCTCTGGAGAGTCAACCTGTGTTCTACCTAATTGAAACTGGCGTTGGGAACCTTCTTTGGCAACACACGTTGCTATCAACCAAACAATACCAATGAGTGGCGATCGCCATATCAGAGAAATCATTTGTTGGTGAATCGACTGGTAAAACTTGTCCGTTCTTGATGAATCCCAACCTTGACCGACTTCGTCGGAAGGCAGAAGTTAAAAGGCAGAGGGCAGTCCCAATGAAAAAATTTCACCGCCATGCATGAAAAAGATTTCTTCCTTTGTGAGTTCTGAGTTCTGGAGCGCGGAGCGGGACGCAGTCCGTTCTGGAGCGCGTAGCGGGGCGCAGCCCGTTCTATTTTCAAGCTAGAAGGTTTTATAGAGTTTTTTGGTAAACTTTTTGCCTGACAGAACACATTTATTTTGGGTTTTCACTGAAGTGCAAAAACGTCAATCTTTTTTCAAAAACTGTTACAATGATTAAAGATTGCTACTATTGTGTAACTTAGATTAACAATTGGACAGAAATCCTTTCAAAATGAGTAGAATAGCAGATACTAACGAAGACAGTCATCAACGAGCGGGCTAAAGCCACGCTCGCTTGTCCGAAACAAGTCGGGTGACGTAAGTGATGACTAGCCCAACAGACACAACTTGGTACACACTACCGAAGACTTCTCCAGTTCGGATTATCTGTAAGACCTCTTGTTAGGTCGTGGTTAAAGACCAGTCATCTTAGTTGTGTTGGGCGAGGAGATTTAAACAGGTTTACTAGTTCCTGGGATTATATCCAATCAAAAACTACTCCCTTTTACAAGGACTAAAGTCCCTCGTGTCGTGTTTCCTCCTGTTTCTCGCGGCGACGGGTTTCCACACTTTCCGCAAGGTTTTATGAAACTGCTCTATGGATTAGTTACCCTAGAACTATAGTTTCCTTTTCTAGTCCTCAGTCATTTTAGTATTTTGCTTCTGAGGCATACAACAAACAACCAAGCCACTTTCTTAACAAACAGCTCCCACAAATCATAATGTCAGTGATTGAAAGAAAAAGAAATCGCGACCTGCCCCAAATTAACGAACGAATTCGCTTCCCGAAAATTCGGGTTATTGATACCGATGGTTCTCAGTTGGGAATCCTGACCCCACCAGAAGCACTACAACTAGCGGAAGAAAAAGAACTTGACTTAGTGCTGCTGAGTGACAAGGCGGATCCACCGGTTTGTCGGATTATGGACTATGGGAAATACAAGTTTGAGCAAGAGAAAAAGGCACGGGAAGCCCGGAAAAAGCAGCACACCGCTGATGTCAAAGAAGTGAAGATGCGTTATAAGATTGAAGAACACGACTACAATGTACGAGTCAAGCAAGCAGAGCGTTTTCTCAAAGACGGGGATAAAGTTAAAGCAACTGTGATGTTCCGGGGTCGAGAAATCCAACACAGCGACATGGCAGAACAATTGCTCAAGCGAATGGCGACAGATTTAGAAGCATTTGGTGAAGTTCAGCAAATGCCCAAAAAAGAAGGGCGAAACATGATGATGCTCATCTCACCCAAAAAGTAATCAAGAAATAAGCCAACTTAGCGAATGAGACAAAGGGGGGATACTTCCGTTCGGGGGTTTCCCCCACTTTGTATTAGCCATCCTTAACTTTTAAGAGAAAATTGAACTTAGCTTAAACTTGATATTGCATGAAATCTCTTATCTCTCGGATGCTGGCGGTACAGTCGCCTATTATTCCTGTCGTTGGGGAACTGATTAAAAGCTGTCCTGGTACAATCTCTCTAGGTCAGGGTGTTGTTTCCTATAGTCCACCACCCGAAGCAATAGAACTTTTGCCGAAGTTCCTTGCCGAACCAACTAATCATTTATACCAAGCTGTTGAGGGAATTCCCTCACTACAAACTGCACTAGCTGCAAAATTACAAGTTTTTAACAGTATTGAAATCAATGAGGAAAACTGCATCGTTGTGACTGCAGGTAGCAATATGGCGTTTATGAACGCTGTTCTTGCCATCACTTCGGTGGGAGATGAAATTATTCTTAATACGCCTTACTATTTCAACCATGAAATGGCGATTACTATGGCGGGTTGTCGTCCAGTGCTAGCCAAATGTGATGAAAATTACCAACTGCGTCCAGAGGCGATCGCCCAAGCTATCACTTCCAAAACACGAGCAGTGGTGACGATTTCCCCGAATAATCCTACTGGAGCAGTGTATTCAGAACAAGCGTTGCGGGAAGTGAATCAAATTTGTCGCGATCATGGTATCTACCACATCAGCGATGAAGCTTATGAATACTTTACCTACAACGGAGCGAAGCATATTTCTCCCGGTGCATTCGTTGGAAGTCGCAATTACACGATTTCTCTTTATAGCCTTTCCAAAGCTTATGGTTTTGCAAGCTGGCGTATTGGCTACATGGTTATCCCTAAACACCTGCTTGTCCCCGTCAAAAAAGTTCAAGACACGATTCTCATTTGTCCGCCTGTGATTTCCCAGTATGCAGCTTTAGGGGCGTTGCAAGCAAAAGAGGACTATTTGAAGAATCATATTGCGGCGATCGCCCAAGTCAGACTTGTCGTACTTGATTCCCTCAACAGTTTACAAGACTTGTGTACTATTGCTCCTGCTGAGGGTGCTTTCTATTTTTTCCTTAAAGTTCATACTCAATTGGATAGCTTTGAGCTAGTCGAGCGACTCATCCGCGAACATCAAGTCGCAGTGATTCCTGGTACAACCTTTGGGATGGATGATGGATGCTATCTCCGCGTCGCCTACGGTGCGCTACAAAAAGAAACCGCAAAAGAAGGAATTGAGCGCTTGGTGAGGGGTTTGCAAAAAATAATTGACAAGGTGCATTAAACTAGAAATTTAGTCAAAAAATAGGTTTGACTCACCATATAGCAATCCTATCTGATTTGTGAAAAAGGCTTTGTGAAAAAGGCTTTTATTAAATAAACCGCACCAGACAAGAGAGAACGCAGAGTAGGAGAAAAGAGAATTTAACGAATGATTTAAGACTGCTATATTTATATTTAGTATTTTTTTTATTTTAGAAACTGCAAAATTAAAAACCCACAATTAACTGTATGCCAATTCTTAATATTTTAATAGAAATCGAAACAAAACAAGGAATCAATATTCATAATATTACATCACAACTTCAAGATTTGATAGAATCAACCTCGATTAAAAATGGTCAGGCTTTAGTTTTTTCTCGCCACACAACCACGGCATTAGCTATTAATGAGTATGAAGAAAGATTGTTAGAAGATGTCACAGTTTATTTGCAAAAACTGGCACCAGAATCAGACCGATACTTACATAATGATTTACACTTAAGAAAAAATATCCCTCCAGATGAACCAATGAATGCCCATTCTCATTTAATGGCAATGACTCTAAGTACGAGTGAAGTGATTCCAATTGTGGATGGGAAATTAGCTTTGGGAACTTATCAATCTGTTTTATTTTTTGAGTTAGACGGACCACGCAAAAGAACTGTATTTTGTCAAATTTCTGGCGAGTCGTGAGTGATGAGAACGAAAATGACAAACAATCATGCAATTGTCATCGGTGGTAGTATGGCTGGGTTGGTAGTCGCTCGCATTATGAGCGATCGCTTTGAGCAAGTCACGCTTATTGAACGAGACCAATTTCCTTCAGGCGCTATTCCACGCAAGGGAATCCCTCAATCTCGCCACATTCATGTGCTATTACAGCAAGGTCAGCTCATACTCGAACAACTTTTCCCTGGACTTGGCGACGAAATGATTGCTGCTGGTGCTCATCCAATAGATGTAGCAGCAGATATGATGTGGCTTACCCCTGCTGGATGGGGAGTTCGCTTTCCCTCCCATCTTTCTATGTTGGGATTCAGTCGCGATTTACTAGATTGGATCATTCGTCGTCGTCTAGCTACCATCAACAACATCCGCTTTGTGGAAGGATGTGATGTTATGGGACTTTTGTCGAATACTGATGGCACTTGTGTAGCTGGTGTATCCGTTCGCTCTCATCAACAATCTCATTCAGGAATCTGCGAAGAAGAGCAAATACAAGCTGATTTAGTCGTTGATGCAAGTGGACGCACCTCCAAAGCTCCTCAATGGCTTAGAGCTTTGGATTATCAACCTCCACAGGAAACCGTGCTCAATGCCTTTTTAGGTTACACTAGTCGCCTTTACCGACTCCCCACTGATTTTCAGAGTGATTGGAAAGTCGTGTATTTGCAAGCAGCACCCCCAACACGCACACGTGCTGCTGCATTTATGCCATTGGAAGAGAATCGTTGGATACTAACGGTTTATGGAGGCGATCACGATTATCCACCTACTGATGAAGCAGGCTTGCTGGAATTTGTTCGTAGTATGCCTTGTCCTGCAATTTATAACGCAATCAAAGATGCAGAACCACTCTCCGAAATCTACAGTTATCGTGGCACTGAAAATCGCTGGCGTCACTACGAGCGACTACCCCGTTATCTCGAAGGGTTCTTGGTTTTAGGTGATGCAGCCTGTACTTTTAATCCTGTCTATGGTCAAGGGATGACAACTGCGGTTTTAGGTGCTTCGACCTTGGATGAGTGTCTGCATCAACAACAGCAATACCGACCTGACGGCGATCTGACAGGTCTAGCAAAGCGCTTCCAGAAAAAACTAGCTAAAATCAATGCCATACCTTGGCTATTGGCAACAAGTGAGGACTATCGTTATCGAGGAACCGAGGGTGAACCACCCAGTCTGCTCACCCAACTCATGCACCGATACATGGATAGAGTTGTGCAGTTGACGACAAATCATACTGATGTACGCTTGGCACTGCTGGAAGTGATGCATATGCTCAAACCACCTGCTACACTGTTTCAACCGAGAATAGTTATTCCAGTCCTCAAGCAATTGTTCAAGTTCAATTCTGCGTTTTTGGCAAGAACCTCACATAGTGAGCAAGCAGGATAGAGACTGCATATCCTAACAAAATTGGCTCCTACATCTAGATTAGAACTTAACGCATTCTACAAATAGGTTCTGTAGATGCAAGGAGACAATGATGCTTGAGTTCTTTTCTACAGGATTGATATTATTGATTATTTTTCTGCCCGCTATGGCAATTGCATACGCAATTTCCTACCGCACAATCGGGCATCAAGCCGCTCAAAGGCGCTTGGGTCGCAGTGCTTTGTTGATACTGCTTGCTTTCTTCGTTGGCTTCGGGCTTCATTTCCTAGGTAAATATGGATCGATAAGCATTTGTTTTCTATTTGCAGCTTATGTGGTTTTATGGCTCCTAACTTGGAACTGGCGAAAGAAAAAGGCTGGTGCTTTACTATTTGATGTCGGACGGTTTTCACGAAGCAAATTAATGCTTTGGGTTGGTGTATTGGAAGCACTGCTCGCAGTCTTCAATACTTGGTCGGCGATTAATACAATCTCAACAGGGCTTGGGAATGACACTGAACTGGTGCAAGTTATATCGCAACTGGTTTTCTTTTGGTCGTTAGCCATCTATTTCCTCTCAAGCGGATTGAGCAGATTGGAGTTTCGAGAAAACGGCATCTGCTATATGCTTTCAGTAGTGAAGTGGGAGAAGCTGACATCCTACAGGTGGAACCAAGAGAAACCCAGCATCGTGACGATTGAGTTTAAACAACCACCCTATCTCCTATCAACAGGATTCTGGAGTGTGCCCATTCCATCAGCACATCGGGATACAGTGGAGCAGATTCTGGCTGAGCATGTAAACAATTAATGATATTCCTGAAATTAAACAGGAATGTAACTTAAGATAGATGCCGAGACAGCAGTTTACTGGCTAATAACCTCACACACGCGAGAAGTATGAGTATCACCATTAGCGGTTACAACCTCATCGAAGTCATTTATGACGGTACCACTACGTGTATTTATCGTGCTTTGAGGGAAACAGAGCAAACCTCGGTGATTATTAAAACTCTTAAAACTGAATATCCCACTATAGAACAGCTTACCCGATTAAGACACGAATATAAAATACTCCAACCTTTAGAGATAGAAGGAATTGTTAAACCCTTAGCTTTAGAAAGCTATCAAAATGGTCTGGCGCTCATTTTGTCAGATTTTGGGGGAGAACCCCTAAAAAATTTTATCAATGCTCAAAATTTAAACTTAAGCGATTTTTTGCAAATTGCAATTCAATTATCTTCAACGCTTGCTCAATTACATCAAAACAATATTCTTCATAAAGATATTAAACCCCATAATATCCTCGTCAACGCGAAAACAGGTCAAGTTGAAATTATAGACTTTAGCATTTCATCATGCCTATCAAGGGAGAATCAGATCATCAGTAATCCCAATTTGCTGGAAGGCACCCTCCCCTATATGTCACCAGAACAAACTGGTAGGATGAACCGTTCAATTGACTACCGAACTGACTTTTACTCTCTAGGCGTCACGTTCTATGAAATGCTCACAGGACAACTGCCTTTTCAAGCGACTGATCCTTTGGAATTAGTTCATTGCCATATTGCTCAAACAGCAGTGACACCTAAAGAACTCAATCCAGAAATTCCGCAAGCGGTTTCTGATATTGTCATGAAATTATTGGCAAAAACTGCTGAAGAGAGATATCAAAGTGCTTTGGGATTAAAAGTCGATTTAGAAGAATGTCTAAGAAAACTGCAAGCGACTGGGAAAATTGAAGATTTCATTGTCGGTCAGCTTGATTTATACAGTCAATTTCTCATTCCACAAAAACTTTATGGTCGCGAAAAAGAAGTTGCCACTCTCATGAATGCCTTTGAGCGAGTGAGCCTTGGGGCAACCGAAATGATGTTAGTCAGTGGTTACTCAGGTATTGGCAAATCTTCTTTAGTCAATGAAATTCATAAACCTATTGTGCGCCAACGGGGTTATTTTATTTCTGGTAAGTTTGACCAATTTAAGCGGAATATTCCTTATGCTTCCTTGATTCAGGCTTTTCAGGAACTCATCCAGCAGTTACTAACAGAAAATACTGACAAGATAGCTGTTTGGAAAGCAAAACTTTTAGAAGCTTTTGGTTCTAATGGTCAGATTATTATTGATGTGATTCCCGAAGTTGAACGGATTGTTGGTGTTCAGCCAGATGTTCCTCAATTAGCACCAACTGAATCCCAAAACAGATTTAATCGGGTGTTTCAACAATTCATGAGTGTATTTTGTAAACCGGAGCATCCACTGGTACTCTTTCTAGATGACTTACAGTGGGCAGATTTAGCTTCATTGAAGTTGATTCAGCTGCTCTTGAGTGATTCAGGTAGCAAATATCTATTACTTATTGGTGCATATCGAGATAACGAAGTCAGCGCAACTCATCCATTAATGTTGACTTTGAAGGAAATTCAAAAATCTAGTCCTATTATCAACAATATTGTCCTCCAATCTTTGCAGAACACTCATGTCAACCAATTAGTCAGCAACACTCTTCACAGTGATACTTTAAAGACAAACTCGCTAGCTGAATTAGTTTTTAGCAAAACCTTGGGTAACCCCTTTTTCTTAACTCAGCTACTCAAATCTCTTTATCAGGAAAAGTTGTTATCTTTTCATTTCATTGAAGGTTGCTGGCAGTGGGATATCGAGTTGCTGAAAGACATTGAAATCACCGATAATGTCGTTGAATTGATGAGCAACCAGATTCAAAAGCTATCACCAACGACGCAGAATGTCTTAAAGTTAGCTGCCTGTATTGGGGACAAATTTACCTTAGATGTTCTGAGTATTGTTAATCAAAAATCTTTCTCAGAAACAGCAAAAGATTTGTGGGAATCTTTGCAAGCTGGTCTAGTTCTGCCTCTCAGTCAGTACTATAAGATTCCTCTGGTTATGACTGGTCAGCAAAACGAACTATTAACAGATGACCTAGACGCACAAGCGGCTTCCCACAGGGTAGAACAACTGACTATTGCTTACAAGTTTTTACATGACCGAGTGCAGCAAGCAGCTTATTCTCTCATTGCAGATTCACAAAAAAAAGAAACTCATCTAAAAATTGGTCGATTGCTACTACACAAAACGACATTTGAAGAACGAAAAGAAAATATCTTTGCTTTAGTTAATCAATTAAATTATGGCATCGACTTACTTGTGTCTGAGTCGGAAAAATATGAGGTAGCTAAACTGAATCTCATAGCAGCTCAGAAAGCGAAAGCCGCAACGGCGTATGAGTCTGCTATCCGATATCTAAAGCTGGGTTTGGGGTTATTGGCAGCAAATAGCTGGCAAAATCAATACGAGCTAACACTGGGACTTTATGACTCAGCGATAGAAACAGCGTACCTTAACGGCGACTTTGAGCAGATGGAGAGATGGGCAACAGTTGTCTTGCAACAGGCAAAAACCCCTATTGACAAAATGAAAGTCTATGAGGTTAAAATCCAAGCCTGCATGGCGCAAGTCAAACAACTCGAAGCAATCAAGATTGGGTTACAAGCGCTGGAACTGCTGGGGGTGAAGTTACCAGAGTCGCCGACTCCCTTGGATATTCAACAAACATTGACTCAAACAGCGACAAATTTGACCGGAAAGAATATAGAAAATTTGATTAACCTACCGTTAATGACAGAGGTAGATAAGCTAGCAACCATACGTATGCTCACAAGTATGGGTTCTGCGACCTATCAAGCTGCACCTGCACTGTTTCCGTTAGTTTTCTGCGAACAGGTGGATTTATCTCTCAAATATGGAAATGCGCCCTTCTCTGCATACGGTTTTGTTGGTTACGGTGTCATTTTAAACAGCATAGTTCAAGACATTGAGTCGGCTTATAAATTTGGTCAGTTGGCCTTAAGTCTAATCGAACGGTTCAACGCTTTAGAACTTAAAACAAGTGTATTCTTCGGAGCAGCAGCATGTACAATGCATGGGAAAGTTCATGTTAAAGAAACTTTGCCACTTTTCCAGGATGCTTACTCTAACGGACTAGAAAACGGTCATTTTGAATATGGTGGCTATGCTGCCATGCAAAAATGCCAATATTCATATTTCATCGGTCAGGAACTGATAAAGCTTGAACAAGAAATGGCAACAATCAGTCATACTCTTGCTCAACTCAAGCAAGAACATGCCTTGAATTGGAATCAAATATTTCAACAGTCAGTCCTTACCTTGCTAGAACCATCAAAAAATCCATGCAGTTTCTTAGGTGAAGTATACAACGAGGAGAAATCATTACCAGTTCTTAGGGAAGCTAATGACAGAACAGGACTCCACTATTTTTATTTAAACAAACTTATCATCTGTTATCTGTTTGGTGAGTACAATCAAGCATTGGAAAATGCAGTTCAAGCCGAACAATATTTAGATGGAGTGAAAGCATTTCTGGTTGTACCAGTGTTCTACTTCTACGATTCTCTAGCACAACTAGCGATATATCCATCAGTACCACACTCACAACAAGAACACCTCTTGAGCAAGGTGACAAAGAACCAGGAAAAAATGCGAAAATGGGCAGACCATGCCCCAATGAATTTTCAGCATAAATATGACTTGGTAGAGGCAGAAAAAGCGCAGATCTTAGGACAACCGGAGCAAGCGATCGCACTTTATGACCAAGCCATTGCTGGAGCTCAAGAACAAGGATATACTCAGGAAGAAGCACTGGCTAATGAACTAGCAGCAGAGTTTTATTTTGAGCATGCTAGAGAAAAGGTGGCTCAAACCTATTTGACTGATGCTTACTATGGATATATTCGCTGGGGTGCGACGGCAAAAGTCAAAGATTTAGAAGCAAGATACCCTCACATCTTCTCTTGGAGACAGAAGGAAAAAACCAGAGTTCTGGAGATGAATCGAACAATTAACTCTACGACTATAGGTAGTTCTCAAGTTTTGGATTTCGCCGCAGTGATGAAAGCATCTCTTGCTCTTTCTGGCGAAATCGTTTTGGACAAGTTGCTAGCTAAATTGATGCGAATTGTCATTGAAAATGCGGGAGCGGAAACAGCATTTTTAATTTTAGAAAAAGCAGGACAGTTACTTATAGAAGCCTCAGAAAGTGTCGGGCAAGATGAGATAACCGTGCAGCCATCGACACCTGTAGAATTCAGTCAGCAGCTACCAATATCTGTCATTAATTATGTGCGAAGCACTCAAGGGCATGTCGTACTGAACGATGCTAGCTCGGAGCAAGTCTTTGCAACAGATAGCTATATTATCAACCACAAACCAAAATCTATTTTATGTACGCCAATTGTGAATCAAGGGAAACTCATTGGCATTCTTTATTTAGAAAATAACTTGATAATTGGAGCATTTACACAAGAGCGATTGGAAGTTTTACAACTTTTATCTTCTCAAGCAGCAATCTCGATTGAGAATGCACGTCTTTACAATGATTTAGAAGAATATAATCGGACATTGGCAGCGAAAGTCGAAGAGCGAACGTTGGAGTTACAAGATAAAAATTTGCAACTACAACAGGAAATTAAAGAACGCCAGCGAGCAGAAGAAACAGCCAAAACTGCCAACCGTGCCAAGAGCGAATTCTTGGCTAACATGAGTCATGAACTCCGTACCCCGCTCAATGGTATTTTGGGTTATACTCAAATTTTTCAGAAAGATAAAGCTTTAACTGCTCAACAAAAGAATGGTATAGATATTATTCATCAGTGCGGCGAACACCTACTGACACTCATCAACGATATTTTAGATCTGTCCAAAATTGAAGCTCGGAGAATGGAACTTTATCCAAAAGAGTTTCATTTGCCTGAATTTCTTGAGAGTATTGCTGAAATTTGCCGCATCCATGCCGAACAAAAGGGAATTTCGTTAATTTACAAAACGCTTTCTCCACTACCAAGACTCATTCGAGCAGATGGAAAACGGTTGCGTCAAGTCTTGATTAATTTACTTAGCAATGCAGTGAAATTTACAGAAAAAGGTAGTATAACTTTCACAGTGGGTTATCAAGAGGAGAAACTTCGGTTTCAAGTAGAAGATACAGGGATTGGCATTGCACAGGAGCAACTAGAAGAAATATTTTTGCCATTCCAGCAGGTGTGTGAGGAGAGTCGTAAGACTGAAGGAACAGGATTGGGATTGGCAATTAGCCGTCAATTAGTTCAGATGATGGGTAGCGAACTAAAAGTGAAGAGTACTTTAGGTCAAGGCAGCGTTTTTTGGCTCGATTTGGATTTGCCTGAGGTTTTTCAACAAAGTGATGTTCAAAGCCTTGATAAAGGTAATATCATTGGTTTTATAGGACCTGCGCGGAAAGTTTTGGTGGTAGATGATAAATGGGCAAATCGCTCTGTTTTAGTGAATCTACTACAGCCATTGGGGTTTGAAGTCACAGAAGCAACAAATGGTTTAGACGCTCTTGATAAAGCGCGTGAATTTAAACCAGATGTGATTTTTATGGACTTAGTTATGAGCGTAATGGACGGCTTTGAAGCCACCCGTCGCCTCAGGATGTTACCAGACTTCAAAGAAGTGATAGTCATTGCCATTTCAGCTAGCGTTTTTGAGTTGGATCAAAAACAAAGTCGAGAGGTCGGTTGCAATGATTTTCTGCCCAAACCGATCCAAAAAGCGGAGCTTTTAGAAAAATTACAGGTGCATTTGGGGTTGGAATGGATTTATGAGCAGCAGGAAAATCAAGTCAGGGCGCAAAGTATTTTCCCTGTAAAGACTCAAGACTCACTTGTGGCTCCACCAGCAGAAGAACTTGCTGTCTTGCTTGATTTGGCGATGAGGGGCGACCTAAGAAGCATTGCACAACGAGCTGCAAAACTAGAGGAATTGGATGAACAATGGGCACCGTTTGCTACCCATTTGCGTCAACTGGCTAAAGGTTTTAAAGGAAAACAAATCTTGGAGTTTCTCAAACAATATTAATAAATTAATCATAAAAAATTAAATAAGAGGTTTTATGAATATTGACCCTACTAAAAAGGTGTCATCTTAATTGTCGATGACACTCCCACTAATTTAGAAGTGTTGTTCGATTTTTTAGCCGCCTCTGGATTTACAGTCTTGGTTGCTGAAGATGGGGAAAGTGCGATTTCCATTCTGGAACGCTTCGCGGACGCCAGAGCGCAATATGCCCCACCTGACCTCATCCTGTTGGACATACTCATGCCAGGAATGGACGGTTTTGAAACCTGCAGCCGTCTGAAAGCTAATGAGTTAACAAAAGACATTCCGATAATTTTCATGACTGCACTTTCCGAAACAGTGGATAAGGTCAAAGGATTAAATCTTGGTGCAGTCGATTACATCACCAAACCGCTTCAGCATGAAGAAGTTTTAGCCCGGATCGAACTTCATCTGAGGCTGCGGAACCTAACAAAGACACTTCAGGAGCAAAATCAGCAAATCCGTGAACAAGCTGCTCTGCTCGATATCACCACAGATGCCATTCTTGTTAAAGATTTGGATAACCGACTCCGTTTTTGGAACAAAGGGGCTGAAGATTTGTATGGATGGAAAGCAACAGAAGCAATTGGTAAAAATGCCAATCAGCTTCTGTATCCAGTAGAAACACAATCTCAACTCCAAAACCTCCAGGAAAGTTTAGCTCTTAGTGGCTCATGGCAGGGTGAGTTACATCAAGTGACCAAAGAAGGCAAGGAAATCATTGTTGCTAGCCGCTGGACTTTGATGGGTGAGCAAGATGGGCAACCGAAATCGATTCTTACGGTCAACACTGATATTACAGAGAAAAAACAACTCGAAGCGCAGTTTCTCCGTGCCCAGCGACTGGAGAGCATTGGTACACTTGCAAGCGGCATTGCCCATGACCTAAACAATATACTGACTCCAATTCTGACGGCAGCGCAACTGTTACATCTAAAACTTCCAAATATTGATGAGCGAAGTCAGCAAATGTTTAGCACAATAGAAACTAACGCAAAACGTGGGGCGGCTTTGGTCAAGCAAGTGCTACAGTTTGCACGTGGAGTCGAAGGCAAGAAGCGCACGATTGTGCAAGTGAACCACCTGTTCTCAGAAATAGAGCAGATTGTCCAAGAGACATTTCCCAAATCCATTGGATTTTCCATAAATATAAAATCAGACCTTTGGGCTATTGTTGGCGATGCTACACACCTGCACCAAGTCCTCATGAACTTAGTTGTCAACGCTCGCGATGCCATGCCCGATGGCGGGACTTTGAAGATTTCTGCCGAAAATGTGTTCATTGACGAACACTATGCCCGCATGAATATTGAGGCAAGTGTCGGTCCCTACATTAGGATCACTGTTGCAGATACGGGTATCGGTATGTCGCCAGAAGTCGTGGATAGAATATTTGAGCCGTTTTTCACCACTAAAGAGTTTGGCAAAGGTACAGGGTTAGGTCTTTCAACCGTGAGGGGCATTATCACAACCCACGGCGGTTTTGTAAACGTATCCAGCAACATTGGCAGAGGAACTGAATTTCAAGTGTTCTTGCCAGCAGTAGAAGCAACAGCAACGCCGCTCGCAGAAAACCTCGAACTGCCAAAAGGCAACGGAGAATTGGTTCTGGTTGTGGATGACGAAGCCCCAATTTTAGAAACTATCAAAATCTCGTTAGAAACTTACAATTACAAAGTCTTAACAGCCAGCGATGGAATTGAGGCGATCGCCTTATATGCCCAGTACAAAGATGAAATCAGCGTGGTATTGGTGGATATGATGATGCCGTCAATGGACGGAGCATTAACCATTCGCGCCTTGCAAAAAATGAATCCGCATGTCTTGATTATTGGTGTCAGCGGTTTGGTAGCTGGCGACAAACTGATGGAGGCTGCACGAGTCAAAGCATTTCTTTCTAAGCCCTATACGACAAAGGAATTATTGCAAACTTTACACAGTATTCTTTTTCGGGATGTGAGAAACACTAAGAGTATAAAAAATTGGGAAAGATGGGACAGGGAGAGAACAAAATCTATCATTTGTTCCCCTGAAAGTACCCCAAATAACCATCATTTTGTGCAATCAAGTCAAAGTGAAGGTTAGTAGCTGTATCAAGAGATACGATATTGAGCAGTAAAGATTTTGTCCAATTCCCGTAAAGTTACTGAATCAATGAAATTTTAACTATTACAAAACAAGTCGTCAGGAACTACTTGTCACAGCAGTGTGTTAATAATTGCATGTACAAACAACTGACTAACACTCTGTGTGACAGTGAAATTCACAACACACAACAGGGGAATTATCTAAGATAACAAACCTAAATAGCTACTATGGAAAGAATTGGTTATCTTCAGCTTGCATCAGCAAACGAGACATCAACAAGAAATGAGCATACTCCTCCTGTGCAGTTTAATTTTCATCTTTTTGCTGAGTTGAATTGGAGAAAACTGTCTAGTTGTGCAACGATACATCTATTATCTGTAGCGCTGACTTTGGTAGTATCGAGTACAGCGGAGCGTGCATTAGCAATCCAGCAAGTAGGAAGTACTGGAGCTCAAGTCTCAAGTATCCAAAGGTGTCTAAGCAAGTTGGGCTATTATAACGGTCCGGTAACAGGCAAGTTTGCTTCCTTAACCCGAGATGCTGTCATTCGGTTCCAGCGAGCAAATAGACTACCAACTGTTGGATTTGTTGGTGTAAGAACTCAACAACTGCTGCAATCTCAATGTCAAAGTAGAAGATCTGGTGGAAGTGTGAGCAGTGGGCTGCAACCAGGTAGCAGAGGTCAAGCAGTTACTAGATTACAACAGGATTTGCAGCGTTTAGGTTATTTTAATGGTCCGATAACAGGCAACTTTGGTCCAGAAACTCAGCGAGCAGTCATCAGATTCCAGGAATCACGTGGAATACGTGCTGATGGTATTGTCGGTGCGAGAACAGAAGAAGCAATACGTGTTGTTCTTCGCAGAAATAATTCTTCTGTTGGTGTCGATGCAGATAGATTACCCAATGCTTTGAATTTGGGAGACTCAGGTACTCAGGTAAGAGATTTGCAACAGGATTTGCAGCAGTTGGGCTATTTTAGGCTGAATCCAACTGGTTATTTTGGTCCAACAACCCAGGACGCCGTAGCACGTTTTCAGCAAGATTATGGAATAGCACCCAATGGTGTTGCTGATTCACAAACCTTAAGGACAATGACGACAGCTTTAGAAAGGCAAAATTATGGACAAAATTCTGGACAAAGTTATGAACAAAACTCTGAACAAAACTCTGAACAAAGTTATGGACAAAACTCTGGACAAAGTTATGGTTGTTCGACAGCCACCGGAGATATTTGTCAAGGTGAGAGAAGTCAGCGAGTGACACTCGTACAACAGCGTTTGCAAAATTTGGGATTTTTTAGAGGTGATATCACTGGTTATTACGGTCCAGCAACTAGAGATGCTATCGTTCAATTTCAGCAATACAATGGCTTAGCAACGACAGGATCTGTCAATTTTCAAACTTGGCAAGCATTAGGGTTGAGCAACAACGCTAACAACTCTACAGGATTAAATCCTAAGGAAAATCGTTATGTTGTCATCATCCCGATTTCTAGGAACGACACTTTAGATCAAGTGCGTCAGTATATTCCAGAAGCTTTCCGCGCTGAATCTAAATTAGGTCCCTATGTCAATGCTGGACAATTTAGAGAACGCTCACAAGCGGAAGATTTATCTAAGTGGTTACGCTCACGTGGGTTAGATGCACGGGTAGAATACTTCTAAAAGTCAAGAGCTATGAGCTAAGAGTGAGGAGTTATGAGTTATGACTCCTCACTTTTGACTGTGTAACTTGATTTTTCACTTGTTTTGGAAATCTAAAAATAATGGCAGAAACTCGTATTGGGATTATTGGTGGCAGTGGTTTATACAAAATGGATGCCCTCAAAAATATCGAAGAGGTGCAAGTTCAGACACCCTTTGGTTCACCATCTGATGCTTTGATACTAGGGACTTTAGAGGGTACACGAGTTGCTTTTTTAGCACGTCATGGTCGCAATCATACGCTGTTGCCTTCTGAGTTGCCATTTCGCGCTAATATCTATGCAATGAAACAACTGGGTGTAGAGTATCTCATCTCTGCTTCCGCTGTAGGCTCTTTGAAAGAAGAAGTCAAACCACTGGATATGGTGGTTCCCGATCAATTTATTGATAGAACGAAAAATCGGGTTTCAACGTTTTTCGGTGAGGGAATTGTTGCTCATATCGCTTTTGGCGACCCGATTTGTAAAAATTTGGCACTTGTTGTTGCAGAGGCGATTGCCTCCCTAAACTTACCAGATGTGACTGTACATCGTGGCGGTACCTATGTATGTATGGAGGGACCAGCATTTTCAACAAAAGCGGAATCAAATCTTTACCGCAGTTGGGGTGCAACGGTGATTGGGATGACTAATTTACCAGAAGCGAAGCTAGCGCGGGAAGCAGAGATTGCATATGCGACCTTAGCTTTGGTGACAGATTATGATTGTTGGCATCCAGATCACGATAGTGTGACAGTGGAAATGGTGGTTGCTAATTTGCAGCGAAATGCAGTCAACGCTCAGAAAGTGATTCAAGAAACAGTGCGGCGTTTGACCGAAAACCCACCCTCAAGCGATGCACATTCAGCACTTAAGTATGCGATTTTGACAAACTTAGATAAGGCTCCCGCAGCAACGAAGGAGAAGTTAGGGTTGTTGTTGAAAAAGTATATGTAGAGACGAAAGCATTATAGTCAGGACTTACGCAAAAGTTACCCGGTTTCTACCAAAAATCGTCTGTTTTGCAACCAAATACGAACGAAGAAACCGGGTTTCTAGCAGATGGTGCGTAAGTCCTAATAGTGAGTGTCAATTATTCGTCGTGAGCGAAACGGTGATAGAGGAAGTCCAAGGCTTGATTTCGCAGATTGTAGTATAGAGGGTCTTCCATAATCCGGACGCGATCGCGCGGACGTGGAAATGGAATCTGCATGACCTCACCGATGCTTGCTGCAGGACCATTGGTCATCATCACCAGTCGATCTGCTAAGAACAGCGCTTCATCAATGTCGTGGGTAATCATGAGAACAGTGCAGCGGTGGTCGTTCCAGATTTTCAGCAGTTCTTCCTGTAACTCTTCTTTAGTAATCGCATCCAAAGCACCGAACGGCTCATCCAGAATCAAGACTTGGGGACGAATTGCTAAAGCCCTTGCAATAGAAACCCGTTGTCTCATACCGCCGGAAAGTTGAGGCGGCTTTTTATCAGCGGCTTCCAACAGACCCACCATCGCGAGATTTTCCCGCACAATCGCCCTTTTTTCAGCTTGTGGCTTATTCGGATAAACAGCGTGAACTGCTAGGTAGATATTTTCAAAAGCTGTTCGCCAAGGTAAGAGAGCATAGTTTTGAAATACGACCATGCGGTCTGGTCCCGGCTCGGTAATCTGCTTTCCTTGCAGGCGTACTTCTCCGCTTGTGGGATGAGCAAAACCCGATACCATATTTAGCAGCGTCGATTTGCCACAGCCAGAGTGACCAATAACGCAGATAAACTCGCCTTGTCCTACAGTCAAATTAACGTTTTGGAGTACCGTGTAAGGACCTTTCTTGGTGGGATAAACCTTAGAAACATCCTCAATTGCTAAAAATGCTTCGCGTCTTGTAGTCGTTGCTGTTGATTTTTGAGTTGCTTCGGTAGCTGAAAAATTCAAAGGACGGTTGCGCATTGGTTTGGTTGTGAGTATGAGTGAAATGGACAAGCAACAAGAGTTGAAAGTGAGAAGGTTGGAAAAAGCTACCAACCTTCTGGTCTCTAAGCGGCGATCGCCACACGAGGTGCATCAAGGATGACTTCCGCGATGCTAAAATCACGTTTAATCTCTAAACTGTTGAGATAGCCAATGGGATCTTCAGCAGTAAATGTCGTGCCATCAAACATGGCGATCGCACCGCTGGTATACTTCACATCCAACACGCCTAGTTCTCGTGCGGCTGTGCTAAATACACTCACTCGACACACCCGTTCCATAATTTCTACCCAATTCCGGGGGAAGGGCGTGTGACCCCAACGCGCCAACTGAGTCATGTGCCAAAGGTGTTCGGTTCGGCTGGGGCGGTTAGCGCCATCCCCAAAGAAGATGTGATGAGCATACTCACGCATCGGTTGATCCAGTGAACAGAAAACTTCGTTGGGGTTTCCCAAATGGATATAAGCGACATCTGTATTGACATACTCTCGCTGGGCGACAATCTGACGCACCTCTTGGTCGTTGTTGGGGTCAGCACAATACTGCGCTGCTTCTAACAACGCCTTGACTAAAGCAATATGGGTGTTGGGATAAGCGTTTGCCCAGTCTTCGCGAACACCAAGGACTTTTCCTGGGTGTCCGGGCCAAATCTCCAAATCTGTCGCGACGGTAAAGCCAACTCCTTCCATAGCTGCTCGCGTATTCCACGGTTCCCCAACACAGAATCCGTCGATGGTTCCCTTTTGCAAATCGACAATCATCTGAGCGGGAGGGATGCTCTTGAGTGACAAATCATGGTCGGGGTCAAGACCACCAGCAGCCAGCCAGTAACGCAGCAGCAAATTATGCATTGAAGAGGGATGCACTAATCCCATCCGGTGCAGGCGTTGCGGGGAGTTGAGCAGCATCTGCTTAAAATCGGCTAAAGTATGTATCCCTTGGTCGTAAAAGCGTTTATCTAGGGTGATACCATTGCCGTTACGAGTCATAGTCATGGCAGTGACGACGGACAAAGGTTGGTCTTGATGTCCTCCCAATGTTAACCAGAGGGGCATACCCGAAGGCATTTGAGCCGCGTCTAAGTAACCGCCAACTATACCATCGACAATACCACGCCAGCTGGTTTCGCGTATGAGGTTAACTTCGTCTAAGCCATGTTTCGCAAAGAAACCTTTTTCTTTAGCAACAGCAAGGGGAGCGCAGGCGCTTAGGGGAACAAAACCGATATCGAGGTTAACTTTTTCCAAACCATGACGTGCAACGACCGCTGTTTTCCTCGCTCGCATTTTCTTGATGCGCTTTTGCTGATTGAGGAAGTAAATCATCTCACTCCGCAAGCTGTAGTAGCTGGGATGTTCTACCACTTCCATCCGCTTACGAGGTCGGGGAATATCCACCTCTAAAATTTGACCGATTTTGGAACCTGGTCCATTTGTCAGCATAACAATTCGGTCAGATAAGAGCACCGCTTCATCGACATCATGGGTCACCATGATTGCTGTCACTTGGTTCTCTTGACAGATTTTCATCAGCTGCTCTTGCAAATTACCCCGCGTCAGAGCATCCAGCGCCCCAAAGGGTTCATCGAGGAGGAGCAATTTAGGACGGATAGCAAGAGCACGGGCGATCGCAACTCGCTGTTTTTGTCCACCCGATAACATTGCAGGAGCTTTGTCAGCATGAGGGCGTAACCCAACCATGTCAATGTGTTGCTCCACAATGGCTTTGCGGTCACCCCCAGGCGCATCTTTCATAACTGCGTTCACAGCAAGAGCAATATTTTCTCGCACTGTCCGCCAAGGTAAAAGGGAATAATTCTGAAACACCACCATTCGGTCTGGTCCTGGTTGTTTGATTCGTTGACCTTCCAAGGTCACGACTCCCTCAGTTGGCAAATCCAAACCTGCAATCATGTTCAATAGAGTGGACTTACCACAACCAGAGTGACCGATAAACGAGATAAACTCTCCTTTCTTAATCTGAAGGTCAATCCCTTTGAGAGCGATGTATTCGCCGCCTCCGGTGAGCGAAAAAACTTTATCAACTTGGTCAACAGCAACAAAAACAGACATGGCAATACAAAGTATGAAGTTTCAAAAGTGTAGAAGCCTGTGAACTATTCAAATCAACGAAGAGATATCTGTGTGTATCTGTGGTTTTAAATCGGTTTTAAATCTCTTAAACCTACAAAGAATTAGGTTGTTATCGCTGTTCTGTGGGCAGAATTAACGTCTGAACCCAAGCCATTAACTTATCTAAAACCAAACCAACCACGCCAATATAAACCAGGGCTAAGATAACTTCACTAACTTTGTTAGCCTGATAAGCATCCCAGATAAAGAAGCCAATTCCGACAATACCAGACATCACAATTTCTGCCGCGATAATTGCCAACCAAGCTAGACCAATTGCAATCCTCAAACCTGTAAAAATGTAGGGAAGAGCAGCAGGAATTAGGATGTTAAAGAAATATTCTCGCTTTGTTAGTTGCAGAACTTTGGCGACGTTGTTGTAATCTTGAGGAATTTGTTTCACTCCCACTGCTGTATTGATAAGAATTGGCCAAATTGCTGTAATAAAAATCACGAAAAGTGCGGCAGGTTCGTTTTTTTGCAAAGCGGCTAAGGCAATCGGCACCCAAGCCAGAGGCGGTACGGTTCGCAGTAACTGAAAGATGGGGTCTAAAGCCTTGGACATCATTTTATTCGTACCAATCAAAATACCCAAGGCGATACCAACAATCGCTGCAAGTGTGTAACTAATAGCGACTCGCTGCAAACTGGCAAGAATCTGCCAAAACAAACCCTTATCCGTTCCACCTCGATCATAGAAAGGCCAGCCAATCAGTATCCAGGTGTCTTGAATAACCTGTATCGGACCTGGTAGTGTTGCTCCTGGAGTCCAGGAAAAGAGCTGCCACACAAGCAGAAAAATCGCGATCGCCACAAGCGGTGGTACAAGTTCGCTTAATTGCTTTGTCAGTCGCGACACCCAAGCGTTTGAGAAACTACGAGTTGAAGCGCGTCTTTGGAGTGTTGTCATGATTTGATTCTTCCTAAATGTTGATTATGAATTGTTGATTAATGCTTATTGGCAAACGACAAACAACAGAGAACTAAACTCACTAAACTTTGACTTTCTTGATTTTCAGGCTCTTCAAGTAAGCTTCTGGGTTTTCTGGATCAAATTTGACGCCATCAAAAAATTCTTCAATACCACGAGATGTACTCTTAGGAATATCAGCTTCGGGTATCCCTGCTTCTTTAGCAGCTTGTTTCCAAAGGTCTTCTCGGTTGACTTTATCGATGAGAGTTTTAGCATTTGCTAATGTCTCTTTAGGCAAAAAGCCCCAACGAACACATTCTGTCAAGAACCAAAGGTCGTGACTCTTGTAGGGATAAGAAACGCTACCTTTTTCATCCTTCCAGTAATAGGCTGCCATTGATTTATCATCAATAACACGTTCTCCCATGTTGTACTTGCCCATGAAGGGGTTGAGAAGAACTTCTTTTGGAACGTTAAGGTAATCACGCCGAGCGAGAATTTCTGCTAACTCTTTACGGTTGTCAAAGTTATCGCACCATTGCTGGGCTTCCATTATTGCTTTTAAGAGTGCTTTAGTTGCTTTAGGATTTTGGTCAACCCAATCTGCTCTCATTGCCAAGTATTCTTCGGGATGGTTTTTCCAAATTTCTGCGGTTAATGCAGCGACAAAGCCAATTTTATCGGCGACAATTCGATAAGGCCAAGGGTCGCCTGTACTGAAAGCATCCATCGATCCTGTCTTCATATTGGCAACAGTTTGAGCGGCTGGAACTGTCAGTAGTGAGAGATCATTATCTGGATCAATACCTCCTGCTGCTGCCCAGTAACGAATCCATAACTCCTGGTTCGCTTGCGGAAATGTGTAAGCAACTTTGAACTTATTGCCTGATGATTTGAGTCCATCAAAAAGGGACTTTGTACCATCAAGTTTTAAACTAATATTTTTATTGAGATGCTTATTCGCAACTGCAATTCCATTCCCGTGAGTATTCAACTGAGCCAACACATACATGGGAATTTTTTTGTTTCCTTTGGTGATTAAACCTTCAGAAATTTGATAGGGCATAGGCATTTGCCATTGACCCCCATCAATACCACCGCCAGCAGCTCCAATTTCTACATTGTCTCTTGCGGAACCCCAGTTTGCTTGCTTGGAGACTTCAACTTCAGTCATGCCGTACTTAGCAAAGAAGCCCTTTTCTTTAGCAATAATCAAAGGAGCAGACTCTATGATTGCAATATATCCCAGCTTGACTTTAGGTGTTTCCGGTTTTTGTTCTGGTGTCAGGTTAACAGGACTACTTATTTGTGCTTGAGTGTTGCTACCAAAATCTGGTGGGTTTCCCAAGCAGCCTTTGAGTAATATTGAACCTGCTGCTGACGCTCCTGCAGTTAACAGAAATCTCCGGCGGGAAAACTTTGAAAAATCGGTCATAGTATGTATCTCCTGACAACTAACTAAACTAATCCTTATGAAAACTAGCAACCTTACTTGGATGCATTTTGTTCAAGCTCAGCCGATTCAATCAGCCATGAAATTATGGTTGATTGAATTGCTAAAATTGAAAATCATTTAAATTCTCATTATTATTTGAGTGAATATCCCCTAAAATGACTTCACTGTGTCTGATGTAATAAGTAGAAAACAGAAAATAAAAGGCTTTGTATCTCTGCTTTTTTGTGAGCGCAGTTTTACATTGAATTCTGTCCAGCCACTTATTACATTATTTTATTGAATTTCAACTTAGTATTAGATTACCACTTATATTTAGTGATTAATTAGCGAAAAAATTAAAAAATCAACAAAATATTAAATGATTACTATAAAAATTTTATTAGTTATTCATATTTGAGATAGTGGAAAGTATATTTAATATATTTCAATCTATAGTAATCATCTAACTCCTCTATAGAGAGTAGAATCATTCAATTTTTTTAATCACCTAATCAAGTTTTTATGATTTCAGTACAACTTTGCAAAAGGGAGAACCATAAAAATAAATCGACCGCTGTCAAACCCAGATCCGGGCGTTCCAACCCGTTAACTTAACACACGGCGGTCAATTTATTTACGCGCTATGTGCCTAAGCAACCTTTCGGAGCAATTTACGTCTCATAGCAGATATCAATGAATACCCAATGGCAGAATTTTCCACTGAAACCAGATGTTATTGTTGTTTCCAGTGGTGGTAACATCGGGTGCATTCAGTTACCAGTCATTTACAGCGATAAAAACTTGATTAACCATCAATCACAGATCAATCACAGAAAAACTGACGAACATCACAGATAACTTATGTTGCCAATCTGTCATTAGAAACGGCAATAAGGGTGATAATAGAACTGTGAGGAGAAAACGGAAGCTACTTGTATCAAAAGGGGGAAATCATATGAAATTCAAGCTTCTAACAGCTCTAACCTTAGTCGCTCCCCTATTTTTAGCTACTTCAGTCAACGCAGCGAATCCGCAGCATGTGAAAAAGCTACTTTCTACTGGGGAATGTACTGGGTGTGATTTATCGAAAGCAAACCTCAGTGGCGCACATTTAATTGGTGCTGACTTGAGAGATGCAAATCTTCAAGGAGCAAACCTGACAAAGGCAAATCTTGAAGGTGCTGACCTTACAGGTGCTAACTTAGCAGGCGCTAACTTAACGTCAGCTTTCGCCACGAATGTTAATTTCAAGAAAGCCAATCTTAATAAGGTGAATTTCACTCGTGCTACGGTCCACGATTCTAATGTGTATGGGGCATCGATGAATGACCTCAACATTACCAATGCTGAAATATTTAACACAGGTATCGGTGTTGGTGGTGAAGACGCAGAAATTCCTGATTGGAAATAGCAGCTTAGCATAGCATCGATTGCGGGAAGTCGGGAATTGGGATTGGTAAATTCCTTGCACACAAAATTTGTGATGATTTTATTAGTTTTGCTTATCAGTCATTTCCGAAATCAAGGCTGTCTGAGAAATAGGTTGACTATGGTGACGATCCCTAGATCCGCTTCCCTAACTGAAAAATGTTTGTTTCGCTTCTGTATTAGGCGTACTAAGAAGCGAAAATTTTTTTTTGCAATAACGATAAAAGTGTAGAGAATGTTTGCTTCACTTTCATAAGTCAATGTACAATACAAAGTGCCGTGTCTTTGACTAGTTATGATAATTTTTATAAAAAAATATAAAACTTTTTAAGTTATTATTAGCTATTTCTAGTATCAATTCAGTATAATCGATTACTTCAATAAAGTATGAATATTCAGTTAAATATCTTCATCAAAAATGACAGCTTAAGATAGCTTAAATATCGGATAAAATCGGCATTTAGACTTGTATAAATAAAAGGTGGACTGATTTTTGCATGATTTGTACTTTAGACGAGTACCATGATTAGCAACTGACACAGCGTAGGATAACCCTACATTCAAGACTGTGGTCCATAAAAAATGAACTTAGAACACTACTTCTCAGCCATGCTGCTAGGTTATAGCTATTACCTTTTTAGTAGTTTTCTACCTTGTAGTTGATGAAGTAGTGATCGAGGGACAATTATGGTTATAGTCAACTAGAACCTAGTTATCCCTCAAAGTCAGTTGTGTTGATGCATCGGTGCATCGCCTAGTCAACAGCCTTGTTGGTTGTAACTGTCCGGGTTAAAGTAACTTAAGTTTGAAAATAATGGAAGCCCAAATGCAAGAACCGGAAATTGTGGAAACTAAGTCTCCAGAGGCTACAATGCCAAATATCAACAACCAAACAGGAACCATAACCAAACTCCAGCCAAACGCGCAGTCTCAAGAGCAATGGCTAAAATACGGAGAACAAGTTTCTGGCTTTTTAGCGACACTGCCCGAATATCTGGGAAGCTTCTTTAATAGATACAAACAGCCCTTGGTTAGCATTGGTTTAATTGTGGGAGCAATTGTCGCTGTGAAGGTAGTCTTAGCGATATTGGATGCTTTGAATGACATTCCTTTGGTAGCACCTACCTTTGAATTGATTGGTATTGGTTACTCTGCATGGTTTATTTACCGCTATCTACTCAAAGCCTCAACTCGGCAAGAGTTAACCAGTGAGATTACAACGCTCAAATCACAAGTGGTTGGTAAGCAAGTTCCAGAAAGCTAAATAGCTGCTATTAACGCAGTGCTAAGCCATTCTGGCTGATGCGCTATCTATCACTACTGGAGTATTGTCTTCCAAATTTAACATCTTCGGATTTAGTCTGAAGTTAGCAAAACAAAGCCTGCATAAGCAGGCTTTTAGCTTATAAATCTGTGTAGTGGGAGTCGGTTAATTTCGGTTCGGTACGACTTGCACTGCAAACCCTCTCAAGGTACCGTCACAATGCTCTGAGATTGAACGGGTTGCAATTTTCCCATTCGCACTAAAGCTTGATGAACCATAGCAGCAACCTCAGCACGGGTGGCTTCTTGATTTGGAGCCAAAACTTGTAAGTCCGGGTGGTTAACCACAAGACGATTTTCTGTAGCTGCTGCTATCTTATCAATGGCGTATTTAGGAATATCTTTGGCATCTTTATAGATGCTTAAAACTTTTTCAGGGGAAGAAGGTATTTTGAGATTCAGCCCACTAGCAAGAGCAACTAAAACTTGCACTCGCGGAATTTTTTGGTCTGGTTTGAAGGTGCTGTCTGGGTAACCTCTTAAAAATCCAGTCGTGATGGATTGGTTAATTGCTGGAATTGCCCAGAAGTTTGCTGGTGTATCTTTAAAAGTTGTTGAATTTCCACCATCTCTTTTGTCAAAAGCTTGTTGCAAAATGGCAGCAAATTCAGCACGGTTTACAGGTTGGTTTGGTCTAAAAGAGTAATCAGGAAAGCCTTTGATGATTCCACGAGATGAAAGAATATCAATGAAACGCCGTCCCCAAAACTCAGCAGGTACATCTGTAAAAGCAAGTGGTGGGGGAATTGTTGGCAATTTTTCACTCTTAGTGACGACACGAGATTGTTCTGTCGTCGTGATGGGAAAAGAGGATAATGGGTCTTGTGCTTGTGATGGTTCGTTTGGAGCTAGGTTCAAACCTGGAAGTAACTCATCTTGTAGGGTCTTTTCGTCAGTTGGGGATGGACTGACTGTTGGTTTTACACTAGGAAGAATAAATGGAATTGCTTGTTGTTCAGGAATACCAGGAATCGCAGGAATCACAGAAGGAGAAGCAGAGGAAGTCGGGGAAGGGGATATCAACCCTGTTATATTCCAACTAGAATTTTTACGGGAGAATGACCAAAACAGAATGACCCCGATAGTCGCAAAAGCAACAAGAATACCGATAAATTCATCAAAGCCAAGAGTATTGTTTGGAGATGACTCCTGATCTGAGGGATGCATATTTGTTATCTTATTAGAAATAAGGGACAAAGCACAGGATTAGGGTTATTAGATAATAGATTACTATTTTCAGGTTACGGATCAGGTTACGGATTCGTTAAAACCTTCATAACCATCATTTTCAAAGCACTCGCAGCAAGCTAGGAATGCTATCTACTGCTGCAAAGGTATGAATTTCTGTTAATGCTTGGCGAAAATCGCCTTCTCGAACATCGTGAGTGACAACAACAATTTCTGCAAGTTCTCCCTGAAAGCCTGTTTGGACGACTGACTCCAAGCTCACTCCGTGATCGCCAAAGCAAGTTCCCAATTTGCCAATCACTCCAGGTTGATCTTTGGTCAGAAAACGAGCGTAAAATCGGGTGACAAGTTCTGTCATCGGCACAATTTGGCAGTAGTCTTGATGTCCGCACTGAAGCAGCGGATTTGGTGCTTTTGTACTATTTTGGAGTGCTGCTACGAGGTTCAAAATATCTGAGGATACAGCACTAGCAGTTGCCCCAGCACCAGCACCAGGACCAAAAAGCATAACCTGTCCTATAGGTTCACCTTCGATAAGAATAGCGTTATTTACGCCGTTAATACTAGCTAGGGGGTGCGTTTTAGGGACTAAGGTTGGATGAACTCTGACTGAGATGGGGGATAAGGAAGATGTTAGCGGAGCGAGACGTAGGCTGGGGGATGAGAGGGTGATTCTATTGGCAATGGCAAGCAGTTTGATAACAAATCCTAATTTCTCAGCATAGGCAATATCCGTCTTGCTGACTTGCCGAATTCCCTCGCAGTAGACATCTTCTAGCTTGATACGTCCACCAAAGGCTAATGATGCGAGGATGGCGATTTTATCTGCGGCATCTAAGCCATCGACATCAGCAGTTGGGTCAGCTTCAGCATAACCTAACCGCTGGGCATCAGGTAAGACATCACTGAAGTTGCTGCCTTCGGTTTGCATCCGCGAGAGGATGTAGTTAGTCGTGCCATTAACAATGCCTGTGATGGTATGAATGCGGTTAACACTTAAAGATTGCTTTAAAGGTTGAATCACTGGAATACCACCACCCACAGCGGCTTCCAGCATAACGTAGACCCCAGCTTGATTAGCAGCGCTAAAGATTTCATCACCAAAACGGGATATTGCTGCTTTGTTAGCAGTCACCACGTGCTTACCATTTTGAATAGCCTTAAGGATCAGCGATCGCGCTGGTTCTAATCCTCCCATCACCTCGACCACAATATCTACCTCTGGATCGATGACAATTGCCTCTAAATCTGTGGTCAAGACATTCTCTGGCAGTGTGACTGCGCGGGATTTGTCGAGCGATCGCACTCCCACACGATAGATTTCTATGGACTGCAACAACGGATGACGAAAACCATTATTTTGTAACAGCTGCACTGTACCCGTCCCTACAGTGCCTAATCCCAAGATTCCCAGCTTTACACCCACAAGCTTTACACCAATTTTAGATTTTTAATTTTAGATTATTTTGTTAAATACACAACAAAATACACAACAACAATTGTAGGGTGGGCATTGCCCACCCTACAGATTATCTTTCTTACTTACAGTCTATAGCCTTTTGTCAAAAGCCTAATGACTCATGACTCATGACTAAATTAGTATGTTTCTACGTGCCAGCGACCAGCTTTCTTGAGGTCTTTTTGGTAATCACTCCAAGTCACCCCTTCTTTTGCAGCAGCAGCAGTCAGCGCTGCATCGATACCATCTTCCATACCTCGCAAACCGCAAATGTATGTGTGGGTTTTCTCTTCTTTAATCAGTTGCCACAGTTCATCTGCATGTTCTGCTACGCGGTCTTGGATATACATCCTACCACCTTGTGCGTTTTTCTGTTCGCGGCTGATGGCATAAGTGAGTCGGAAATTGTCGGGATACTGCTGTTGTATTTCTTCGAGTTCTTTCTTGTAAAGGATGTTAGGAGTTGTAGGAATACCAAATATCAACCACGCGAAGCCCTTAAACTGGTATTCTGGGTTGACGGCTCTTTCGTTATCCTTAAACATCCGCCACAGGTAAGCCCGCATGGGTGCGATACCCGTTCCTGTTGCCATCATGATCACTTTCGCATCAGGGTCAGCGGGTAACAGCATTTCTTTACCCACTGGACCTGTGATTTTTACATCTTCTCCTGGTTTAACGAAACACAGGTGTGTAGAGCAAACACCGTAGACTGTTTCGCCGGTTTCTGGGTGCTTGTACTCCAACTGACGGACGCAAAGAGAGACTGTTTTGTCATCCACATCATCGCCATGACGAGTTGAGGCGATCGAGTACAGTCTGAGTTTTTCTGGCTTGCCGTTCTTATCCAATCCGGGTGGGATAATACCGATACTTTGACCTTCTATATAACGCAGATCACCAGCAGAAATATCGAACTTGATATGCTGAACAATACCAATTCCGCCTTCTTCTACTAACGCTTCATTGGATATGCACTTACCAATAAATGGAGCGTTCGGACGGTAAATATTGACGGGAACGTCAGCGTGTGCTTCTTTTTTGGCTTTCGCTTGAGTCATGGTGTTGCCTTTTTTGTCTTTTTTGTTGGGCTGTTGCTCAGCTACAGGTGTGGCTTTACCATTTGCTTGATTGTGAGCAGTCTCGACTTCCCTGATAACACTTGCTGTAGAGATTTTTCCATTGAGTTGCTCCAAAGCACTCAAAAGCTGGATACTAACAATTTTGCCACCTAGGCGAATAATACGCCGCATTTCCTGATTCATGCGGTTGTAAGGCACTGTGATGAATACACTGCCACTTTTACGAATTGGGTAGTGCGTTTTATCAGTTTCTTCGCTCTGACGTAGACCCACCACTTCATAGACGAAAACACGGCTACCTGATTCTGTGTTGGCAGCACCTTCAACAGCACCTTTAATGTACATTCCTTCTACCACTCCGATGTCTACTGAACCTTTTTTGAAAATCCTTCCCAGCACAATGCGCCAGCTTTAGTTTACATGATTTTGGCTTGACAAAGCTGGCGCTTTTTGGAAAGCGGCATCACTAGCCAATGCCTTCTACGTACACTCACCAAAGACATGTAGGAGTCGTAAACACACACACCTGTTCACCTTCTAAAGTAGAGGATAAGTCTTTTGGAGAATGTTAATAATGAATCAATTTAATCTTTTTTTTAAAGCATCACAGATATTGGTTTTCTTCTGCAAAAGAATTGAAAAGAAATCAAAATACCGTATAAGCTTATAAGTAGAGTCAAAAGTTAAATCTTTCACATTACCACGCCGCTTAAAGGTGGTTGTAAAAATTTTCTTCGCTTTCTACTTACTGCAAAACGAATTGAAAGGAAATACCAGCAAGCCTTGTATGGAGTACTTCCTTCTGTTACAATCCAATATAACACTAGGATTAAATACTTACCAGCAACAAATTCAGACTAGTCAAACAGGTATCTGCTACCACGGTGTTGTGTACCCCTCTAGTCTGTCATGAAGCTGTTGGGGGCGAGAACGCAGGATAAACCATTGGGGTAAACTCCTGGCTTGAAAATTGCTGTAAGAAAAATAATTGATTGACTCATTTTTTAGTATCTAGAGGAGATTTATGACTAGTAAGCCGGAACACGTGGTATTGATTGGAGTAGCCGGAGACTCCGGATGCGGTAAGTCTACTTTTTTGCGTCGCCTGATAGATTTATTCGGTGAAGATTTAATGACAGTCATTTGCTTAGATGACTATCACTCATTAGACCGTAAGCAGCGCAAAGAAACGGGAATAACTGCACTTGACCCAAGAGCAAATAATTTTGACCTCATGTATGAGCAAATCAAAGCGCTCAAAGAAGGTCAAGCAATTGATAAGCCGATTTACAACCACGAGACCGGCATGATCGACCCACCAGAAAGAATAGAGCCAAATCACATTATCGTGGTTGAGGGATTACATCCTTTATATGATGAGCGGGTGCGCGAACTCATTGACTTCAGTGTCTATTTTGACATCAGCGATGAAGTCAAAATAGCTTGGAAAATCCAGCGAGACATGGCAGAGCGTGGTCACCGCTATGAAGATGTCTTAGCTCAAATCAATTCTCGTAAACCTGATTTTACAAAATACATTGAACCGCAAAGAGAATTTGCTGATGTCGTTCTCCAGGTATTGCCTACAAATTTAATCAAAGACGATAAAGAGCGCAAAGTCCTGCGGGTTCGTATGCTCCAGCGGGAAGGAAAAGAAGGGTTTGACCCAGTCTACCTCTTTGATGAAGGGTCAACAATTCAGTGGACTCCCTGCGGACGTAAACTGACTTGTTCTTATCCTGGTATGCAACTGTACTACGGTTCAGATGTGTACTACGGTCGTTACGTCTCTATGTTAGAGGTAGATGGTCAATTTGACAACCTCGAAGAGGTCATTTACATAGAAACACATCTGAGCAAAACATCTACCAAGTATAAAGGCGAGATGACTCACTTGTTACTCCAACACCGCGAGTATCCTGGTTCTAACAATGGTACTGGTTTATTCCAAGTACTGACAGGTTTAAAAATGCGTGCTGCTTATGAGCGGTTGACATCTAAGGAAGCAAAACTAGCTGCTAAGGTTTAGTTCAGGTAGTTGTGTTTATGTGCAAGCTGTTGGGGGTGCTCACGGGTTTCCCCCGATTTTTTGTCATGAGGAGCAGGTCAAACAATTTTGAATTTTAGATTTTGGAGCCACTGCGTTGCGGAGGTTCCCTCCGTTGTAGCATGTGGCGTGATAATGGAATTGATTCCACAGATAAGTCTGGGGGCTTGTACCATCAAGGAATTCTTGGTAACATTTTCATCTTACCGTTTACCTGGTCTCCCATTCCCCGTTTTTTCTTTTGTAAACAACTATAAACAAGTAGGATAACTTTTATCTATCTTTAAAATAATCAGTCTTAGGTCATAATTTTCATGAAGGTAACATGATTTACGAACTGCGATTGTAAAAATATTGTTATGATTGCAGATTAAAGTGGCTGAACTAGACACTTTCGTTTAGTCAGTAAGAGAAACCTTCTATGGAGGAATTACACTTGTCTCGTCGTTATCTATTTACCTCCGAGTCAGTGACTGAGGGACATCCAGATAAAATCTGCGATCAGATCTCTGATACCATTCTAGATACTTTACTCTCACAAGACCCCAGTAGCCGTGTGGCGGCTGAAGTTGTGGTAAACACTGGTTTGGTACTCATCACTGGTGAAATTACGACTAAAGCTAATGTGAATTATGTGAATCTCGCTCGCAAAAAAATTGCCGAGATTGGTTACACCAACGCTGAGAATGGGTTCTGTGCAAACAGCTGCTCGGTGATTGTCGCATTAGATGAACAATCGCCTGATATTGCCCAAGGTGTGAACACTGCTCATGAAACCCGCGAGCAAAATAGTGATGAACTATTCGACTCAGTTGGTGCAGGTGATCAAGGAATCATGTTTGGCTTCGCTTGTAACGAAACACCAGAATTGATGCCTTTACCCATCTGTCTTGCTCACCGTATTGCTCGACGACTGGCTGCGGTTCGTAAAACAGGTGATTTACCGTACCTGCGTCCTGATGGAAAAACGCAAGTCACCGTAGCCTATGAAGACGGACGACCTGTAGGAATTGATACTATCCTGGTTTCTACCCAGCATACAGCTACCATTGGTGACATCACCGATGAAGCCGCAGTGCAAGCCAAGATTAAAGAAGATCTATGGTCAGCAGTGGTTGAACCTGTATTCGGAGACATTGATGTTAAGCCGGATGAGGTGACTCGCTTTTTGGTCAATCCGACGGGTAAATTTGTCATCGGTGGTCCTCAGGGAGATTCTGGTCTAACTGGACGTAAAATCATTGTTGATACCTACGGTGGTTACTCACGACATGGTGGTGGAGCCTTTTCTGGCAAAGACCCCACTAAGGTAGACCGCTCTGCAGCTTATGCTTGTCGGTATGTAGCGAAAAATATTGTCGCTGCAGGGCTCGCAGACAAATGTGAAGTTCAGCTGAGTTATGCCATTGGTGTGGCGCGACCTGTAAGCGTTATGTTGGATACCTTTGGCACTGGTAAAGTTGATGACCAAATCTTACTGGAATTGGTCAAACAGCATTTTGAACTGCGTCCAGCAGGCATTATTCATACCTTCAATTTACGCAACCTGCCCAGTGAACGAGGCGGACGTTTTTATCAGGACGTCGCGGCTTACGGTCATCTTGGGCGGAACGATTTGGACTTACCTTGGGAGCGCACCGATAAAGCAGAATTGTTGCAGCAGGCGGCTAACAGTTTACTGTCGGCAACGATTGTATAAATTCAATCAGGAGTTGGGAGGCTGAATTAGTTTAGTTTCTAGCTCTCCTGATTTCCTTAACCCCCTCTTCGGGGGGGGGTTCTCATCCTCCCGCGTTACTTTGATAGTCAGTGATGAGTGGTGAATGGAATTTTTCTCCCTGTCTACTACTATAAAAAATAAGATTGCTATATAGCGTTTCCCGTCTAGGTGAGGTACAAGAAGAAAGAATTAACCGCATCCTCGACGCAGATAAATCTGTACCTTAGCCACATGAGAACCGCTATATATAAAATCTTTTTAGAATTCACTCTTTTAGTGACAGATACTGTGATAGTATTCTATGTTATTTATCAAAACAAACTAGATTATACAGCTTAACCGAGAAAAAACTTAGAATCATCTGTCAGAACTCATTGTGTTAACGCAGCGTGCTCGTAGGGCATATTCTGCACGAATGGCTAACTTGTCTTGGTTACAAGCCACACTCGCTTTGCTCAAATTCAAGGTCTGCTCGGAAGTCTTAGGGCATATTTTGAATTCCCCTGTAAGCGCAGCGCGCCCACAGGGCTTAAGGGGCTGTCGGGTTCCAACTGAGTTGGTGTGTTCTGCATTCTGAATTCTTATCAACCCAAAACGTTGCTATTTGCTTAATTGTAGACACCTTTTTGAGAGTTTACTGTCATCTACAACAAGAATGCTTTATAAAAACTTCATAACTAATCCTTTAAAACTTAGCGTTTATTTCATACTTAAAAGTCCATCCTTTAATGAAAAACCCTTTGCTCTTGTTAAAAAAGAAGATGATGATCATATAGTAAGAGTTAATGACAAATTGAACAAAATCTTAGCTTTGAAAAAAATACGGTAACCTTTGCGGGAGGGTAAGGAGATTTGAGGGATGCAAACTCAAGAGCCAACCGCTGTTAACAGCAATCTGGAAATAAGACAAGTGTCAGCCGATCAGCCCTCTACTGACGAACTCCCGACTATAGAATTTCCCTCGCCAGGGAAATTCAAAGCTAGTTCTTGGCGCATTCATCAGAAAATTGGCTATGGGTACTTTTTAGCAATTGGAATTGGTTTTTTAGGCTCGTTGACTGGGTTGGTTATCTCCAATTTGTATTTGGGGATAGAAACTAAAAAATTAGGACATGCCCAGTTTCAAGCACAACTGCTTAGTAGCTACAAAGATACTTTGGTAGGGGCACAATTGCACAGCTCCAACTTGGTTGCTGTCGTGGAAGATCCAGAACTTCTTAGCAGCAAAAGAGACGAATTCTTAAGCAGTGTGAACGAAGCTAAGAAGATAAAGGAAAAGATTACGGGATTTATAAACGACAAGCCTGGAGATTTAGCATTCGCGGAAGCCACTCTACGAACCGTATTGAAAGACTACTCCACGAACCTAGAATCTTACGTTAATCAAATTGAGACAATCTTGCAGCCGCTTAAGGAGCAGCCACAACAGCAACAGCAGATTTCTGTAGTACGAAACCAGTTGCTAACAGTGATGAGTAGTGAAACAGCCATGCGGCTAGATGAGATACGTAAACGATTAACGAAGAGCTTGCAATCTGCTCAACAGCAAGAGCATGAAAGAATAAGACATGTGGAGGTAGCAAAAGGAGTTGAGAGGTTGATCGTTATAGTGAGTATGCTGCTGTCAGTCGCGATCGCCGCAATTGTAGCATGGCGTACTTCGCGGCGATCGCCGAACCAGTCATTCTTGTCACTCAAGTCGCTGAACAGGTTGCGAAAAAGTCTAACTTTAATTTGCGAGCTCCTATCAGTACAGAAGATGAAATAGGATCATTAGCCAAATCCCTCAATCGTTTGATTGAGCGGGTTTCTGAGCGAACTAAAGAATTGCAGCAAGCCAAAGAATTAGCAGAAACTGCGAATCAAGCAAAAGGTCAGTTTCTGGCAAATATTAGTCACGAGTTACGCACACCGTTGAATGCCATTATTGGCTTAAGCCAACTGCTACACGATGATGCGATCGATTTTGGCATATCAAAAGATTTTATTGATGACCTTGAATCTATCAACGGTGCAGGTAGGCATTTATTGATATTAATCAACGATATCCTCGACTTATCAAAAATTGAAGCGGGGAAAATGACTTTTTACCCAGAGACATTTGAACTCGCCACGCTCATTAATAACGTTGTTTTCACAGTCAAGCCTTTGGTGGAGAAAAATAGCAATATTTTAGAAGTGAATTTTGATGGGGAGCTTGGCATTATGTACACGGACCAAACTAAGCTACGACAAGTGCTGTACAATCTGCTGAGCAACGCTGCCAAGTTTACCACCAACGGTAGGGTAACATTTATGGTCAAGAGGGAAATATTAGACATTCAAGGAAGTCATGCTTCTGGAATGATTACGTTTACTGTTGAAGACACAGGGATTGGTATGTCCTATCATCAACAGCAGCAGCTGTTTAAACCCTTTTCCCAAGGGGATGCTTCGACAACGAAAAAATATGGTGGGACCGGACTGGGGTTAGCAATTAGCCGTCACTTTTGTCACATGATGGGTGGTGAGATTTTTGTCACGAGTGAACCCGGAGTCGGATCAATTTTCACCGTTCGCCTTCCACTGATCGCTCGGGATTAGTTTTCTGGAATGAGCGGATTTCGATTTGTAGAATAAAAAAGTTTCTTCTTTAAACTCATGAACTGCAAGCTAAGTTGACCCTCGCTACGCTTAAAAATTCAAAATAGTTTTTGAACGAGCGAATTTTGAATTTTGAATTTTCTCGCACGGGGTATGAGGATTGATGATTAAGTTTTATGGAGCAGAGACTGAGCCATGATGGTGGTCGCCATGATTCGTCCAGGAATGTTACTTCAAGGACGCTACCGAATTATCTGTCAAATTGGTGGTGGTGGTTTTGGTAAAGTATTTGAAGTGGATGATGGTGGCACTCCCAAAGTCTTGAAAGTTTTGAGCCTAGAGCGTTTCTATAACCCAACAATTAAACAAAAGGCGATCGCCCTATTTCAACGAGAAGCTGAATTACTAGGTCGTTTCAAGCACCCTGGTATTCCGCGCGTAGAGTTAAATGGGTATTTCACTTGGTCTGATGGCAATGGTGAGCCATTACACTGTCTAGTGATGGAGAAAATACCAGGTTCAAATTTGCAACAGTGGTTACAAGACAGAGGAAATCAACCACTCACCACAGAACAAGCTCACGCATGGTTAATCCAACTCATAGAAATACTTAACGAACTGCATCAGCATCAATATCTTCATCGAGATATTAAACTCTCTAACATCATGCTAAAACCTGATGGGCAATTGGTGTTGATTGACTTTGGTGCTGTTAGGGAAATCACAAACTCTTACTTAGAAAAACAACAAGGTAAACACACTGGAACGGTACTTGTTTCTCCTGGGTTCACCCCTCCAGAGCAAGCTGAAGGTCACGCTGTCCCACAGTCAGATTTTTTTGCGCTCGGACGAACTTTTGTCTCTTTACTGACAGGAAAATCTCCTCTCGATTTTCCTAGAAGCTCGGAAACAGGAGAACTCATTTGGCGTGATCAAGCAACTCATGTTTCCCTAGAATTAGCAAACTTAATTGACCGCCTCATCGCTCCTTTTTCTGGACAAAGACCTCAAAATTGCCAGGAAATATTAAATTACCTTAAAGGCAATCAACAGATTGAACCACTCTCTCAAGGTGGAGCAGATACCTTACCACCAGGTACAGATTTTGGAGTTAATACTTTAGGTTTGAACAGCTTCTTAAAAAATACAGTTTCTCTTGTCTTTAAGTCAGATAAAAAAAATGTTGATAGACAGAAAAAGACACAGGATAAACTTTCCAAAAAACGTCGTTTTCAGTTTTGGATGGCTGGCTTATTACTCTTTGGTAGTGGAGGCATAAATTTATGGAAATCGACTCCAGAAATAGCATTAAACCTCAATGATTTAGGATTTACAAAATACGAAGAGAAAAGTTTTGATACTGCCAAGATATATTATCACTTGGCTATCTTTTTTAACCCAAAAATACCAGAACCTGACTACAACTTAGGCTTGCTTTATGAAGACCAGAAGAAATTAGATCAAGCTCAGAATATGTATAAGATTGCTGTGCATAAGGGTTATGATAGAGCTTACAACAATTTAGCACGTTTAAATATTTTAAATAAACAATATACAACAGCGGTGACATTACTACGAAAAGGATTGCCATTTGCTTATGATGATAAAGCCAAATATACAATGCTGAAAAACTTGGGTTGGGCGTATTTAGAACAAGGAAATTACCAAGAAGCGCAAAACTTTCTTCAAAAAGCAATCAATATTAATAGCGAGCGCCCTGCTGCATATTGTCTTCAAGCCAAAGTTTTAGAAAAGCAAAATAATAAGCAAGGAGAGTTATCAGCTTTAAAAAATTGCATTAAATATAAAAAATCAGGAACGACAGAAGAAAAACAGTGGTCTGATGAAGCAACAAAAAAAATTGGGAAAATCTCACAATCACCCTCAAATTCTAAAACTTCAAGGACTCAATCATGAAGTTCAGTGCGCTACCAAAAAACTGGATAGTAAAGAGTAAAAAAACTAAAATTTCTGTTTGTTTTTTTGCTATTTTCTTATTGCTTTTCATATTAATAACACCAATTTTTCCAGCAGCACAGAGTACTCAAGTCAGTCAAATTCCCCTAGCTGAATGCAGACGTGCTCGAAGTGGCGATCCTCGCAGTCCTAGCAACCCTGATATTCCCTACATTATCAGTCCTCGCCGAACATTGCTACTGACTGACAAGCCGAAGCTAAGCTGGAATCAAGTTTTGGGTGTTAAAAGCTATGATGTCAGTTTACAAAAAGGAGATTCGGTTGTTTGGCAAACAAAAGTAAATACCAATCAAGTTGTGTATCCAGGAGAACCAAGACTAGAAGCAGGTGTGGAATATTCGCTGATTGTCAAAGCTGACAACGGTAAATTATCAACAGATGAAAAACCAAATGTACAGGGTTTTAGTCTTCTGTCCCAGGAAGAAACACAAGTTGTAAAAGCAGCCATAACCCAACTGAACAATCAAAAAGTATCTGACAAAGTAAAAGCTCTACACAGTGCTTTTTTTTATATCGGTGCTGACTTAAAATCAGAGGCGATTGAAACACTAGAAGCCTTGATTACTGGTGGTATTAAAGAAATGTCCATCTATCGAAAGCTTGGTAATCTCTACTGGCAAACAGGAGTAAATGTGCTAGCTGAGACTCATTATTTAAATGCACATAAATTGGCAACAACTCATAAAGATATTGTACAGCAAGCACAGATTGCCGAAGCTTTGGGGAATTTATATCTAGCGGTAGACGACGAAAAAGCAGCTATGAAATGGCTGACTCAAGCACGAGATAGTTACAAAACCTTAGGTCATACGAAAAGAGTAGAAGAACTAGATGAGCAGATAAAAGAATTGAAAACAGACAAAGCTACTGTGTAAATTTTCAATTAAGATACTAATACTAGTACAGCGCGGCAGAAAAAACTAAACGGTTAGGAATAGCTTAAAACCCTTTAGAACTTACGCACCACCTCCCTTGAAACCCGGTTTCTTCGTTCGTATTTGGTTGCGAAACAGACAATTTTTGGTAGAAACCGGGTTTCTTTGCGTAAGTCCTACCCTTATTTTATAGGTATTTTTCTCTCCTGAATTCTGGAGCGCGTAGCGGGGCTAGCCCGTTCTGACTCTAGCTGCGGAGCGTAGGTAGGGGGAACGCTTCTGACTTGCACTAGTATCCGGAATGGTGTGATTTCTGTTGGTATACATATATGTCTTTAACTGAAAGTGAAACGTGTTTTAGAAATCACCCAACAAGAGGAGTTTTCCCAAATGAGTGACCAAAAATTATACAAAAATCAAGATATCCGTAAAGCAGAAGCCGAAGAACTGTTAACACAAGCTAATCAACAATTAGGAGAAGCTTTACAATCTTACCAACAAGCACTGGATATCTATCAGGACATGGGCGAAGAGACTGTTGCTACTCTCATCTGGTATATTATCTCTCATAGTAAGATTCTGACTATTACTGGCACAGATAAGTTTGGTCATTCTAAAATAAACTTAAGTGCTGCCAGTGGTCTATTGTCTAAACGCTCAAGGATAAACCGTCATAAGTAAAGTAAAACTTAGTAAATCATCTATCTCAATGCTTGAATGCGATTTCAGTAAAGTTTATTATAGGTGCATCCCAAGATTTTTCAACAAACAATTTTTCATGACGAAATGTTTCAGTTGCTTATTTTTTCAATAAGCAACTCTTCATTTTGATAAAAAAAAATTTTTCATGCATTTATCTCATTTTGTTCGCTTTGGCGCGATCGCATTGATTTTGTGTTTATTAAACGCCTCAGTTTATGAGGGAAAACGACCACTTGTACGCGGTCGTTCTAACACCGTAAGTCATTCTTTTAGAACACTCTTACAAGCACAAAAACCTGAGACTCTAAAGAAAGAAGCAGAGCAACTATATAAACAAGGAGTTGACCAATACGATAGCAGTCAGTTTCAAAAAGCTATAGAAACCTACCAACAAGCGCTAGTTCTTTACCAAAAAATAGGTGACAAAAAAGGTATTGGTGACACACTTAATAGTCTAGGAGCAGCTTCCAAAGAGCTAGGTCAATATCCGCAAGCACTGAAATTTTATCAGCAAGCGTTGGCGAGCAGTCGAGAAGTCGGTGTTGGCAAAGTTCCCGACAAGGAAGAACAGAAAGCAACTGGAATTATCCTCGATAATATTGGGTTCGTTTATCAGTCTATGGGAGAGTCTTCCCAAGCACTGAAATATTATCAGCAAAGCCTTAACTTAATGCAAAAAATAGAAGATAAACTAGGTGTAGGCTCTGCCCTGAATAGTATTGGTGGAATCTATTACGAAACAGGACAATATTCCAAAGCACTTAAGTTTTTTCAACAAGCTTTGGTAAGTGTCCGAAAAGCTCAATCCTCTCTAGAAGAAGCAAATAACCTTAATGGTATTGGGCTGGTTTACAGCGAATTGGGTCAATATTCTCAAGCACTCAAATTCTATCAGCAAGCTTTAGCCATTTGGGAAAAAATTGGTGACCAAGAAGGTGAAGCCACGACTCTTCATAACATTGGCTTTGCTTATAACCAGATGAAGAAATATTCTCAAGCTCTCAATTATTATCAGCAAGCTTTAGCAGTTTTTAGAAAAATAGATAATCAAACAAAGATTGGTAGCACTCTCAATAATATAGGATTTGCTTATCAACAATTAGGACAGTATTCGCAAGCACTCAAATCTCTTAAGCAAGCGTTGACAATTCTTCAACAAGTAGGAGAACGTACTGTTGTTGGGCATACTCTTGATAGTATGGGAAGCGCTTATAAAGATATGGGCAAAGATTCCCAAGCTTTAACGTTCTATCAGCAAGCTTTAGCAGTCAGTCGAGAAGTTGGTGACCGACCTGCAGAACGAATGACACTTGGAAATATTGGGGATTTACTGGCGCGGCAAAACAAGCCACAATTAGCAATTATTTTCTACAAGCAATCTGTTAATGTGACTGAAGCCATACGCACTGAATTGCGATCGCTTCCACAAGAACAACAGCAATCTTACACTGCAACTATTGCTGATAATTATCGCCGTTTAGCTGACTTACTGCTGCAACAAGACAGAGTACTAGAAGCACAGCAAGTTTTAGATTTACTCAAGATTCAAGAACTAAATGATTACCTGCGTGATGTTCGGGGGAATGAAAAAACTTCCAAAGGAGTTGAGTCACCGTCTCCAGAACAATCAATTAATCAAGGGTTGAAAGCTATAGCTGACAAACAAATTCAAATCAGCAGACAACTCAGCGAACTGCAAAAAATTCCACCAACTAACAGGAAACCTGAAGAAAAGGAAAAAATCGTCGCATTGGAGGCAAATCTTCTCACCGAATTTAACCAATTTATTGACAGCCCAGAAGTGAATGCTTGGTTAGAACAGCTTAGCCCAAAAGCATTACAACAGATTGTACCATTAGGTTTTCTAAACAGCTTGCGAGATAACTTGCAACGTCTTAACCAAAACGCTGTTCTGTTGTATCCGTTGATTTTAGAAAACCGTATAGAATTGGTATTGACAACCCCAAAGACACCACCAATTCATCGTAGTGTTTCTATAAAAAAAGAAGAACTCAATCGAGCAATCGTAGATTTCCGTAGCGCCTTAGAAACTCCTGAATCTAACGTTACAGTTCCAGCCCAAAAGCTGTATGAATTGTTAATTAAACCGATAGAAAAAGAACTGGCAAATGCAGATGCTAAAACAATTATCTATGCACCTGATGGACCATTACGTTACATACCCCTAGCTGCTTTATATGACGGTAAACAATGGTTAGCGCAGCGCTTCCGCACTAACAATATTACTGCTGTGAGTTTAACAGATCTTGATACTCAACCTTTACCTAAAATAAAAGTTTTAGCGGGAGCAACGACACAGCGTCATGTCGTACAAATTGAGTCTACTTCATTACCATTTAAAGCACTAGAATATGCAGGAGCAGAGGTCAAAAATCTCGCTACCATGATGCCAGGAACCAAGACACTTTTAGATAATGAATTTAACCGCCAAACAATCATTCCTTATCTAAATATCTACACAATTATTCATATGGCAACTCACGCCAAATTTGTCAACGGTAAGCCAGAATACTCTTTTATTTTAATGGGCGATGGTGATTTAATCAAGCTATCTGATATTCAACAGTTATCTTTGCCAAATGTAGATTTGGTTGTGTTAAGTGCTTGCGAAACAGCAGTAGGTGACCAAATAGGTAAAGGAGAAGAAATTTTAGGTTTTGGTTACCAAATACAGCGTACGGGAGCAAGAGCGGCGATCGCCTCTTTATGGTCTGTCAGCGATGGTGGAACAGAAGCTTTAATGAATGCCTTTTACGCCTTCTTAAGTCAAGGCAAAATGAGCAAAGCAGAAGCTTTACGTCAAGCACAAGTTGCAATGATTACAGGCGACTACTCAGGGATAACTCAAGACCAAGACAAAGGAATTCTCAAATCTACACGCGAGAAACTACCAGCAAAAGTAGCTAATCGTTTGAGTCATCCTTATTATTGGGCACCTTTCATTTTAATTGGTAATGGTTTGTAAGTGTTCATCAGTTTACTTTCTTAAGTATAATGCGATTGCGTCCCTCTGCTTTTGCTTGATAAAGCGCCTTATCTGCTGCTACAACCAAAGTTGTTAAAGAAGATTCAAAACTGGGGAGTGTTGTGGCTACCCCTAAGCTCAGGGTGACGTAATGACTCACGTTAGACTCGGAATGCTCCATTTGCAGTTCCCTCACTCCGGCTTGTATACCAGCCGCAACGTGAACCGCACCAGCAGCATGAGTGTTAGGCATAATCACAGCAAATTCTTCACCACCGTAACGCGCCACTAAATCCTGATTTCTCTGAGCCATACGGTTTAAGACAGTAGCAACCTTTTGCAAACAAGCATCTCCAGCCGGGTGACCGTATTTATCGTTGTAAAGTTTAAAATAGTCGATATCGCATAGAATCAGTGATAAAGGCGATCGCTCTTGTACTAAGTTCAACCATTGAACATTTAAATAGTGGTCAAAGCGGCGACGATTAGCTACTCCAGTTAATCCATCTATATTGACAAGTTCCTGCAAAGCATGGGTCGCAGCCTCAAACTGTCTGTACAGTTGTGCTTGTTGCAGTAGCCTTCGTACACGCTGACGTAAAACAGCCCAGTGAATTGGTTTGGTAACATAGTCGCTTGCTCCTGCTTCAAAGGCGCGGTCTACTGACTCAGGGTCGTCCAAGCCAGTAATCATTAATATGGAAGTACTATTGCAAAGTATTGAAATCGCACTGTTGTTCAATGAATCTTCCGCCACTGGATTGGCGAGTGTTGAGTTACCAAAATTGTTGGATATTTTGATCAGTTGCTTACAGCAGGTAAAGCCGTCCATAATTGGCATGACAGCATCTAGCAAAACCAAATCCGGTTTGACAGATGCGTATACATCTAGACACTGTTTCCCATTACTGACCTCGACGACTCGATAGCCTTCTTTTTCCATAGCTTCACGCAACAGCGTTCGCATAGACTTGTCGTCATCCACTACGAGAATTACAGGAGTTTCGTTGGTTATGGAGAATGGGTTTGTGCCTGACATGAGTTGCATTCCATAGAAGGCAAAAATACTAAACAATATATACGTAATGACGTGGAATGGTTACGCAGTTACATAACACTATTACTGATACTTTTCCGAAAAAACTGACTTTCTATAATGAACACAGAATGCAAACAGTACAAATATTCCAGTATCCTATGTTACTATTAACTGCTCTTGTACCATTATTTGCTCAATTGCTATGAGCAAAACTTGTAGTAGATGACTAAGTTGCACTATTTAAAAAGCACTTAAAAAGTTATAATAAACAATCTTTTATAAAAAGAAAACCTATTTAAAGTTACGATTTTTTCTATGCCAGACCCATTAATGTACCAGCAAGATTATTTTGTCGTTTTGGAAACCAACCAACCTGAACAATTTCTTTCTGCTCCAGAGTTATTAGAGAAGCTCAAGGGAATTTTACACAAATTGAAATTTGAGGATTTGCCACTCGATTTGCGCTCTTTTGACTCCATAGAGATACAAGCAAAATATTTAATCGATACGAGTTGCGAGTTAGATGTTGGTTCTGGGCAATATTTGCAGTGGTATGCGGTTCGTTTAGAAAAGTAAATATGTCTTTATATGAGACATGAGTTCTTAGTCATTAACAAAAAACTAAGGACTCATGAATCATAACTATTTTTTAGTAACAATTAGCGTCAGTTCAATTCTTTCTGATTCTGGCTGTGTCACTTTTACCTCTACTCCAGGACCAAAAAAACTGGTCATTTTTTCCTGCTTTTTTTGCCAAACATCTATTGGTACCGATGGCGAATCAAATTCCAAAATTAAAGCATAAGCTCCATTAATTTCTGTTTCTTGTAATCCTGTGACAACTGGTATATCATCGTCTGTAGAACCAAGACCCAGGAATGAGAGCGCTTCGTATAAATGCACATCTTGACCGTAGCGATATCGAGTAATGTCTTGGCGAATTTTGTTTTGAGTAGGAGTTGCTTCCTGCTTTCTAAGTGTCAACACTTGTGGCGTCGTAGGTTGACTGAAGGGCACAGGCTTAAGCTCATTAGCTTTGAGTGCTAACCCTCCTAGTAGAAGAGGAATTCCATAAAAAAATCCGACAAGATTGAGTGTAGCATTATTAGCAGCGTAGGCAGCAATACCGATGATAGTCAAAACACTGCCGATACTTATGCCTAGCGTTCCCAAAGAAATTTGGCGTAACATGATTTTAGTTCGTTATGAATTCCTAGTACCTTAGTTTTTCTATCATCGGTGATAAGGAACAAGTTAGGGAAGAGCTTAAACTCTCCTTGCTTTGAAAAGCAGGGAGAATTTAAAATTTGATAACAGTATAAAATACTACTTAATTTTGTTCTGACTCCCGAATTCTGGGTTCTGTATTCTTCTCAAAATATATTATCGTAAATTGAAGTAGAGGAGAATTCAAGATAGGAACATAAAATATGGATGCACAGATGATAAAAGAACGGGTAGTAAAAGTTCAGAGTCAACGAGAGTATTTACTGAGTCTCTTGGAACAACCAAACTTGGGAACTTTGAGAATTGATGTCAATCAGGCTCTAGAAGAAATGGATGAACTGGTTGATGAATTTAGACGCACCTTTCCCGAAACAGAAATTTAGCTGAATCTCAATATGCGACAGAAATCATAAAAAACAGCGTCGGTGAAACTGTAACTGACAATTTAACCGACGCTTTTCAAGACCTCTATATTCCCTCGTTCCAAGATACTTAGTTTTAGATTTATCAAGCTACTTTGCTGTATCATTTATCTTGTTGTTACCAACTATTGGCTGCACCTTGTCCTAACTTTCTAACCAGAGCAATAAGTTCGGTTGTTGGTGTGTCTTTCTTGCAAAAAGCGTCCAAACTACCCAATTCCCTCGTTTCCTGACACTTAGTGTCTTCCACAGAGGAGTAAGCAATGATTTGGGTATTTGGAGCAATAGCTTTGATATGACCAGAGGCACGCCAACCATCCATGACTGGCATATGTAAATCTAGTACGATCACGTCAGGGTTACAGCGTTTAACCATCTCTACAGCTTCTTGACCATTGCTGGCTAAACCAACAACTTGAATATTTTTCTGCCCAGAAAAGGCTAATTTTAGGGTTAAACGGGTCAGTTCGTGATCGTCAACTACTAGAACACGCAATGTAGAAGGCTCACAAGATAACATTAACATCCACGTTAAAGAAAAACGACTTATGATAACCTTTACAGTTTATGAGAATAGTTGCTTACACTTACTCTATCTAATGGTTGAATAACTTATGTGTTTCTATGGTAATTAGTTAGATTTTAAAAAAAATTAAAGTTTTCAAGAAGATTTAGAATCAACTAACTATCAAGCTATACAGCAGTTTTGTTTGAGTTGTGAAATCAAAGTATTAAATAAGGATGAAGAAGTATCTCCCTCACTCGCTGCTCAAAAATTCACCCATTTGCTGCCTGCGGCACGCTGCGCTAACATTCAAAGTATGCCGTACGGGCACGCTACTTTGCAATTCGCAACTCCTGTGCAAGAAGCGCAAAAAAAGTTTGAATTTATGTTGAATTTATGTTGAATTTATGCTGAATTTATAATGGGTGAATTTTGAATTGTTTATGAAGTGCCCTCATCCTTGTATTGCTGAGGGGTTTTGAAAGAAACCTCTCAACAACAAGACGAGCTACGCGATACTCCCAGAAGGAGCCGCGCCTTGCGCGACGATC
>JAAUSC010000121.1 GCA_012031965.1 Scytonema sp. RU_4_4
ATTGGCTTAAAGTTTCAGCATCAGCTAATAACCAAGATTCTTCCGCTTGTATCAAACTTGCTCGCAATGTCTCTTCATCTTGTTCTAGAAATGACTTTTATTTTTTCAAATTGTTCTTTTGAAATGCCTACTTGAGTCATCCAATTTAGTAAACGTTTATCTCGCTCAAACAAGATATCCCTTGCTATTTGTGACTGTTGAATGCGAAATTCTTTTTCTCCTTGGCGTTGCGCTTGAGTCAGTAAAGGTTCAATCAATGCTAATGGTAGAAGATGAACTGCTAATTGACACATTCCCTGACGCGCTTGTTCTACCTCAACGGTCTTTTGCTTTTGCTGTAGTTCTAACTGATTTCGTTCCGCCGCGATTTTACCACCTTCAGAAACAAATTTATCAAATGCTTCTTGCTTTTCTTTTTCTGATTCTTGTAATTCTGTTTTTAATTTTTCTAGCTGATTAGTATTTGTCTCGTATTCTGCTTGTTGCTGTTTTAATCTTTTTTCAATTTCCTCTAAATTTGCTAATTCTTTAGTATCGGCTATTTCCTTACGTTTGCGGTTGACTACAATTTCTAGATCAACTCCTAAACGTTCTGCCAATTCTAGCCCTAAAAGTCCGCGAATTGCATCAACGACAATAAGTGGCGGTACTTCCTGTTCTGCAAGTTCCTTCACCTGTTCCCCATCAAAGAGAAACAAATTAGAAATTCCTAAAGGGAGTAGATTTTCAATGTAATCGTCCCAAGTATTCACTAATTCTTCTCTTAGCCAATCATCTTTTCTGGCAATACCTAATTCCAAAATTCCTAAATTGTCTTTACCATCTTTTGGATTTTTTTCCCAAGTTCGCACAACACGATATTTGATAGGCTTGTCATTTTCAATGTGTTCAAAAAGCAATTCGATCCGGGTTTTCTCAATAGCGTTACAATGGCTGTTAACGCATTGGCTCAGAAAATCGCTATAGCTTAAATTACCACGGGTAGAACATTGAGCGCGAGGTCCATAAAGCGCGAGGCGAATGGCGTCCATCAAAGTTGTTTTGCCCCCACCGTTCATTCCACCTAATAAAATGATGGGGCGAGAATTATCATTCTCTTGTGGCTTAAGATTGATAACTTGGCGACCATTGTAGGGACCAAAGTTTTCTAGTACGAGTTCAAGAAATATCATGTGGATGGATACTTTGCCTAGAGAAGATAGCAAGTAAAATACACTATAGCAATTCTATTCGCCTGGTTTCTGTGCTGAATCCCTGTTTTTAAATTTGATGTTTGCCCAATTTTGCGGTTTGTCTGTTTCATCATTTTCAGAAACAGCAACATCACCCAAAGTCAACTGCTTGACTTTTTCAACGTCGCCTTCACTTGCTGCTGCTTTCAAATCTCGTTTCAAATGGGCGTTCTTAATTGCTTCATCTGGAGAACGGGAACTTGTTTCAAAACATTTGGCTAATGCATCGTAAATTCCCACGCGACGTGACATTTTGCGATACTGGCGTTCTGTGTCTAAAAGCTTCGCCATCAGTTCTAGATGCATTGCATCTTCATCACAAATTTCTTCCAGCACCGCCCATTCATCACTACCCAGGAGACTGTTACCAGCACCGGGACGCGGATCTATAAAAGTTTCGCCTGTCACTTCTTTATAAATGCGGGGTAAACTATCATCAAATTCGTGTCTCTCTTCTAGCCATATACGACGAATTTCACTGAGTTCTTCTGTAGTAATTAGGGTGATATCACGCATATTTTCTGGTGCGGTACGACGAATTTGTGTTTGAATAGTCAGAAGTTTTCTGAGCCAGTCGGACCGCGCTTCTTTTAGATAAGGACCAGGAATAGGCTCAACGGACATTTCTCCATCTAAGTTGCGCTCATACAGTTGGACATCACCATTTCTACGTCGAAAATCTCGTCGATTGCGGTTCTCTTCAGCATCCAATTCCACGCGGAAATCGAGAAGAGGTTGTAACCATTCTTTTTCTTCGTCGTTTTGAATCATTGCTGTTAATGATTTATCCTGATTCACTAAGGTACAAACCCAGCAACCAAAACGAGAACTACCACAGCTAGGAGTCGATGTATCAACAACTAAAGGACATTCATTATCAGCACTAGCACCTCTATACATTGCGAATAAGTCCTTGTTGCTGTACCCCCAAGGATTTTCCCACTGCATTAAATAAAGCCAAACCTCATCGTTGCGCCAGTCTTCAATAGGGCTATAAACTAGGGAATTAGGCAAGTGGATGTTAGGGCTGAGGCGATTGCGCACCCGCTGAGCTTCCCATTTCTTCATTCTGCCAGCACGTTTTGTACTTTCAGCTTTGCGAGTACCCAAAATAAGAATCGCTTCACCGTTGGTTCGGATAACGTCACGAATAAAGCGGTTAGATGGATTTATTTTGAGGCGTTCTGTACACCAGCGAAATTTTCCTCGTGGCGCTGGATAGCCTTTTCCTATCAAACCTACCCAAAATGTCTCTTTAAGTTCTGGTTGTAGCAGATGAGGTTCAATGGTAGCCCGAGAGCAAGAGCCGCCAATTTCATTTGTTTTAGGGAATTGCGTACCCAAGCAGAAACATAAGGATTTTCTACAAGCGTGTCTGTTGTGATAACGTGTATTGTTTTAATCCGCTTTTGAGGTGGAAGTTGTGCGATCGCATTCCAAACCAGTTGCAAAGTGGCGGTAGAATCTTTACCGCCAGAATATCCCACTACCCAAGGAATTGCATCCAAGCAGTATAACTCTTGGATTTCATTGGTGACATTCTCGATGTCCTCCACTAACTCTGCGACAGTCCACTGACCTTGACCTTTGTTTTCTTGCTGTTGTGTTGTCGTCATTTTTATATCCCTGTTCAACCGCCTTATGACCCTCAGACTGGAAATCTGTGGTGACACAGACTAAACCTACCAGGACTTACGCAACGAGACCCTTCGTTGTGGAAGGGTGTAGGGGTGTAAGGGCTTGAACACCTACACCCAAAGCACCCCTATACCCCTATACCCCTTGCCCAAATCCTTGATTTCTCGTTTTCATGCGTAAGTCCTACCTACTTACGGTGGTTTTAAAACCCTTGTCGTTTGGTGTGCTTATCAAGGCAAGTTTTCTGCAAGGGCACACCTAGTATTACATAAATTTGCACAAAAGACGGTTTTTAAAAACTTGTTTTTTTAACTTTCTATTTCTTATATATTTAACCAAAGCTACAATTTGAAATTTTTAAAAACTAAAATGAGCAACATTCCAGCTGACTCAATAGCGGACATCACCAGTCGGTACATCGAACAAGACAACAGAGATAAAAACTTACTTGCTTCTGTGCTAGATAAGTATCTTGGTAAGAACGACCAGATTCTGGTTCAGAAAACACAGATGGGTGGTATCCAGGCTTATGTTGGCTCTGTCACCTTGGAATGGTTTGCAAGTCGGGTTCACTTTGCGTCTTGCTTACCCCTGCTTCAGAAAAAGTATAACCTTCAGACAGATAACATTGAAATTGACGCGGATAGTATTGATGAGATTCAGCAGCGTCCCCTTGATTGGTCACGTCAAGCAGCCTTAGTACAGTATTTAGCAACCCGTCAACATCACAAGTTTCCACCAGTTCTGGTAGTGATTAACCAGCCGTGGGTAGATAATCCCAAAGCGCCTGAGTGGAATAGCAAGGGACAGGCTACAAAGTTTACCACAGAGCTTACACCACTGGATAAAGATGGTCAATTCGGTCTACTCAACCTTTGTGAGGACAATGTGAACATTTATGCTTTGGATGGTCAACATCGGCTGATGGGGGTACAGGGTTTGATAGAGTTGCTCAAAACTGGCAAACTCCAACGATACAAAAAGGATAAAACGCCTTACGGTACTTTTCTGACAGTGGATGACTTGGTAGAACAGTACCATGTGTCGCCTGCTTATCTGGAAAATTTGCCTCAAGAAAAAATTGGTATTGAGTTTATTTGTGCGGTTGCTGCTGGTGAAACCCGTGAAAAAGCAAGACGACGGGTGAGATCTATCTTTGTTCATGTCAACCTGATGGCTGTACCCTTAACTAAGGGTCAGTTAGCACAGCTCAATGAGGATGATGGTTTTTCTATTGTTGCTAGAAAGATTGCTGTGACTCATCCGCTTTTAGAACAGCGTGAGGATAGGAAACCTCGTGTGAATTGGAATAGTGCTACCGTTGCAGCCAAATCAACGGTTTTGACAACACTGCAAGCACTCAAAGAAGTATCTGAGAGATACTTAGGGCAAAAGTTCCTGCACTGGAAACCCTTGGACCAAGGTCTCATTCCTATGCGACCGGAGGATGAGGAACTTTATGAGGGGATAAAGGATTTTCGAGTACTCTTTGATTATTTAACGACCCTACCAAGCTACGTGATTTTGGAATACGAAGATACGCCTGCTTTGCGACGGTTCAGCTTTGAGAAGGATGGCGGAGAAGGAAATATGCTTTTCCGTCCTGTTGGTCAAGTGGCTTTAATTCAAGCACTCGGTATTTTAGTGTTTAGAAAAGGGTTTTCTTTGGAAGATATCTTTAAAAAGCTTCGCAAGTTCGACCGGGAAGGGGGTTTTAGTGGGATGGAACACCCGAAATCTCTTTGGTATGGAGTTTTGTATGATCCAAACAAAAAGCGAGTGCAAGTTGCTGGACGGGATCTAGCGGCAAGGTTATTAATGTATATTTTGGGTGGAGTTCAGGATAACATTGAGCGTGCCGAACTTCGTAAGGATTTGGCTAAGGCTAGAACTGTTGAAAATAAAACAATCGGTTTTGATGGTAACTTTGTTGAACCCAAGCAAGTAGGACTTCCACCTATCCTTTGACACTCCCCTGGCTGAACAAATTTCGCTACGCTACCTACGGCACACTGCGCTAACATTCCAGCATAATAATTTGGCTGTGATTGTGCAAAGATAGTATTAAGGCAGGGTAAACCCTGCGTCGTGGCTTTCATCCCTCCTCTGAAGAGAGAGGGTTTTCAGCCTACCCTTTATAATTTGCAGATTCATATAGCAATCCGTTCATCAGCTTTAAAACTCTCTGTTTTCCTCGTCCGTGTTCTGGAGCGAAGGCGTGCGGTTTATTCACTAGAGGTTTATTTTACAAATCAGATAGGACTGCTATATTTTTACCCATAATCTTTAGTATGAGCGAAAAAAAAGACAGGCATTTTGCCTGTCTAATAACTAATAATTTTGCTCTTAATTTAGAAATTCATCTCTGCAGCTTGAACTTTTTCAACCTGCTTCTTCTTGAGGACGAGCATAACTTGAGCCAACATGATAAGTGCAATAAATGCAATCAACCATTTAATTCTGTTGGCATCTTGCAGCACGATTTCCCCATCATCTTGACCAAATCCACCGACGTTTGGATTGTTGGTTAAAGGTTCATCTTTTTCGACCGTTTGACCTTCGGAAACGGTCAATTCTGGTCCAACGGGTATAGTGTCAACCACTATGTCCCCAGATTCAGGTTGGATGCTGACTTCGTACTTGACGTTACCGTCTTCATCTTCTACTTTAGCAATCTTGCTAATTCTACCAGTAGCAGAAGCCGTATATACCGTGTTGTTGCTCTTTCCACCAGTGGGGTAAACTTGTCCGCGTCCCCGATTACCACCTACGTGAACAGGATACTTACCAAAGCGAATGTTCTTGTCTGTTGCAGGGTTGGGAGAAAGGACGGGGAAGACAATTTCCTGATATTGTTCACCGGGTAGTGGTCCGATAATGACAACGTTTTCTTTGTCTTCGGTGTAGGGTTGGTAATACAGACCCTCGACTTCTTCCTTCCATTCTTCAGGAATGCGTTCTTCAGGAGCAATCTTAAAGCCTTCTGGTAGCATCAGCACAGCACCAACGTTCAAGCCGACTTTAGAACCATCGGCACCCACCTGCTCTACGCTTGTATCGTAGGGAACTTTTACTACAGCTTTAAATACCGTGTCAGGCAGCACAGATTGGGGAATTTCTACTTCGGTCGGCTTTGCTGCTAGGTGACAGTTAGCACACGCAAGCCGCCCTGTTGGTTCGCGAGGAGTTTCAGGGTAGGTTTGCTGTGCCCAAAAGGGATATGCTGAAGCTGCTTGAGGTAGGACGAGATCGCTGGTGAAGAAAAATGTCACTGTGGCGATCGCTACGAGCAATGTTTTGACAATTGCTCTAGCACTGCGAGCTAAACTCGCACTTTTACAAACATTTCTCATCTCTATAAGGACAACGATTTTCAGGTACTAGTTATTTAGTCATTAGTCAAGAGCGGAGCCGGAGACAATCCGCCTCCGGTCATTAGTCAAGAGTCAATTTTCAAATCAGGTGGACTTTCGACTATTGACGAGAGCACTAAATTATGCCCACCAAGGATCTTCACCTGTACGGAAGTCGGTTTCAGTCCATGGAGTCAGGAGGATTTTGTCTTCTTCGGCTTTTGTATGACTCAAAGCCAAAGAGAGTGGTGCTGGACCCCGGACAACCCTACCAGTGGCGTTGTACTGTGAACCATGACAGGGACATTTGAATTTGTTCTCTGCTGCGTTCCAAGGAACAACACAACCTAGATGCGTGCAAACGGCGTTAATACCGTAATCACTAATTGCCTCTTTGCTTTCTACCACAATATAGGTGGGGTCTCCCTTGAGTCCTTGAACCAGAACGCGATCGCCTACATTATGACTTTCTAAAAACTTGCTAACGCTAACATCGTTGCCCAACTCGTTTTTTGCAGTTGTACCGCCACCAGCACCACCACTTGCTGGAGGAATAAAATACTTGACAACGGGATACAATGCTCCCAGAGCCACTCCGGTTACAGTTCCAAATGTCAGAAGATTCATGAATTGACGACGCCCCATATCGGGTACGTCCATTGATTCAGAAAATTGAGCCATAACCTACGCGTTCTTTGTGTATTTTGTTAACAAATTTGACTTGAGTTTTTCATGAAGAAACTCTTGTCTGAATGAAAACGATAATGCCCACAAGGATGCCAGAATATTCTGTGCAAAGATATTTGCAGCATCTTTTCTAGTAGGATTACATTTCTTTATAGTCCTATCATACTTGAGTCATGGAACTTAACATCATAACTAAATGTAAAAATATTTGAGAAAAGCTATGACGGGAGAGGAATTACGCCAACTGTTGCTTGAGAAGTGGGGACACTCCTATGATGTCCAGTTGCGTCGAACACAGGGTAAAATATTCTTACAAGTTATGTGGAAATACTTAGAGCAAGCATCCTTCCCATTAAGTGAGGCAGAGTATCAAGAGCATCTAGATAGCATTGCCAATTATCTGAGTGGCTTGGGTGGGGAGAAACAGGTCAAAACATATATTAGAGGAACACGAGAACGCCCACGACTTGGTAAAGCTGTGAGCATTCCCTTAGATTTAGGTGAACGCGCTGCAGAATGGTTGATTGAGTAGGTAACTGATAACAAAGGTATTGGAGAAGTCAAACTATTAGGAAATTTGCATCTAAACGTTAGGCGTAGCCGCGCCGTAGGCGGCGACAGCGAACGCGAGTGCGTGCGAATCGGGCGCATAGTTTAGATAGTCGGGGAAGTGTCAATCAACTTGAAGTTGAGGCATGAGTTGAAGAGTGCCAATGCCCAAATCTTTGGGCGAGAGGAACTGCGCTTCAAACAATGCCATCATATCTCGTAACTGAGGATTACCACGAGAAGCCCCTGTCAACCCTTTAGCAATAATCAAGCCACAGTATCCTTTGGTATTTTGACATCGCTGATTCCATTTCTTCCGAGCTTCTACGTGTATTGGATCGTCATCTTCAAACTCACCGAACAGGAACAATTCGCCGTTTTCGGTTTGTAATAGACCTAAATCGTAGCGCGCCCCATCAAAGGGGTCAGCACCTGGATTAAAACAAATTGCCTTAAGTCCTCCAGCTTGTTCTATATTCTCAATCACAGTCTTTGCCTTGGGACGGGAAGTTTGAATCAAAATCACCGGCAAACCATCCCCTGCTTGTGTGATATCCCCTGTTGCGTGATACTTTGCCCCCTTACGTAAGTAATCTAACATCTCCCATGACACAACTCCTAAACTGAGAAATGAGTCTTCTGGTATCAAATCATCACGTAACGACCGAAAGTTTGGTGACGGTAACTCACTTTCATCTTCTAGAGTGTCAAAACCTGCTATTTCCTCTAACTCAGCTGCTAACTGTGGCATAGAAGAAACGGCGACAGACACTGATTTTGTGGGTTCATCTGACGACTCAGGTAACGGGATACGATAGCGATGGCTCAGGCTGGGGAAGGTTTCATCACTCAGTTGATGACGGTAATCACGGATAAAGCGGCAAAGGCTTTCTATTGCTACAAAGACGACAAGTGCTTCTTCCTCATACAAAACAGAGCGCAGTCCTTCTAAAGGATGAATGTTACCGAAAGTGGGGTCAATTTCCGATAAAGGGAAATCCGCTAAATCACTGAATTCATCGTCCTCTTCCTCGGTATCGTCAGCATGCTCAAAAGTCAGAAACAGACAATCTTGTTTTAAAAAAGCTTCTTCTAAACGTCCTTGTGATTGGTCTTCTCTTAAAACAGTTTCGCGAAAACGCTTTAAAGACTCTTCTGAACGATACAACAAAATCCCATATTCCATCCCCAGCATTCCCATCACACTGGCGTAGAGTGTGCCAACATCCCACTTATTAATTTCTATGGACAAGATTTGCTGCTCTTCCAATAATTCCCAAGGCGCTGTTTGCCAAATTGCAAATGCTTTTTCTCGCAGCGCTTGTGCATATTGTGGAGGTAAATCGGGAACTTGGCTATCTAAGATTTCAGTAAACCCGCGAAAGAGTTCATCAATTAAAGGGAGTTCTGGTGTGTAGTCAATCGCAATGTCCAAATCCTGCAAGACTCCCCGCAGATAAAATTGGATTTCGCGGTCCTTTACCACAATTCTTTGAGGACGAGCAGGTTTGGCTGGACTATGAGGATACTCCATCGCTCGCATGAGAGTACGGACAATTGCTTCTGGACCAGTTTCTGGTGCGACTACGTCCATACCCCGGACAATACCTTGGGAGCCATCCACCCAAAGAATACATTCGCCCTTGTTAAGCTCTGGATCTGAGTTCTGAGTTTGTGATGACGACAATGGACGGCGATCGCCCTCCCACACAGAAGGAATTTGGGATAATTTCTTCAACCGACGACTGGTAGAGCGATTAAAACTTGTCATAGAGGTAAGTTAATCAAAACAAGCTATATGGAATTAAATTTTCGGCTTGGGGCTAGCCTCGGCTCAAAACTCTGGAGGCTGCTTGGCAAGAGTGGTTGCTACTGGTGGCTACCACCACAATGTTTGAACAAATAAAATATCGAATCTCAAAATACATTGAATCTCTCAATTCTAGAATAAAAATCTTTGCGTGCTTTTGACGGAGTATTTACAATTTGCATTCCTACGACATGAATGTCGCTAGAATGGATACAAAAACTTTTCAAGCCACCAGCCGGTAAGCTTGGAGTTTGAATCAAAGAGCTTGCCGCTACAAAGTCAAGCTCACACCAGCTAAGGAGTATAAACGGCAGATGACACAAGCAACTCAGTCTTTACAACGGGGTATTCAGTTGAGCGAAGCAGCATTGCGGCAGGTGAAGCTGTTGCAAGATAAGCAAGATAAGGATCTATGCTTACGGGTTGGAGTGCGTCAAGGTGGCTGCTCCGGAATGTCTTACATGATGGATTTTGAAGACCCCAGCAAGATTACCCCTCAAGATGATGTTTTTGATTATGATGGCTTCAAAATTGTCTGCGATCGCAAAAGCTTATTATATCTCTACGGTTTGATGCTAGATTATAGCGACTCTATGATTGGCGGCGGTTTTCAATTTACCAACCCCAACGCCGCTCAAACCTGTGGTTGCGGCAAATCATTTGGAGTTTGACTGGTGGGATAGAAATGGCTTTCACGCATCATCCCCCACTATCTTGTAAGATGATTATCTGTCCTTTGTCATTTGTCATTCGACAAAGGACTAATGACTATTGACTCATGACTAATGACTAATACAGTTGAATCTCTGTTTGATACAGGTTTAGAACGTTATAAAGCAGGAGAAGCAGCAGCAGATTTAATCCCTGTGTTTAAAGAAGTTTGCGATCGCGCTCCCAAAAGTACTGCTGCTTGGACTTGTTTGGCGTGGTTGTATTTATTAGATGATAAACCCAACTTTGCTTACAAAGCTGCACAAAAAGCTGTAAAGCTTAATCCACAAGATCCCCAAGCACGGGTAAATCTAGCTGTTGCGATGCTGGAAACAGGTGAAAAAGGTTTGCGACAACACGTAGACTTTGCACAACAGTTGATTTTTGTCAATCCAGACTGGCGAGAGGAAGTCAAAAAAAGTATTGAAGATGGTTTGGACAGAAAACCAGACTGGCAAAGTTTAGCAAAAGTCAAAAACTGGCTGTTTCCAGAGGAATAATAGCTCAACACTCCAAATCACCAGTCAATAGTTTTAGACTATTGACTGGTGATTCATAACTAATGAATATGAAAGATAAATTTTTAAACTGGCTAAACTTGGTTTTAATGGCAGATGTGTTTCTAGTTTTGTTTGGTTTTGGGTGGTTCGCAGTTGCAGTTATTGGTAAAACAGCTGGAATCCCACTGGGCTTAGATTTGTGGTACAAGCTTTGGCAACCTGTATTTAACCCTGCTATTGGTATCCTGTTTGCTGGTGCCATTATGAGTGGCATGATTAATTGGGTTTCTCGAAAATTCATCAAAACTGGGAATGGGTAATTTTTTTTACGGTCGGGTGGGCAGTGCCTTGTAAACTCCTACTAGACAAGACCTGGAGTTGGTGGGCACTGACTGCCCACCTATACCATACGGGAATTTCACTTCACATCTGGAGTTTTCTATTTCAAAATCTGTGCCAGTGCTGGTTCCAAATTAGGATACTTGTACTCAAAACCGCTTTCTAAAGTGCGCTTAGGAAGAACTTGTTGACCTTCCAAAACGACCATAGCCCCGTCCCCTAAAAGAGCTTCGATCGCAAAAGCCGGAACAGGTAACCAGGAAGGACGATTCATGACTTTTCCCATAGTTTGGCTCAATTGAGCCATGCGGACAGGATGCGGGGCAGTAGCATTATAAACTCCTTGCATTTGGGGTTTGGTTAAAGCTTGCAAAATCAAGTTAACAACATCATCTACATGAATCCAGGAAAACCATTGCCGACCACTCCCTATGGGACCACCAGCAAAGAGTTTGAAAGGTGTGATCATTTTACCCAAAGCACCACCCAGACCTAGAACAATACCGAATCGCAGAATGACGAGTCGCACACCTGCATTTGTAACCCTTTTTGCTTCTGCTTCCCAAGCTTGACAGACTTGGGCAAGAAAATCGTCAGCTGATGAGCTGGTTTCATCATAGGTAGCTGTTTCACTTGTCCCGTAGTAGCCAATAGCGGAAGCGTTAACTAACACACTAGGCTTGGGGTTAGCGTTGACTATTGCGTCCACAATGTTTTGCGTAACGAACTTGCGGCTGTTTAAAATTTCCTGTTTACGTTCGGCTGTCCAACGTCCTTCGCCAATGGGTTCACCTGCTAGATTAACGACACCATCACAGCTAGAGATGGCACTTTGCCAAGAACCGGATGTATTCGGTGTATAGGCAACAATTTCTACATTTGGAAAAGCTGTAGGTGGAAAAACTTTTTGGGCATAGGTTGTGTTACGAGTTAACACAAGCACTGTCATACCCTCTCCATGCAGTCTTTCTACCAAACGACTACCGACAAATCCTGTTGCTCCAGTAATTGCTATTTTCATAATTAATCTCCCCCAGACCGTTATTTTAAAGTTTTTTATCAAACTTTTGGTTTCGCTACCGCAGTACGAAGTGAGAAATTGCTTGTGTGCTCTGTACTGCTTTTCTTTTAACTCAAAACTTTAGTTCTTTAATGAATCTATAATGACTTGGCTTTTAGGTGGTTCTATATTATAGGATGGACGGAGTGTTGCAAGGCTTGGGGCTATTATGGCTCGCTATACCTGTTCATTTATTCTTTCTGTTCCTCTTGACCAACTTCAATCTTTACTTGTAGAACTTCTGCAAGATTGTCAGTTTGATGTTCAGTACTATACATCTGACTACGTTTTGGCACGGGAATTTCTTGGCTCTGTAACCATTTCCAAGCTAGTAACCGTGGAAGTACTGATTGACAAAAGTACTGCTACTGAAGCAGAAACCCGAATGAGTATTGTGATTAAAAACGAGGAACTACCACTTCAAAAAGACAATCACTGCCGACAAATATTTGAATACGTTAAGCAGGCTATTGAAAATTGCCGCTATTGGCATCTTATTGAGAGCATAGCAGGCTAGTACCATTCTCGTCGCGCTGGCGTGCAAAGCGCACGCCCTTGGTGTGTCTTTTTCAAAAGACGCTCCGCGCAATTCGTAGCCTGTCCACAGGACTTAGGCTCTGTGTGTCCATTTGGGACTTGTCTCCTCCAAGAGGAGGTAGCGTTCTTGGGAGGGTTTCCAACGCTCCTATGCTCGTCTTGGAAAGACTCCAAGACGAGTCACTGCTGTAGTCCTTGTCTCCCTCCGCCCTTATGTGGCGTTCGCACTGGCTCCAGAGCAGGCGACTGCTGTGCATGGTTCCACAGACTACAGGAACTGGCTCCCTATGGCGCTCCGCCACGCCTTACGGCTATCGCAGCGTGTCCGGAGGACATACCCAAAGAGCTTTCCGCAGGGTATGGTAAGCTGTTGCGCTTTTAATTTGCATATTATTTTTGTTTAGTCAATCATTGAAACCCTCTTCCCTTCAGCATAGCTGCCTTCTGCCTTCTGCCTTGCTGTTGTGCATTTTGAAGGCACAACAGCTTAGCTTTATTTCTGCCATCGTTCACTAGTCGGTAGCTATAAAAGACGTCCGCTTGGGCTAGCTCAATGACAAGGCTAGCTTGTAGTAAAACGATCCTCCAAAAATGTGCAGACTAACAGTAGAAATATTCCAGAATTCATATGCCTTTAGTCTTCAAAATCCTCAGTCATCCCAGGATTTATGAGTGTAATGTCATATTCACTGGAGTCCGTTTGTCCTCCTGTTCGCATACTATCTCGCAGTAGGTAATAAATAGCACGTACATTAGGACCAAAAACAATTTCATCCTCATTTTTCAGGTCATGAACTGGTATCATCTTGCGTCCGTTAATCATGAGACCATTGGAACTCGGTTTGCCATTGGCGTCACCATCAACAATTCGATAATAATAGCTATGCTTTTTACCATCGCGCAGCAGCCTAATGAGTGTGGCATGGCGGCGCGAGACAAACTGCGAGATTAAGCGGATATCGCAGCTGCGATCTCTACCAATGGAGTAGGTAGGGCGATCAAGAATAAATTCTTTGCGTCCTTGATCATCTTGTATTATCAGTAGATGGCTTTCATTCGTTTGTGCTGCCATTGACAAATCGTTACTAAATTCTTTGGTTGAACTGTTATTAATCAAGATTTGTTTAGTATTGTTTACTGCAATTCTCTGAGCAAAAGTCTATGGTAATTATCTTATATGCATTTAAATTACTTGGTTGTGTAAAAGAGTAGAACCGCTTGTTCTACTCTTTTAACTACTATAGATGTTGTAGCAGCCTCAAGCAGGTTTTGTGCGTCTCCAAACAGCTATTCATCGACGTAGTTGAACCTGAGAGTGGTAAAACCAAATATTTGCGCTCACAAATAATACCTCGAAAGGAGGATATTAAGAGTGATGAGCAAAACGTCGTAAGAAAAGGGAATTTGTGACGACGCTAACAGAGCTAAAAGCCATAAGTGCAGCTGCACCCGATGGGCTTAAGACAAAACCGAAACTGGGTAACAAAACACCAGCTGCTAAAGGAATGCCAAGAGTGTTATATACAAAAGCCCAAAATAAATTTTGACGGATTTTGCTCAAAGTTGCACGACTCAGTAGTATGGATGCGACGACATCAGTTAAGTTATCCCGCATCAAGACAATTTCGGCTGTTTCCATCGCGACATCGGTGCCAGAGTGTAAAGCAATGCCCACATCGGCTTGAGACAGAGCTGGGGCATCATTAATGCCATCTCCTACCATCGCGACAATAGAGTGCTGAGTACTTCCTTTTGTTCCCTGTAGTTGTAATTCTTGTATGGCAGCTGCTTTTTTCGCAGGGGGAACGCCAGCCGTAACATCAGCACAAGTAAGTCCCAGTTGTTTTGCTGTCGCACTTGCTGCGTCTTGCGTATCTCCACTGAGCAGCATGACCCGTAAACCTATTTGGCGTAACTTATCTATCGTAGCTTTTGCATCTGGTCTTAGGGTATCTTGAACAGCAATCAGTCCGGCTATTGTGTCTCCAAGTGCCACGAAAACGGTCGTTTTTCCATCTGCTGCTAATTCCTGAGCCTGTTTTTGAGCCGTTTCACTAATAGAAATACCATGCCATTTTAACCAGTCGCAGTTTCCTAAAAGCACTGAAGTCCCTTCTACGACAGCACTGACACCAAGTCCCGGTTCTGTATGAAAGTCTACAGCATCTGGAATAGATAGCTTTTGCCGTTTTGCCTCTTGTTGAATTGCTGTTGCTAAAGGATGAATAGTACCGCTTTCTACCGCTGCAGCCATTTGAAGAAGAGCAACAGAGGTCACAGAAGCATTTTCTTCGTCTGCTTCAAAAGGTAGGCAATCTGTCACTACGGGACGACCTGTCGTCAACGTACCAGTTTTATCAAATACGACCGTGTTTAACTGGTGGACTTTTTCTAAAATGTCACCGCCTTTGATTAACAGACCCCGTTCCGCGCCAATCGCTGTTCCCACTAGAATTGCTGTTGGCGTGGCAAGTCCTAAAGCACAAGGGCAAGCGACTACCATAACAGCAATTGCTAGCTTTAAACTCACTAGGAGTGGTGTGTAGATTGTCAGGTGTGGGGTGTGAGATGTGCTGAGTAAGGAGTGGTGAGAGATTTCCATAGCATATGCCATAACGGCATGATGCCAGATGTGAGTACCGAAAAAGTACCAAAAGACAAATGTCAATAAAGCAGCGGTCAAAACTCCGTAGGTAAAGTATCCAGCTACTGTATCTGCTAATTTTTGTACAGGTGCTCTACGGGTTTGTGCGGCTTCAACTAAGGCGACGATTTGAGCTAGGGTTGTATCACTTCCAACACGAGTCGCTTGAATGGCGATCGCCCCTGATTGATTGAGTGTCCCTGCTGTCACCAAATCTCCTAGTTGCTTTATGACTGGTACTGCTTCTCCAGTCAGCATGGACTCATCGACTGTTGTTTGTCCATCCACAATCTCACCATCAACTGGGATTTTCTCTCCTGGCAAAACCTGTAACCATTCGCCAACACGCACCAACTCTGCTGGAATTTCTACCACTGCTGTACTAGAAGATAACGAGGGAGTCGCTCCTTCTGTCGTCTTAGGCTTGCCAATTAATCGCGCTACTTGTGGCGCAAGGGCAAGCAATTCCTTAAATGCGGCTGCTGCACGAGTTCTAGCTTGTTTTTCTAGTGTCCGTCCTAGCAGAATAAAGCCCAACATCATCACTGGTTCGTCAAAGAAGCACTCCCAACCAAGCTGGGGAAACAGCAAAGCAACCAAACTAGCGGTGTAAGCTGTCAGTGTTCCCAATCCCACCAAGGTGTTCATGTTCGGTGCATTGTGTCGTAAACCCACCCAGCCATCCACTAAAATTGGACGACCAGGAATCAGAAGCGCTACCGTTGCCAATCCACAGTGAAACCAGATGTTATGCAAAACTGGTATCACATGACCACTCATGTTACCAACATGACCAGTCAATGAGAGAACGAGCAGGACTACAGCAATGACCAATTGCCGTTTCGCAGCTTGCATTTCTTGGCGCTGTCGTTGAACTGGATCTTGTATTGATTGTGTCTCAAGAGCTACTTTCCCACCAAGTTTCCGAGGCTGAGTTGGGAACCCAGCTGCTGTCAATTGCTTTGCTAGTGCATCTGGATCTACCGCACCAGCTTCCAATTCTACAACGGCTACTTCTGTCGCCAAATTTACACAGGCACTCTTGACTCCAGGGTACTGAGTCAGCTGACGTTCTACTGCCCTCACACAGCCTGCACACTTCATACCTCCGACATCCAAAGTCATTTTCTCTGTTGTCGAAGCTTCTTCTGGGGAAATGTTAGTTTTTGAGACAATTTGCATGGAAAGTTTTTGATTTGCTACGAAACTTTAACGCCTCTCTAAAAGCGTCTCTAATTTGAGCGTAGGCGAAATCCAAAGCTTTGACTGATCGTCATAATTGTTAAGTTTTATTAATTTATGAGTCTGTCGGGGTACAGTTGTGTATGTCTTATAGAAGAATATTTTCAGTTTTGAATTTTTAATTTAATTTCCCTAACACTTCCACTAAAAGAGAATTTTATCACCGACGAGTCCAACGTAGATATGTCACATATATCAGGACAACGACTTGTAGTGATATCACGGTTATTTCGCTTCTCCAGAAAGGATTGACTGCCATATTAGACATGGTGCAGAAATACACTAATCCGAATACGGTGAGTATTGTCCAGGTTATATTTTTACGTTTAAGCGTTAGCATCTTGGTAGAAATAAAATATTTGTAAGTAAACAAAAAGTCTGTTGAGAGTCAGTAATAAACTTCAAGTACTGATAACTGCTCACTGATAATTGATTGAATTTTCCGGTTTGTGACACATGAGCAAGATATAAGGAATAGTAGCTCTCAACTGCAAATAGCCATAGATATTTATCGCGTACTCATTTATAGGATAGGCAATGCCCATCCTACTGCCGTAAAACGATACCTTACGTACTTAAGATAGAACCCTAAAATAGAGATTCAATGCTGAAGATAAGGATTTCTAAAACCAGCCCTGTTTTTTAACGAAATAGGTATCAACAAACTCATTATGGGATTTGTTTAAATAAATCATCCCTTCAACTAAACCTACAAGTTGCATAATCAGCAATGTTAACCCGTAAGTAAAATAACTACCGACTAAAGAAACAACTAGCATCATAAATCCTTCTGGTGCATACCCAAGAATGAATTTATGGATACCAAAACCTCCAAAAATAATGCCGCAGTATCCAGCCAAAAGTTGTTTGGTAGCGTGACTGGGGGTAAGATTTGCCATATGTATCAAGCTCCTGCACTTTCTAGGTGATGTATAAAATCAAAACTCTATATTTTTCTCAGATAAGTTATCTTTATCTGCTTACTTGGTCTTCATACTTTTTTGAATTTCAGTGGAAACACGACCTAAACACAAAAACAAACATGCCAAAATGGCGTGCCACTCGTTTACAAGGGACGCTAAAGTTTAAGAGCGAGCAGGTTTTCAGAAAGCATCTGAAACTGCACTCCTCAATAACCCCTCTTTCTTTACTTTAACGAGAAATTCCAGTACAGCAGTTTTGCAACGAAATCTTATTCCCGAAAAGATTATTCCCGAAAAGAACCTTATTGAGAATCTTCGGTTAAGATGCGCGAAGCTAAATTGATACCGTTTACTTTCTACAATTTAAGCAATGTTATTTCCGGAACTTTTTAATTTTCGTTGACATACGAATAACATACGGATGTGTCTTTAAGCGCTTAATTGCCTTGCATAAGCAGATAGACTTGCGCACTCCACGTTACACGCCTCTTAACGATTGATGAAAAGTGGAGTTGCCAATTTGTTTTTTGATGTCACCTTATGAAGGGTTTAGGCTTTTAAACTTACAACAATTTGTTGTAAGTTTTACCCTTGGCGATATGTGTGCATTCAAATTAGCACTGATGGGCACCAAATACCAATAAGTTTTTTGTAAAATTTTGTAAAAAAAATGACAAAAAATTAAGTATTGTTAAAGGCAAACACAAAGTCTTATTGACTACTACTGCCTAAAACAAACAGACTTAATAGAGTGCCGCTATTCCAAAGGCTATGGAGAAGCATGGGAGCAAGGAGGTTGCGCGATCGCGTGTAAACGACACCCAAGACAATACCTAAAGAGAATAGCGGTAAAATTTCCGACAAGCTGAGGTGAGCAGCTGCAAACAGAAAACCGCTTGCAAGAATTGATCCCCACACTGGTAAGTAACGAGTGAGGGAGGGCAACAAAAAGCCGCGAAACAAAACTTCTTCAAAAATTGGAGCAGCAACAGCAGCGGTAGAGAAGAATATAGCAAGCGCCACGGTATCTTGGCTTTCTAAAGCTAGTTGCAACAAAGGATTGCTACCACCTTGTCCTTGCCATAGCTGTTGATTAACTAAAGACACGATCACAACTATGGGCAAAGCTACGCAATAGCCACCCAACCCCCATAAAAACCATTTACCCTGTAACCGAAAACGAAACCAGTCTTCTGATAGAGGGAAAAAGCGTTTGATAGATAAATACAGCACTGATAGGGCACCAAATGCCACTAACAGGTAACTAACCAAGACATATAATGCCTGTATTCTGATATTTTGGGTGGGACGCGGGATGGAAAGCAGGGTGAAAAACCGTTCTATTGTCAGAGGCACAATAATTTGTCCCATCAAGAAAAAGCCCAGGACAAAAACTTGTACAATAGTTTCACCATCCCAAGGTGTGGACCAACGCACATCCCCATTGTGAGCTAACAAAGCTGCTTTCCCTTTGACAACACGCTGACCGATAAGAAAAATCAACAGCCCTACACCCAAAAATGCTGTTAAGGGGGGAACAGTACCAATAACTGCTAATTTCAAAATAGCTTGTTCAGCAGCTTCTTGCTGAATGCTTTTGAGTTCTGCTAAAGCATCTTGACGTTGTTGCAGTCGGTATAGCTGATCCAGAGCAGTATAGCGAAACCAACCTTCTAAATTATTTTGAATTGGTTGCTCAGCATTTGGCAAAATACGTGGGGGATCACTCCAAAGCCCCGCCAACGCAGCAGCAGCTTTATTCAATTCAAGATTCATGTCTGATCGTTGCTGCAATTGACTCCAAGTTTTCAAGGCTGCATCTATCTTTCCTTGATTCGCTTGTAAAATTCCCAGGCGCAAGTCTAATTCAACAATCAATTTTTGCAGTCCTTTGAGTGATTGCTGCAACTGTTTTTGCTGTAACTGACCAGAGGTGTTAGTGACAGGAGGATATTCCGATAGGGATTTAGGGTTTGTAGGAGTTTTCGCAGGCTCAGACTGAAGCTGGACCAGTTGCTTTTTCGCTTTTTCCAAATTCGTTTGAGCAGATTTGCGCGCCTGTTGATATTGCTCTGTAGCGCTTTCAAGAGGTTTGACGCCTATGAGTGCATCCTGCAATAACTTGAAATTTGTCTTGTTGTCATTTGGTGGTTCCCAAGAAGCAGCTTGCAGCACAATATTTGTTTGGTAAAGTTCCAAGCGACTTTGGAACTGAGGTTCTTGCCAACTACCTAACAAAGACAAACCTGTAAACAGGATTGCAACCAGCGTCAGTATGATTAAACCCAACCGCTTGCGAGTCATCTCTCCTCCGTTTACTAAACCAATGTAGAGTGCAATCGCCCACCAAGCTCACTCCTTGGGAATTATCGCAAGAAAACGCCGTCAGAATATAGATTTCTGAATATAGAGACAGTGTAAGAGTCTGTGAGCAACCTTACTATGTTAGGGGATAAATCATTGCACTCGCCGATGAATCAAAATCACAAGATTATTCGTCACAAGAATTATCAACTCCCTACTTTAAATTCACCAGTGTTAGAAGGTCTATGCTATCTCAACCTCTGAAGTTTCTTTTTTTGAGTGGTCTTAGTTTATCCTTTGTTTTGGGTCATTCATCTGCCTTTGCACAAGTTGGTCGATCTGGTGATGTTGTCGTACCGACTTCACCAGCAGGAAATAATACAACAACGACTACAACAACCACAGGAACAGGTAGGTCCTCAACAACGACAACAAATACTTCAACACCTATTGATAACGGTAATCGGTTTTTCTGTCAGCTTTACAACGGTCAGTATACCGTTATGTACCAGCCACAAAGTCAACCTGGTCAATATTACGCTTGGGCGATTCCTAGAACTTTGGGTGGTGGCTGGAGTGCCCAACAACGTTGCGAAACAATTGCCCAGCGCTTAGAAACATATCGCCCAGATGGCTTAGTGGAACTGAAGACTGCGGTAGAGAATAGACAGAACATTCTCTGCGTCACCACCGAAACAAATCCTTACTGTCGTATTGTGCTGACAGTACCTCCCGAATCAGATCCTTATGTTGTCCGTAATAGTGTTTTTCAAAACTTAGCATCTGCTGATAGCGGACAGCAAACTATTGGCGTTAACACTTATGCCAGTGGTAATAATGAACTCTCCAATTTAGGGCGAACAATTTTCGGCGGTGGTAAAAAAGCCTCTGCTTCTTCAAAAGACCCTATCAATCTTAAACCTTTCCTAGATCGTGCTGATCGTGGTACCGGAACAAATCTCCGTAATGGTGTATCGCTTAGTCGTCCTCAGTCTCAACCTCAAACTGGCAATAATCGTCTAGATCCTAAAAAATTCCGTTAATTGATTGTCGAAAAATGAATTTCGCGCTATTACGCTAAGACGCAAGATTGCAACGGATTATCTAGCAGATGTGATACGACAGAGTAGCCGTTGATTGTTTTGGCGTTCTTTTTTATGTCATCTCTCTTAGGATAGAAATATAGCGATTCTCGTTTGAATCAAAGACACACAGATGTGTAGAGACATTCCGCAGGAATGTCTCTAGTAGACCTCTTGCAAAAGTCAGGGATGGTCAGACCAATTGCTTTCTACTTCGTGCATTATAAGCTTTTGTTATGTATTGTGTGTGGCGATTGCTTGTTGAAAGTCAGCGTTCACCTGTAACCAGTTTCCATCGTACCCCCGTAGGGTTGGGCAAACCCAGCCTACGGCTCGCTACGCTAACGACAAAATGGACAACCCTTGTATTTTTGCGGCTTCCCGTCAACTAGTTTTACCCAAGTTCTTCGGTCTAGCCGCAAA
>JAAUSC010000122.1 GCA_012031965.1 Scytonema sp. RU_4_4
GGCGTTGCTGAAATAAGGGATGATAGAAAGCATCAACTGTGGAAAATGAGTCCTGAAAATTCCCATCAATAAGCAACGCTTTTTTCATAAAATTTGTCTGTATTATAAAGCTTGTTGAACCCATAATAAATAACTAAAAATCAAACAAAAGTATTGTCAATTAAGCTTGAGGAAATTATGATTATGACGTTCTTGTTAAGCTCTCAAAATGTTTGCGAGTATTTAGCTAGGCATAGCCTTTGTACTCAGGAAGATAAAAACCTGAGCCAGATAGAGTTGAAAGTTGCTAAAAACTTTAATTTGTTACTAAGTTTGCACGATGGTCGTCAGCTTCTGGTTAAGCAAGAACGATACAACTCGCAAGGGAAAACAGCTGGCGAGTTTGCTCATGAATGGCAAATTCAGGAGTTGCTAGAACACTTTCCAGAACTCAGTTATCTTCGAGCTTGGCTGCCAGAAATCCTGCATTTTAATGCTGATGATTCCATCATTGTTTTCAACTATCTCAACGACTATCGGGATTTAGCTGATTTTTACGCGAAAGAGAATGTCTTCCCAACTATGATCGCCACTACCATTGGTAAGATTCTCGCCACCATCCACAGTGCAACTTTAGATCGACAGGACTATCAAGACTTCTTGACTCAAAATCGTAACCAGGTATCGAGAGATCAACCTCCCAAATTGGTTCGCGGTATAGACCGGATCACACCTGAAGTTTTCGGTTGGGTACCCGAAGACGGGCTGAAATTCTTTACCCTTACCAACGTTACGATAGTCTTGGGCAGCGATCGCAGAACTGAGCAGTGCTTTTGCTCCCTGTTGTCTGACGCACAATGACCTAAAGCTGAACAATATCCTACTGCACATTCATTGGGAGCAAGAAAATTCCAACATCGTGCGAATAATTGATTGGGAACGCTCCTGTTGGGGAGACCCTGCTTTTGATTTGGGAATGCTGATTGCCAGCTACCTGCAAATCTGGCTGAGTAGCTTGGTCGTCAGCCAGTCTCTCAGTATTGAAGAATCTCTGCGCCTAGCCATGACACCCCTAGAACAGCTTCAGCCTTCGATTGCTGCGCTCACCAAAGCTTATTTTGATATCTTCCCAGAAATTTTAGAATACCGCCCCAATTTCTTGCAGCGAGTGATGCAATTTGCTGGTTTTGCCTTGATTCAAAGGATTCAGGCGATGATTCAGTATCAAGAATCCTTTGGTAATAGGGGGATTGCCATGCTTCAGGTTGCTAAGACGTTGTTATGCTGTCCGGAACCATCAATACCTACGATTTTTGGTACTGCTGCTGCTGAATTAACTCAGCTTCGCTCTTCTGCTGTTTAAGATATTTAGTCGAAATTAAGCCATTATGCAATTACTCAATTCTCCACCAATACCGCTAACCAATAGGGCAACTGGACGACTACTGGATGTTCTGGAAGATATTGTTCACAAGGTTGAGATTCAGGCTGATTTTTGTATTCGCCATCCAGATCACAAACCTTTGGAACTACCTGCTGAAATGATTGCCCGTTTTCAGAAAATACCTGAGAATATGCAGGAGAAATATCTGAGTCTGTTACTGCGTAATTTTCTCTACGGTATCTATTACAACGGTTCCATGCAAACTGCCCTAGCACCAGATAGGGGGGCAAATGGTCTGCCACTAGATGTGGAGAACAATACCTTTCTGGGGATGGATTTGGGGTTTTATAAGCGATTGCACGAAAGCAATAGCGGCACTGGCTACTTTGACTCTGGTTGGTTTGTTCTTAGAGAGGAAAGTGATGGTAGTTTAGCGGTTACTAAGGGTGGTTTGAGGCTGCATATCGAGCGCGATAAGCATCTTCAATCTGCAGAACAAGCTGCTGTAGTGGGTGATTCAGTGGCTATCCGAATGCCTAAGAATCTGGTACAACAAGGCTTTTATATGGCAGTTGGGAATGTAGGGTCAGATCGTCTTGCTCATTAGAAAGTCGTTCGTTGACTGTATGCATCTACTTCAATTTCACTCCTGAAGGTGCAGTTGCGCTCATGGGTGCTATCACGCAGTGCCTGAACGAGAGGGCGATTCCTTTTAAGTTCAAAGTTTTGTACAACCCAAAAGACTACAGAGGTGACGATTCAGGGGTCTTGTATTTTGATAAGAAGGATTATGAAGTAGTTAGGGAAGTTTTACAGGCTGTGTATGGGGAGAACAAATCGCATTTTAAGTCAGAGGTACCCCTGTTTACCAAGCAGCTAGCACCAGGACTAGCAATGGCAGAAGAACCTGACCGCAAATTTACTGCCCAAGAGAGTTTTGGCATGAACCGCTGCCAAATTGTCGCTAATGGATTGCTGGAAGCTTGGCACAAAGGAGACAATTCCCCAGACAGTCGAATGAATGCTATCCTTCAACACTTTTCTCTGTTGGAAATTGACTGGCAACGTCCCTACCTCAATGCCAAATCAGAAGACATCTACACACCATTAGACAAAAGCTAATTCCTACTAAAACAAAGGAAGCTTTTCCCTCTGTTCAAATAATCTCTCAAAATTTAGGTAAGAAATATGAATCGTCCAAAAAAATTTTTGTTGTAGCTTTATCAATGTTTTTAACTTTTGCATCCTCAAATGCAGCCTTTGCAATCAGTCCAGACGATGTGCTCCAAGGCGGAGTTGTACCAGGTTGTTCTTCATGGAAGGATAAAGGAGGTCAGGCTTGCGATTTCAAAAACGGAAATCACGACTTCCGTATCTGGAAACCCACTATTGTATCCGAGGGAAATAACTACAAGATTAATATCAAGTTTGACCATAAACTGAGATTTCGTTCAGATGATCACTGGTATGTATCTGTAAAATCTCAAGATGGTTCATGTTCCACTGACATCAAACGTTCTAATGGTGGAGACGTACTTGGCGTTTCTGAAATCGATACTATAGCTCGAAGATTTGATGAACATGGCTGGGAACATGCTCTGGGTCAAATTGTTGATAACGTAGAATTTGTATATTGTTCCAAATAGCTAGTTGACTGATAAATAGCGAAGTGAAATTAGATTGTTTACGTTCCAATATTGCTACTGTATGCTTGCAAGATTGTCAACTACCTCTTCACTTGAAAAACAGTACAATTCAGGGCGCTCGCTTTTACAGTCTGTGACCTTTACTTGTCATTATCAATTTTTCGCACAAGTTAATTGTCAGTTAATTTTCATCTGAAAAATTTGATGATATGTGGAACAATATGGTACGAAAAATTTTTCTGCAAAAATACTTGCTTTATCTTTTGGATTTTCTCTTTTTAGTTATGCAATATCCATGCCAAAAGCACATGCTGGTAACGGCTGCGGTCCTCAAAATTCAACAACTGGTTATGGTCTAACTAAATTCTTTTTATATCCTTACAATGGTCTTTTCGCTCCTGCTTGCGAAGAACATGATACTTGTTACAACTTAACCAATTCAGGTAAAACCAAGAAACAATGTGATGATGAATTCAAACAAAGTCTCTATCAAATTTGTGAAGATAGGAGCCTTTGGAAAAAACTCAGTCAAGATGTTTTTGGATATATAACCAATCCCAAATTATGGGGAGTTGGACTATCAGGACCGTGTAAAAGACAAGCTGACTATGCTGTCTGGGCTGTTAGTACATTGGGTGAATCTTCCGTTTCTGGTGCAAGATATAGTCTGAAAGTCAAGGATGTCAAAGTAAAGCGAATAGATGACAGGTTTAGTGATGATGAGTTATCTGTTTGTGTCACAGTCGAAAATGATGGCAATATCGCCACAGAATGGGATTTAGTTCTACTGAATAAAAATGGTGGTATTGCAGATACAGAACCAGATACATATGAAAGGAATATTGCTGTTGGTCGCACAGATCGAGAGTGTGTAACAACTAATAATGATCCGACTGTATCTGTTTCTGACCTTGGCAACCCTGCTAAACTTGTTGTTCGTATCGATGATTACCAAGGAATTGCTCCATTTACACCAGTTGCTGATATCACAGTGCCTATTAACTTACGACCATACGATAAATATAATCCTGTAGCTTTTGAGCAAATTAGTAGACATGAAGCATATATACGTCTACAGGAAATTAAGCAACAGCGTTCTGAACCAAATGTTGAACCTAATCCTAAGCCTAGTGTTGAACCCAGTGTTGAACCAAGTGTTGAATCCAATCCTGAACCCAGTGTTGAACCAAGTGTTGAACCCAGTGTTGAACCCAGTTCTGACCCAGTGAATCCTTAAACTTGACAGACCAGGATCATTCTACTCTTAACCCTACCGTCAGCAATTCCTCCAGTTGTATCTGTTGTCGCAGTTGTTCTTTCAAAGATTATAATTTCGAGTCTTTTAGAAATATAGAAAGCGCCGATTAAAGTTTCTGAAAACAACTCTGAATTTGCCAAAGGTATCAGCAGACAAACAGAAAACCGGGTTAAGTGTAAAACACTCACTGTAACTATGCAGTAAAAAGTTTCGCTCGACTAAATACAGTAAAAGTTGAGTTGAGTCAACTTTGAAATTGATTAGTCAATTATTTTGAGTGGCTTATGAATCACCAAATTTTCGCGACAGCAGATTTTTTCAAAAAGCTTTCTAGCAGACATGTAACAACTTATATCCTCTCATTTGGACTCTTGACACTGTTACTTGGAACTGGAAGATTTATAATACTTCCAACTCAAGCCACTAGAGAGCTAACCTGGTCTACTAATCAATTTCCTTTAAGTACAAATCTACTCGCAAAAAGTACAAAGATTATCTATGTTAATCCGACACTTGGTTCTGACAATCCGGGTACGGACAAGAAAGAAACTGCGTCTTACCGCACAATTACTTTCGCTGTACAACAGGCACAAGCTGGTACCACAATTCAATTAGCTCCTGGTACTTATTCTCCTTCTAGTGGTGAACAATTCCCTCTGGTTGTCAAACCAGGAGTGATTCTGCAAGGAAATGAATCAACAAAGGGACAGAATGTGCTGATTCGAGGTGGTGGTGCTTACTTAAGTCGGACTTTTGCTAGTCAAAATATAGCTGTTGTCGCACAACAGGGTAGTGAGATTAAAGGAATTACAGTTACAAACCCCAACTCTCGCGGCACGGGAGTGTGGATTGAATCAGGCAATCCAATTATTCAGAACAATACGTTTGTTAATAGTTTACGGGAAGGCATCTTTGTCACAGGTCATGCAGTTCCCAAAATCATTGGCAATGTCTTCACTCAAAACCAAGGCAACGGACTCTCAGTAGCAAAGGCAGCACAAGGAGAAATCCGAGGCAATATGTTTTCAAACACAGGTTTTGGCATTGTGATTAGTGAAACTGCAACACCACTGGCGATTGAAAATACAATTATTAATAACAAAGTCGGCGTTGTCATCTCTCATTCTGCTCACCCCGTTCTACGACAGAATCGCATTGAGAACAATCAGCAGTATGGTGTCATAGCAATTGCAGAGGCGCAACCCGACTTGGGTACTGCCAGCAGTCCTGGCAATAATATCCTCCGCCATAACGGTCAATACGATCTATATAACTTGACCAATTGTGAGATTCTGATGGTGAGCGGTAGCGAGATTGGTATTTCCATGCGAGGGAAAGTTGAGTTTCCACCAGAGCAATCCGTTGAAGAATCGCCTCAAGTTAATATGACGACAACCGCCAGAAGTTGCAAAAGCAAATGACTGACATTTTGACTGATTTGGTTTGAGTCAAGCTGACACATTTTGTGCAACATTTAAGCTAATCTACGAGCGATCGCACTTCGCTGTCGTTGTCCTCCAGATAAGTAAAATTTTACATTTCTCTCCTTCGATACCCAAAACAACCCCTCCAGAATTGCCTGTAGACGGGGAGAATATATGTTATTGTTCAAAAGCCGTCGCCTTCGCGTAGCGTGCGCCTTCGCGCATAGGACGCCAAAAAATGAGAGGAGAAACGAAAAAGTGAAACCGTTACGGGTCATAGTTGTAGGTGGTGGCGCGGCTGGTTTTTTTGGTGCGATCTGCGCTGCGCGCAGCACCGAAGGTATCGCAGCAGCTAAAGCCAACCCTCATGCACAAGTAACGATACTCGAAGCCAGTCGCCAAGTCCTGGCAAAAGTTCGCATTTCTGGTGGTGGACGTTGTAATGTCACTCAAGCTTGTTTTGACCCTTCAGGATTGGTACAAAATTATCCCAGAGGTGGCAAAGCTTTGCTTGGTGCGTTCACGCGCTTTCAAGCGAAAGATACAGTAGCTTGGTTTGCTGCTCACGGAGTACCGCTCAAAACCGAAGCTGATGGCAGAATGTTTCCCATCACTAATAATTCCGAAACTATAGTGAATTGTCTGATAAATACAGCAAAAGCATCTGGGGTAGAAATACGTACAGGAACACTTATTGTTGCTGTCAAACCACTCAGCACTCATTTTGAAATTTCTCTAAAGTCGGGAGAGGTTTTGGAGTGCAACAGCTTGCTACTTGCTACAGGTAGCAATCCTGTCGGTTATAAAATAGCACAGAAGTTGGGACACACCATTGAACCACCAGTCCCCTCTTTATTTACCTTCAACATCAAAGATGAAAAAGTTTTGAAGTTGGCTGGTGTGAGTGTCAATCCTGTGCGGTTGCGCTTAAGCATACCAGAAAACCCCCAACTAGAACAAACTGGACCTTTGCTCATAACCCATTGGGGTTTCAGTGGTCCAGCCGTGCTAAAACTTTCTGCGTGGGGTGCGAGAGTCCTGCACTCAAGCAACTATCAAGCGACTTTATATATTAATTGGCTACCCCACCTCAAGCCAGAAGAAGTCCGGCAGAAATTACTAGCAGTCAAAAATGAAGTGGCAAAAAAGGCGATCGCCTTACATCGCGGCGTAGACTTACCCCACCGTCTCTGGCAATACATTATCTCCCGTGCAGGTATCACTCCAGAAGACCGTTGGGCGGAATTATCAAACAAAACACTCAATCAATTGATGCAAGAACTGACTCAAGGACAATACCAAATAAAGGGCAAAGGAGTTTTTAAGGAAGAATTTGTCACCTGTGGCGGTGTTAATCTTAAAGAAGTCAACTTTAAGACAATGGAAAGTCGATTAATTCCCGGTCTTCACTTTGCTGGCGAGATTTTGGATATTGATGGTGTCACTGGTGGCTTTAACTTTCAAAGTGCTTGGACGACTGGATATTTAGCGGGGTTGGGAGCAGTGAATCAAAAAGTTGTTTAGAATAGTCTCAATTTACTGGAGATTCTTTGATGACTTTTGAACAAAACTCAGTACAGTTCCCTATTCCCTGTTCCCTACCTCAACTAGTAAGTTCATGAGCCAAACCGGATTCCTATAGTTGTAAAAATTAAAGGCATAAATTGCTAAAAAGGGGAGGACTTTGACTCGATAAAGCGAACGTTTACACTCCTCCCTGCCAGACAAAAATCGTCAAATCTAGAGGTTTTGGGCCAATCAACTTTGATTCGCACTGCCGCTACCCGTACTGGTAGTTGACGGCGGGTAATTTCTGGCGGTGGTTCTACAACATATTGCCCAACTTCAAAACGACCTGTACCTGCTCTGATTGTCTCTACTCGTCCTTTCCATTGAACATGACTTGAGTTATTAAGGTTGATTTGGGCTTCTTGTCCAACGACAAGTTTCGACGCATCAGTCTCATTTATGAACGCCTCTACCCAAAGATTCTGACAGTTGAGTAACTGAATAATCGATTTATTAGCTTCGACTATTTCCTGGGACTTGGAATCAATTGACCAGATCACGCCTGTTGTTGGTGCTATAACTAAGACATTTTGTTGAAGGAGCAATTCTTTACTGGTAATGGATAGCTGTGACTGAATACTCTGGATTTCTTTAGAGAGGTTTCTTTCTTGCTGCTTTAGGTCTGTTAACTCTACATCAAGTTCGAGAACGCGAGTTTCAGGATAGCTTAAGGTGCGAGTTCCTTCTAGCTGAAGTCCGGCTTTCGTTGCTTCTAAGTTGAGTTTGGCTAGCTTGATTTTTGATTGAGCTTCTTTTACTACAGCTTCGGCTTGCTGCGCTTCTGCAATTTTGTTTTCAGCTCTGGAAACGGTTTCTGCCCCTGATGAAGCTAAGTTAGCAAAGCGTTGAGCGTCCCTCTGCACTATTTTTTTTCTGATTTGTTCTCGGGCGATTTCCTCTTCAAGTTGTTGTATCTGTTGTTGGGCGTATTTGAGTTGAAGCATTCTCTGAGTGACAGTTTGTTGTTTAAACAAGTTCATCAATTTAGTTCGATTTTGAATTTGCTGTTTTACCCCAGATATTTGCTGTTGAAAATCCTGTAGGCGAGTTTCCAATTGCTGCTTTTCAATTTTAAGGACTGATACTCGTGGATTTTCGACAGTAGATTTAATTGTGCCGATTTGTGTACCTTTCTCAAGTTGATTGCTCAACTTAATTTTCTCGCTTTTCAACTCTAGCTCGCCTGGGATGGATGCCCGCACAAAAATGATTTCACCATTCACAAAAGCTTGTACACTACGAATTTGAGAAAAGTTGCGTCTCAGCCTAACTCCAATAACAAAAAGACTGCTAAGAACTAAAATTGAAAGGAGAATTTTTCCTGAAGCTGTTTTAATTAATTTCATTTATATAACAAGACGTAATTTCATACATGACAGCAAAAAACGTGATATACGTCGGCTACCTCAAGAATCCCAGGTAGCTCCATAGGCTGGAATACCCTTTGCCAAACAAGCCTTGACAACATTCGACGTAACTGCACTATTGGATACACAAAACACAGCTTGTGCCCTAAATTCTCGGACAGTTTGAATAGCCATCTCGCCTACATTCGGTCTACCATGCACTCCTGTATCGAAAATCTTGCAGCGAGGATGAGCGCAAAGTATTGACGAAATCTTCTCGCCATAAGTCTCTTGGTGGTTGTTACCAATCCACAAAATACAAAGCTTGTGACCATTTTTTATAACATGGGGCAAAACTGGTGCAATTCCGGCTCCAGTTGCAATTACAACTACTCGTGAATAAGCGTTAATTGAGAACATAAAACCAGGAGGCTTGACTCGACGAACCCATAGTCGTTTAGGCAAATTTCCTTTTTCAACTTGCCGAATCAAATTTTTAGTCCAGTCGCCTACCGCGCCGATTATTAAATGAATTTCTGATTCGCCCGTTTGTCTGTTGAAACTCGTTAGAGCAACAGAAAAGGAATGCCATTCAATACCATCTAGACTAATTCGAGCAAATGTCCCTACATCAGCCCTTCCTGGAAAAGTTACAATTAAAACCCCAACAGATGGACAATACATCCTGAAATTATCGAAGCACTGCACGCTCATCCAAGGTAGAAACACACTGAAAATCATCAGTGCAATCATGAGTAAAACTGGATTAGTTAATAAAGTTTCGAGAGGATAAGCTTGGTTGAAAGCGATGATAGATTGAAATCTAATTTGATGCAAGACGAGAATACCTAAACAAGACCATCCCAGATAGCGATGGTTTATTTCAAACGTGTCATGGAACTTATGGCGGAATGGGGGAGTAGCGGTGAGGATAATAATAAATAAAAGTGTTAACAGTATACTGGATGTCGCGATTGATATAGGATCGCTGGATGTAGCCATTGATAGAGGATCGCTTGGGTTTCCCAACTGCTGCAACACATCAACAATTAGCCACAGAAAACCCCAAGTAGCACATGAGGCGTGAACGCCACCGATGTAATGAACGCCACTATTAAGATAGTATTTGCCATAAACAATCTTTACCGAAGTCCATACTGCCAAACGATACAATAAATGCAAAATCAGTTCATTACGGACTAAAACAGCTATTAGTATATTGCCGACACTAAAAATTGCAGTTGAAATGTCATTCAAATATATTGTCTCGTAAAAAATAACTAAAAATAAAATATTGATTAGGGAAACCAAAATCCACCAAAAAACATGCATATTAAAGTTTTGGTTGAACATAAATCTGTCTCCTGAAGTCAAGTTCAAATAACACCCCACCTAAATCAAAGGTGGGATAGCATTTGAAGTAGAACAAGATGTAAAATAGTTTCTCCTGGGGCGTTTCTAAGCGAGCTTTTCTTCCGGCTTCCTTGGTTTTTTGACGTGATTTCTTGTACTCAATGATGGTCTGTTCATATAGATAGTGGTAAATGTCAGCAGTAAGGCTTCAAAGGCTTTACGGTTCAGTCCGATCATCGCTCTCAACAATCGGTCTTGCTTGAGAATACGCTCAAGGTTTAACATCTTCTTATAGGACTTACGCATTGACAAAATTTTGATTGTGTGGACTCTGCCATAGTAGACATAAATCACCTCAACTTAGTAGAGTTTTGAACTAGCGAGGATATAAGCTCTCCTTCTACTTCTGATATAGGTGTAAGTGAAATCAATTTATGCACTGGCGGAAGATGGAACGTGGATTGTAGATAGCTGAAAAATTTTGCCGCCGCAGTGGTTTTGAGCCGCAGATACAGACAATGCTTCCCTCACGAGCGCGCACGTTATGCATAATGCGGTCTTTTTGTACAGTGCATAAGTCCTAACAGCATGAATTGATTTAGGGAATTTCTGAGTAATACCGCTATCCGATAGTTAAAAAAACAGCAACACCTCCTCGCAAAGAACCATCTGTTGCGGTTTAGTATCAAAGATTTTTCATACTTTCGGTAAGTCTGTTATTAATTCAGCAGTGCTGGGTCGTTTTGCGTTGCTTAGTCTATACTCCAGGCAGTTAACTCAGAATTTGTCTAGAATAGTCTCAAATTTAGTGGAGATTCTTTGATGACTTTTGAACAACTACAAATAGGCAACTACTTTCGCATACCTGGTATAAGTTCCGGGTGCGTCTATAGAAAAGCAAGTGACTCATATTGCAGTCTGAACACTCTTTTACAACCGATACGACCTGAAACAACAGTCATACTCCTGACTTCTATAGAAATAACTCGCCATTTTGCGACAAAGCAAGAGTTCCTTAACAGCCTCAGGAGTTCGATGAACTGATGTGTTTGACTTAAATGAAAAAAGCTTTGAACCCCTTTCCTGGCAACTGTCTAGAAGGGGCAAAAGCAAAACTAAAAAAATAATTGTTTAGTTATTTCTTTTACTTCTTATTGACTAACACTCCTGGTTCTTGCTGTATGGGCAAGACATCTAAAATATCAGTTTGAGAACAATATTTCAGGTCTTCATGACAGTTCAGGCGCAAGAGGCGTTTACCATGACTAGCATGATGAAAAAGTCCCAACAAATTGTCTTGCCACTGGGAGTAAAGGGCTATAGCACCAAAGACTTCATCGTTACCCGCCAGTTCATCTTGTGACAAGTTGGTTTGCTGCACAACACTGTGAACTATAGCACCTGCACAAGCTGTGTCTTCTAAGGAAAAACTGCCTTCCCAACCTGAACCGACTATCCAAACTGTTTCTGGTTGCTTTTCCAACAGATATTGCACCACTGCAGCACGGTTGACAAAAGCTGCTGCTAGTACAGCCTTAGCGTCTTGTATTCTTTGTAAAGCACGGGTGCCATTGGTTGTACTAATGAATAAACGCCGTCCTTGTACAAGTTCTGGGGTACAGTCGAGAGGAGAATTACCTAAATCAAAGCCAGGAACTTTTGACCCGCCACGTTCTCCTGCTCGCAGACGTTTTTCACCAGACCATTTCTCGCTAACTGCCATGAGTTGATCCAAATCACTAAATACTTGGACAGCTTCACCTCCAACCGCTAAGACGGTTGCCATTGTTGTAGTGGCTCGCAGTACATCGACTGCGATCGCACATTCTGGCACTTTATCTGTTGGAGTCAATTCCGGAGTGTGGTAAATGAATAGCTTCACGCCTTGAGTACACCTGATTGAATACTACTGCCGAAAATAATATTCTACGCAACAAGCGTCAACCACCGTAGTGACAGTTTATGCAAGAATTGAAGCAAAAGAGAATATTATTACTCCTATTATCAACCTAAATAGCTTAATCTGTTGGCAAATCAACGTTAATCTGGAATAGAGAGCAAATTTTGTAGAAACTTTGTTTGGTATTCACATTGCCCTCCACTACCAAACTAAAGTTATTCCTGCTGCTATGGTGACTAGTAAAAGATGAGTGGTGCTTCTTAACAACTAACGACTAACAACCCCCAATCTAAAATCTAAAATCCCAAATCTATATGGCACCTTTACCTAACTATCGTCCGAAACAACTGTCTGTTGGTCCGTTAGAAGGAGAAATTTTGAATATCATCTGGGAACTGGGTTCTGCTACAGTCAAAGATGTACACGACCGAATTCTAACTGACCCCAACCGGGAACTCGCTTATACATCTGTGACTACTGTACTGCGTCGCCTCACCGATAAAGGATGGCTAGCCTGCATTAAAAAAGGACGAGCATACTATTGGCAACCATTGTTGACAAAGCAGCAAGCAGAGGTGATTAGAGCACACGAACAGTTACAGCGATTTCTGGCGGTGGGCAACCCCGATGTTATTGCCGCTTTTGCAGATAGTTTGGATGAAACTGCTTCCGAGCAAATACAGGCGATCGCCAAACGTATTCAAGCCGCACGTCGAGTCAGGGAGGAACAATAATGCATTTCATCATGATTGTCACTGCTTTGGTCATTGCTTGTTGGACAAGACACCAATGGACACAATCCCAAGGAACTTGGAGTGAGCGATGGCAATATGCGCTATTTTTATTTCTCTTTCCCCCGTTGCTCATTTTCATGACGGCGATCGCCATTATTTGCATGGGACCCCAAGGTAAAATGAGCGGGCTACAAACAGGTTGGTTTAGCTATGTGCTGGCATTAATGAGTCTTGCCTTTTTTGTCATTTTATGCATAAAACTGGCATGGGGAGGATGGCAGTCTGTGAAATCTGCTCGCAACTGTTCGTTGATTCATCTTGAAAATAAACAAGTGAGGGTTCTAGACACAGGGGTATTATTTGCTGGTCAAATTGGATTTTGGCAACCCGAACTCGTCCTCAGCCAAGGATTGCTTCACACTCTTTCCCCAGAACAATTGGAAACTGTCTTAGCTCACGAGCAAGGACATTACTATTACCGAGATACATTCTGGTTTTTCTGGCTGGGTTGGGTGCGTTCCTGCACCGCGTGGTTACCAAACACAGAAGCTTTGTGGCAAGAATTGTTAGCCTTGCGCGAACTACGCGCCGATGCACACGCCGCTTCACAAATAGATCCCCTACTACTTGCAGAATCACTTTTGTTGGTCGTCAGTAGTCCCCCTGTATCCTCAGAAATTTGCTGCGCTGCATTGGGTTCTAGTAACGTAGACCGTTTAGAACAGAGGGTAGAAGCCCTGTTAGCGCACCCAGAAATCATACCAGAGTCTCACGTGCAGTCTTGGAATGGTTTTCTTTTAGCGTTTCTACCTCTGGTAACTGTAATATTTCATACGTAATTCATTTTTTTGCTCTCAAATTTTGCTCTCAAATGAGAGTGCGTTAACAAAGTACGCACTCTAGTTTTTCATACTAAACCTCGCGGGAGTTTGGAAACCGCTTCTAAAAACTTATGCATATCTAGGCAATAGCCTGTAAATATGGGTAAGTCCAACTCTACGGTGTAAGTTCGCTCGATTAGAAGCGCCTTAAGAAGAACTCAGTAGTCAGAACTCAGAACGGGCTACGCCCCGCTACGCGCTCCAGCAATTCTTCCCCATAAATTGAGACCCCGTCCTTAAGGACGGGTCTCAATTTATGGGATTTGAACAAGGACGCCGTATTTCGCACTGCGTGCCGCTGAGCTAACGAAATACATCTTTGTGCGTACTTCCATGTTTAAAAAACAGGGTACGGGGGTCTGACACGTTCGCGTAGCGTGTCCGAAGGACTCAGAAAATGGAGCAGGCTTACTGAACACGAGTATCCAACTTCGACGACGAATCAACCAAAACATTTGCGTAGCGCCCCCTGCTGGGGCTAGCCTGCTCCATTTTCTAGGGGTCGAGGTCCCTCCAGACAAAGTGCGTGGACAATGCGTCGGCTTGTATCCTTTTTACCGTTTCTGATTCTGACTACTGGAGCGCGGAGCGGGGCGCTAGCCCGTTCTGTGTTCTGTTAGCGGAGCGGGGCGCAGCCCGTTCTTTCTTCGGTCAGGCTTGGTTCCATCGCTCCATAACTCAGGTTCCTTGACCACTAATCCTCAGTTAGAGATACTGAAACAATTTCAGTACAAGACTTAAAAGTTTATTCAATTTTTGTATGACACCATTTCTCAAAACACGGTGGCATGGCTGCGGGGGTTGTCTCTTTCATTGGGTGCTACTTTGACGTGAAACCATTTCTGGACAAGCATTATACCTTATTTTTATTCTCTTTTTTGTTTAAGTCCCGCTGAAAATTCTAGCTAGTTATTATGTACTACTCAGAGCATATAGGACTTGGCATAAGATTTGAGTTTATTCTGAATCTGCAATTTCCACAGAAACCGCGTCTAACTCTGCTTCTAATTGCTCAATCGTTGGTAATTCTGTTTGTAACTCTTTTGGAAGTGACTTAGTAAGTCCAGTCTGCCATTCAGCAATACCAATTGGCTTATTCACATCACGTAATGCATACTCAGCAATAACATTATCCTTACTTGCACATAAAATTAAGCCGATAGATGCGTTATCTACGTCTGATTTGAGCAAATCATCTACAGCAGAGAGATAAAAATTAATCTTTCCTGCGTATTCAGGTTTAAATTTACCCGTTTTCAGTTCAATCACCACAAAGCAATGCAATTTGACATGATAAAATAAAAGGTCAAGATAAAAGTCTTCCTCACCTACTTTTAATGGGTACTGCTCTCCTACAAAAGCAAAACCAACTCCTAATTCTAGGAGAAATTTAGTAATGTGTTTAATAAGCTCTTTTTCAACTGCCCGTTCTTGGGCATCTTCTCCTAAACTTAAGAAATCAAAGACATAGGGGTCTTTGAGGGTTTCTCTGGCGAGGTCTGATTGGGGAGATTGTAAGGTAGCATTAAAGTTAGTGATGGCTTTTCCTTGGCGATTGTAAAGTTGATTTTGAATCTGTAGGCTCAGGACATTTCTACTCCAACCATTTTCTATTGTTTTTTGTACATACCATAGTCTTGCTTTTTGGTCTTTGACAGCATCCAAAATGCGAATGTTATGTCCCCAAGGAATTTGTCCAACAAGTTGTTGGACAATCTGTTCATCAGGGTAAGCTGATGCCAAGGCTCTCATATAAAGCAGGTTTGTCCGCGAAAATCCCTTCATTTCTGGGAAAGCTTGACGCAAGTCTTGAGCTAACCTATCAATAACCTTTGCACCCCATCCTTGCTGCTGCTGTCGATTCAGAATATCTCGCCCAATTTGCCAATAAAGTAATACCAACTCGCGGTTAACAGACAACGCTGCCCGTACTTGAGCGCTGCGTATACGTTCTTTTAACTCCTGCAAAAAGTCATCATAGCCAGAAAGCATATATGGAGAAATAGCGGATTTAACCTACATATTACTTTACATCTATTTTAGGTAACTAACATATGATGTACAGTTCAAGTTATGCTGACAATTAAATGAGATGCAAAATTCCATTAACTAGATGAACCAGGTCATTGCAATCTTCAATCAAGCTGGAGGGTCAGTAGATCACAAAGTTTTTTAGAACCCCTGCTGCATGGACATTTCAACAAAACACCCAGACACTAAAAAATAACCGATTAATCAGCGTTTTAGGCGATACCGTTAGTTACCCTAAAGCGATTGCCTACGGCAGAGCTACGCTTAACGCCCTTAAACGAATGCTGTTTTCCCCCTAATTCACGATGGTTGAAACCCTTATGATTACGTCAGTCTCGGAAAGTTTGTGATCTACTGAGGGTCGGTAAAACAACCCTAACCATGAACCTGGGCTATCAACTGCATACAAGGAGTCACAAAGTTCTGCTCATTGACCTCGACCCCCAGGCTTCCTTAACCTCTTTCATGGGCATTGACCCAGAAAGCTTAGAAAAAACTCCCTTTGATGCGATTATAAATGAGGAGCCGCTTTTCATTCTCAACGACCAACATGGTATGGATATCGCTCCCACTAACATTAACCTCAGTGTTGCAGAAATTCAACTTGTCAACATGGACTTTCGCGAAGTCCGTCTCAAAGAAGCCATTGACCCAATTCGTAATGACTACGACTTTCTTCTTATTGATTGTCCACCCAGCTTAGGGCTATTAAGTTATAGTAGTCTTGTTGCTGCCAGTCACCTGCTTATTCCTATTGAAACCCACTACAAAGCTTTCTCCGGAACAAATTTACTATTGCAAACTATAGCTAAAGTCAGAAAAAGAGGAAATCGCAACTTAAAAATAGCTGGGTTCGTCCCCTCTCGCTACGCTGCTTCTAACTCACAAGACCAACGCACCCTCAAAGCGATTCAAGAACAATTTTCTCCCATTACCCCCGTATATGATCCAATTCAACGAGCGACAGCTATAGTAGATGCGTCTGAGCAACAAGTTCCCTTAGCTGTTTACGAACCTAAGCATCCGATTCTGAAAGTATTAGAGAAACTAGCGTTAAAAATGGAGCAACTATAATGCCGCCACGTACTCGTAAAACAGAACAACCTTACAAAGCCAAAGCTGATATCAGTGTGTTGATGGGAGAAGAGCAACCCCTAACTGCTCCATTGATGCTACCAATTGACTCTATTTCTCTTCCTTCCAGTCAACCGAGGCGATACTTCGACCCAGTTAAGATGGAGCAACTGGTTCAATCCATCAAAACTCACGGGGTTTTGGAGAACCTGCTTGTCTGTCCCCTAACCGAGCAAGAAAATCAGTACGAGTTGGTAGCTGGAGAACGACGCTTACGAGCAGCACTAGATGCTGGACTCAAAGAAGTTCCCGTTACTATTCGCGAACTTTCTGCAGAACAAGCTCTGCAAATCACCTTAGTTGAAAACCTGCTGAGAGAAGACCTCAATCCAGTTGAGGAGACAGAAGGAATACTGCAACTGTTGGCGATTCGGCTTTCTCTGCCAGTTGCGGACATTCCTAACTTGCTTTATCGGATGCAGCATGAAGCGAAAGGAAAAGTTGCCCAAAATGTTTTGGGCAATGAACAAGGGCAGACCATAATGGCAGTTTTTGAGGAACTGGGCAAGCTTTCTTGGGAATCTTTTGTTTCCAGTCGCCTGCCATTGCTGAAGTTACCCGAAGATATTTTATCAGCACTCCGTGCTGGTAAAATCGAATATACCAAAGCTCAATTGATTGCACGAGTTAAAAATCCAGAAGAGAGACAAGCATTGCTAGAAGAAGCGATTGCTGCTAATTTATCACTCAATTCGATTCGAGAGCGAGTCAAAGCTTTGCAACCAATAGCAACTCCAGAGTCTCCCAAAGCCACAATTGCTGCAATTACCCGTCGCCTTAATCAATCCAAAGTTTGGGAGAATCCGAAAAAGTGGAAACAAGTAGAGACAATGTTGAAAAAACTGGAAGCATTGGTTACAGAAGAACCAGAAGAAAAAGCACCATGAGTCATTCGTGCCAAGTTAAAAGCGAGTGAATTTTGTCAATAAGTATAAGTCTACATCAGAATCATCAAGCAGTATTGATAATTTATCACTATAGGGGTTATTGCTAATAAAAGAAGGTTTTCTATGCCGACTTACTGAATGGTTATGTAGTCATTTCTGTAGCTCAACATGGTCAAAGTTTGAAATTTTCCCGGATGCCTTCTGTCTTCACTGTGGATAGGTCACCAAAAGTGGACAAGAGCCGAATTCTTTATCAATGATCAAGGTTTTAACAAAAATTGAACAGAATCAAGATTGCCATCATTAGGTGCTGGTTTTAAATTCAGAATTTTAGCAATCAGGTTGTATATATGAATATTCTCAAAAGGCTCTATTATCAAGCCTTTTTTAAAAGCTGGCCCATTTGCAATAAAGATTCCACGCATTGAGGAAAGTTGATTATCATAACCATGATTTCCTCGTAAAAATTGCGCTTCTAAAGACTTGAGCAAACTGTGATTGGAGACTGACCATCCTTCGTCAGCAATAGCAATTATAGAAGTTATACGACGATGATTCCGAAAGTGAAAACGCTCAGAAATATTTTCTTTGTAATATACATTCAAGTAAGGATGAGCATTTACCAAAGCATTATAAATCTTCTCTTTCTCGCCATCATGAGGGCGCAAAGTAATCACTGGTGACCAATCAATAATTTCTACAGTATTCAAATCAATATAGTCATCAAGGAAGATAACTTTATCTGGGCTGATAGAGGTCATACCATGATCTGAAGTAACAATGATGTTGACTTTTTCTAAAAATTTTCTTTGCTTTAGAGCTTTTACAAGCTCCCCAAGCGTAGTATCTACTTTCCGAATAGCATCTTTTACTTCTTTTGAGGTTGGACCATATTTATGACCCTGACTATCTGGCTCATCAAAATATAAAGCTATAAATGTAGGACGTTTTTCTATAGGAAGCTCTAACCAATCTAAAACCTTTTGTACTCTTTTGTTATACGCAAGCTTATCATTATATTTTTCCCAATAAGTAGGACGAACACCCTTGATTGGAGCTTCCGAACCTGGCCAGAAAAGAGTAGCACTAATTTGTCCTTGTTTTTCTGCCGTTACCCATATAGGCTCGCCACCCCACCAACGACCATCTTCTACAGAGCTACGATCTCCTAAACTGAAAGTGGAATTGAATTGTGGATCGTACATTTTGTTGGCAATTATCCCGTGATTTTCTGGATAAAGCCCTGTAACGATTGTATAGTGATTGGGAAAGGTCTTCGTTGGGAAAGCGGGTATCAGTGCTTTGGCTTTGACCCCATTAGCAATTAAGAAATCTAAGTTGGGTGTATTAACTTTTTCTAGATAGTCCCATCGGAAGCCGTCAAGCGAAATTAAAATGACAGTAGGCTCTAGCTTATCGTTTTTCTGGACGGTTCGAGCCTCGTTAGCGGAACACCCCCAAAACAACAGTACAATAGCTAACAGGAAAAAAGAAAAATAGCGACGAACAAACATTTATGCGATTATTTGCTTATTTCAGAAACCATTGACTAAGTGATATATCAATTATAAATTACTTATAATAACACTTCGCCTTTTTATAATTTAGAAAAATTACAAATTTCTAATTAACTGAAAAACTAAAACATCTTAAATGCTAGAAAAAAAGTTAATCCCAATTCAAGATTCTGTTGGTTTTGCACTTCGAGGTATTCGATCTCAAAAAGATTATATAGAATATTTGACTTTTCATCAAAAAAAAGAGTTATCAGTTGTTATATTGGCTCATCCAATGTTTAGAGAAATAGCTGAAGAAACTTTTGCAAAAACTGGAGCTATAGTTAGTTTTGAAGGTTATGAAGATGGGATTATAGATAATTATATTGTATCTGAAATCGCTCGTAAACATAGCATAGATCAATCTTGTATTCTTAATGAAGAGAAGTCTATTTTATTTCTACATACAATATTCAAAGAAAATTATTCAATTGTTTTCGATAATTTAGGTCAACCTCATCCAAATCCAGATAAGCCAAGTCTCTATGTTAGAGAGAAAACTATTCAGGAAGTTAAAAATAAACTTACAGATGTTGCTAGACAAGCCAAAGATATAACTGGAATTCAAGATGCTAGATTAGTATTTTTACCCTTTTCAGGATTAAAGGCTTTTGGTACAGATTACGGTAAAACTCAGGATGAAAAACAAAATCTTACCAAATTTATGTCTTTTCCCTTTGAAGATAGTATTCCTGCTATTAGATATATTCAAAAGAAATTAGAAAAACACAAGATTGTAGTCATTCCTATTCCTATACAATACGGTAATTTAGTTGAAATTCATCAAGTTATTTTCAATCTTAGCCAACAACATAACTTAACTCCCATGCCAACATCATTGGATATAGATTGGAGTAGAGATTTGGCACAACAAGTTGGTTTTTTTCACGCCATAAATCAATGGTCACAAGAGACAGGTTTACCAAACATCGCCATCGTTCATGGTAGTGCTTGTCTTCATTTAGTTGAGGAATGTGCAGATCCTCAAAGAACAATTGCTTTTTACGCTACTCATACTGAAGCAATTAAGCCAGAAGACGACGGAAGAATTTATCATTTAGAGGTTGCACAAAAAAGTGGAGGCTGGTTACGAGCTATTCATCCACAAATACCACACTCGCATAACTACAAGCTAGTAGCAGACCAAATTGCCGAACAAGCACCGAAAGCTGTTCTTCAAAAAAATTTTGCTGTTTCAGGAAGCGATAGCATTGTATCTAATAAATTGGCAAGAAGAAAACCTTGATCTCAGTTTATCAGACTTTAGAGGAGCTGATTAAAGATTGAGTTTTTCCTTATAGAAATTCGATAAAGCTTCATCCACAAGTTAACCTATATCTTCTGATTTTACAAATTTTTATGTTCGTAACCATTCTTCTACCTGTTTGAATTCTGGAGAATAATTATTCAACTTTTCCAGTGCATTTTTCCAAGAAATAATCGCTTTTTCTTTTTCTCCTTTATCTTTATACAAAAGTCCTAGATTCATTAAAGTAAGTCCTTCACCATGATTATCGGAACTTTTACTGAAGTTAGATGCAGAAACTTTTTTCTTGATATCTAGGCTTTTTTGAAATTGTTCAAAAGCTTCCTCAAAATTTCCCATTAAGCGATAGACTTCGCCTATTTCGTTATAGCAAACACCTAAGCCTTGGTTATCTCTAAGTTCATTTTTAATCTTTAAACTTCTCTCAAAAAGTTCTTTAGCTTTTTTTAGATTTCCTTTAGTTTTATAGACTTTACCTAAATTGTTTAAACTTTTACTAATTTCAAACGGATCTTTTACTTTTTCCTCTTTAAGTTTTAGACTTTTTTGTAAAAACTTCCTCTGCTTTATCGATGTTTTCTTGTTTCGTATAAACCTGACCT
>JAAUSC010000333.1 GCA_012031965.1 Scytonema sp. RU_4_4
AGGTTTATAGCTGTAGTGCTACCTTCATAACAAGCTCTTAAATCATTGTCGAGGTAAACTTTACCCGAAAGGGTTTGGCAGAATATGCCGAAATTGATAGGTACTGCAAAAGCAGTACCTATACAAATGACTAGACTTGTACAGATGTGTACAGCTTTTACGATACAGTTTCTCACCCATTATGCCTGGGAACTAAATCAACAAAGTTGGTTTCAACTGTCAGGGTAGTTGGATTACGATGGTCACAAGCAAGATACCACAGTTGACGAACACCAAACTCAGCAGCACTCATGCTCCCAGCGGTGTGAGACTTGCCTAAACCAGGTGCAGATTTATCTAAAATATGCTGCCAACCCTTCTTGACAGCTTCTTGCCAAATGCTTACTCTTTCATCGCCTAAGTAAATAATCTTGGGACACCCCATCTTTTTATATTGTTCTTTTGTTGGTAAATCATCTGGAGTATATACCAATATTGTTGGGGGTGCAGAACGCTGGACTTTTCGCTTGACACTTCGGGTAAAACCGCGTCTTGGATGTAATAGCCGCTTGACTTTATTCAAGGAGCGTGTTACGTTATCCCAAAAACTCAAGGGATTGCGCGATAAACTTTCAAACTGCGCCCAAGTGAGAATTTCAAACGGACCTGTGTACTCATCTCCATCAAGGCAAGATTTATCAAGTTGACCCCACCAAGCCACTCTCAGAGTATACCCCCAACGAGTCGCTAACTCATAGGTACGGCGGTACTGGCGCATGACATTTTTATTTGCTACAGCACCCGCATCTGCCCATAAAAGTAAGTTTTGGGTTCCACTCAATTCTAAAGAAGCAGCAGTAAGGTACTGTTTGAAAGTTTCCGGACTTCCTGCGAAGTTACCACTCGCTGCACCAATAGTTATTTGGTTTCTCAGTTGGGCGATAATCCAGGGTTTGAGAAAACCTTCAGCAAGTCCGATATAAGAAAGGGAAAAATCGGGTGTGTTTTCTTTTGGCGCGTGTTCGTCTTGAACAACAGGGGTACAAAAGGTAAGTGGTAACTCGCCATTTTGCAAATGAGCAGTTGCTCCATTGGGACGTTTCTTTGTGCGCGAAGATGCCCATAAGTATTTTGGAGCATCGTCTGCTGGGTTATCAACTCGCAGCTGCCAAGCAATCATTTGTCCAAAGGGGTTCCAAATCGGACAAAGATAACCAGATTTAGGAGTTATTAACGAACGTCCACCAAGAGAAACACCTGCCAAACGGTAAGAAACTTCCCTGTCGAGTTTTTGCCATTGCGAAACTGATTTAAATTTTCCTTTCTTTATCAACTGGGAGTTTAATCCCCGACGCTCTAAATCCTCATGGTGGTGAGAATATAATGGTAGTTGTCCAAGAATATCTCGAATTTGTTTATCGCGTTCCCCTTCAGTAAGACTTGCAGCATGGCGAGCTTTTTCGGTACGCAGGCGTTCAATACGTAAGTTTCGCCAGTACTCTGCCCAACGAGAGCGAGAAGCATCATCTATTTCCCCAAAGTTGCGCCGTACTATCCCCCACAAACCATCGCGGGTAAGTTTGAGGAACTGCCAACCTGGTGGTGCGCCATTTGCATCCGTCGCAGTCATGCACAACACTATATCAGGATTATTGCTTAAGTGACGGCAGCGTCTACGTGTATCGCCACAAACAGGACAAGGGTTAACACCAGAGGTGGGGATGTATTTTCTCATGGCGCATCTCCACGCCACCAGCAATATTTGTATTCACGAATTATGGTCATACGAGTTCCCTCCATTGAAAAAATATGAACTCGTACTGCAAGTCTCACTAGAATTTGCTAACCTAACTAAATGTAATATGTGTGTTCTGGGGCTTTTCCCAGCTTGTAGGTCAGCAACAAGCGCTCCTATGCAGCACAAAAATCCCCAGTCTTTTCATTTCTAGGTATTATTCCAAATTGAATCTTTCGCTCCTCAACCATCTGCTCATAGTAACCAGTTTCAAAAAGCGCCAAGAGTCGTTCCTCCTCCATAGTAAAATTCGTAACATTTAGCATTTCAATCAGTGCCATCCGCAAAGGGTGAATAGAATTATATTTTTCTAACAGCCGAAATACTCGCGCTCTCTCTTTCACTGATGGTTCCTCCTGTAATGTGGCATCAATATTTGATGGTCTCAAACTCATAGTCTCCAAACCATTAGTTTTAGAATTCCGAAAAGCAAATACAACAAATTCATCTGTGATTTTAATCACACGAGCTTGGTGATAAAAATTTGGTCGCGGCTCCTTTTTAAACAGATAGACTTGCCCAACTTCAAACTGACGCCACGGATTGCGAGAACCCGTACGCACAAGAGCTAAACCTTCGCGAATCGTATTTACTTCACCTCTTTCAATCGCATCTAATACTTCATCTCGACGCTCGTAGCAAATAAACTTGTACGCCGCATCAATACTGCGGTTGAATTCCTTTTGCAGCGCATCAGAGCCTCGCAATTTGCCAAATTCTGCTAATTGAGAAATTAACTCAAATACTTTTTTACCTTTTATGATAACTACCTGTACTCAAGCGTAGTTTTTCAGCCACAGCAGAACGAACATCAATCTTACTGTCAACATCTTGCTGCAATATAGAATCATTAACTGAATCTGTCAAATTTGACAACTTCTGGTTGAGGAGAGCTGATTGACGAAGACCATTTTCACGTTGCTGCTCCTTGGCTTGGGGCTTAAGCTTGGATTCCCAATAATTTCCTTCCACAAACTTCTGGAAATGAGTCTTCCCTTCGCGGTGGAGATTCAAATCAAAAAGAACATTTAACTCTTGTTCAACTGATGCATAATTGCCTATCCTTACTGGGACTTCTTGCAAACCAAGCTTCCTGGCTATCTGCAACCGACATTTACCAGAAAGTACAACATTTGTCCCAGTACGTGTCGAAACCTCAAGAGGCGTAATGATCCCCTCTCGCTTAATACTCTTTTCCAATTTTGGACGATTTTCATTTTCACCATAAATTTCTATAAGCTTCTGATGAATGATTAACTCATCTGGGGATAGATGCAAAATCTGCTGATTGTCTAAACAATACATATTTGTACACAAGCATTCTCAAAGATATATCTTGAACACAACTGAACTCTTGACTTCTTATGAATACCTAATCTCTCAAATGCTCAAATGCTGCCTTTGCAAGCAATTGAAGAATTAAAGCCAAACCAAAAGCTATAAAGTCTCAAGATAGTATTAAGTTTTTTGAAGAACAATAAACCTATTATGTGAAGACTGTAAAAATAAGTAAATTTTTGCAAAGATATATGTATAGCAATGCTGAAATAGTTAAGTTTACTTAAGCAATTTGCTAAGTACCAATTAAGGGAGAAAAAGCATCTATCCCGGGTTAGACATACACAAAAGGGTAAATTCATGGTATGATTATCCTAGTTTGATCGAAATGCAAAAGCACCTGTCCAGCCTGCTACTGGCGGGTTGGTCTGCTTTTTCCCTCAAGAACTTGTTGCCTCAAGTTCTTGAGAGCATGAGAAAACAGTTTTATGAGATAAAGTATAACAGCAAAACAAAATTTTGGCAAAACTTTAAAGGATGAAGAGGTAGGTTAAAATAATGCCTGGTCCTAGAGCAGCTTCAATACAACTAACAGATATAGAAAAAAAAGCTCTAGTACACGTACTGACAACAGGAGATAAGTATATCAGTATTAGAGCAGAAGCTTTACTTAGAGCAGAAGCAGGAGAAACTAATGCTGAGATAGGCAAGGAAATAGAGGTAAGCCCTGGTTCTGTTTCAGGATGGCGTAAAAAGTGGAATTCAAGTAACGTACAGGCAAAAAACTGGGAAGAAGCGATTTCCAAAGTTGAAAATATCCTGGGGGCAGGAGGAGGAAGACCGAAAAAGTGCAAACTGTCCCAAATAGCCAAAATTATAGAAATTAATAGCTGGAGCGAGAAAAATCATCGTTCACGACACGCTCACAATGAACTAATTGCCTCCGAAGCAATACGTAGAGGAATCGTTTCGGAAATCTCACCTCGGAGCATAGGACGTTTACTCAAACAGTACGAAAAAGAATCAGTAGTCTCACGTCATCTGTGAGAGGTTAAGATGATTGCACTTTTGTCAATCAGTTAAAATACTCAAAAAAATAATTGAAAATGATAATCGTGCGCCGGGGAGAGGGAAGGAGGCGAGCGTCGCTCGCCTCCTTCCCTCTCTATTTGATTATCATTATTAAACAAGTTTTGAATAGCTCAAATTTCCAATAAAAAAGTATTGTAACGAGAGAATAACTTAATAAAAACTGGTAGTATTTTTCTGAAATCTCCAGAAAGAATTGAAGCTATGGCTATGATACTGGGATTATGCCTATTAGTCTATACTTTAGCTCAAAGACAAATAAGAAAAGCTTTATCAGCATCTGAATCTACTATTAAAAATCAGCTGGGTAAATCTGTAAATAACCCGACTATGCGATGGATATTTCAACGTTTTCAATCCATACCATTTAGTTAAATTTGATAATCAAATATCAATATCAAATTTGACTTCAGAAAGAGAATAAGCTATTCCACATCTAATCAGCATAAAATGGCAATTAGATAAAGTGTGTATCTCAGACTATGCCAGCGAAAGGTCATTTAAGGCGATAGCTTCGCTGCTGCGCGGAGCGCAGATCGCAAAGAGA
>JAAUSC010000334.1 GCA_012031965.1 Scytonema sp. RU_4_4
CTCACTGGAAACATCAACGCACCTGTGGTCGAATCTTTCGAGAACTTGATTTTGGTCAGAGTCCAGTGGTTTGGGAGAAGCAAGCATCACTGCTGGTGTTCTGTTTTCAGAATCCGATAATGTTATTCCAGATGTGGTTTGGGCTAGCAATGAACGTTTAGCGGTTCTGTTAGACGAAGCGGGACATCTGACTGGCGCACCAGAGTTAGTCGTTGAGGTGTTATCTCCTGGTGTAGAAAATGAGCGTCGGGATAGAGAAGCTAAACTCAAGCTTTACACATCACGTGGTGTGCAGGAATATTGGATTGCTGATTGGCGCTTACAACAAGTTGAAGTTTACCGCCGCGAAAATGCAACGTTAAGATTGATAGCAACACTGCTTGCAAATGATGAAATCACTTCACCTATTTTGCCTGGTTTTAGTTGTTCTGTAGCAAGATTTTTTGTGTAGATGTTGAGTGCGATCTGCGCCCCGCGCAGCAGCGTTTGCGCAGCGCCCCCTAAGGGGCTAGCTATCGCTTTCTTCGCGGATCAATAGTGCGTTGCGCTTCGCGACAACACACCCTACTTAATATTTTTTAACTTTTTATCGTGTCGTTACGACAGCTTGTTGTGATCTAACGACAACTTGTACATTCCTAACGACAGCTTGTTGTGATCTAACGACAACTTGTACATTCCTAACGACAGCTTGTTGTGCAATGGCGATCGCCTGGTTTTAGTTGTTCTGTGGCAAGATTTTTTGTGTAGAAATTGAGTGCGATCTGCGCCCCGCGCAGCAGCGAAGCTATCGCCCCAAAGCGCAATCGCAAGTGTTACAGGGCAAAAAGTTATCCTTCTGGGATCAGGGGTCAAGGTAGCGTATATTAGCATGAAGCATGATGTGAAGTTTTGCAACAAGTCATAAGTGTGGGTAAAAAGTTAGTTTTAGTTCCCCTTCATAATGCTCGCAATGGCTAAAACCTTTGAAAAATAATGAAAGCTATTCCAATGAAAAGTGATAGTTTTTCAAAAAACCTGATTTTCAGTGGAAATTTTATTGACAATGATGTCATTAATAAAAATACTGTTGGAAATATATGTATTACACTAAGATAAACGGTTAACCGTTTATTTACTATGGGTCGAAAAGCAACAGGCAGAAGTACAAAATTAATTAGAGTTCCTATCCGTTTTGAAAAACAGATTAAGGAATTAATTGAATGGCTTAAAGAGCAGGATAAGCAAAACAATAATGAAAATCTAACCTCTTTGAAAATTGACAAAAAGTTATATAAATCTAAGAAAAATCAAGAAAATGAATAGGTAATTAAAACTTATGGACTCATCAGAGTTACCAAAGCTACTTGTTCCATATGTCAGTGGATGGGTTATTTTGTGCTTGTCTGCACTTTGGTTGGCTTCTGAGTTGGTACGTTGGTTGCCAAATCAGAGTGATGTATTTCCTTTTGAGCCACTGATTGCCACACTTAGCAGTCTTGGTTTTCTGATCTTCTCCATTATTCCAGGTTTGGAAGAGAACGATTGGGGGCTAGCGTGGGTAATCTTTATTATCGCCCTAGGAGTGCTGATATGGATTATGCGAAAACTAAAACAGAGGAGTATCATCACAAGTGGGCTATTCTGGACGGTGATTATTGTTTTTGTGCTTGTGAATATGTTTCTGTTCTGGAATTATGACCAGATTAACTTGCGTGGCACAACAATCAAAGTGATGTTGCAAACTGAACTAGATGAATCAACAGATAATTATGCGACAAAGACTTGGGAGGAGGAAATAGCTCAGCAATTTAAAAAGGATGTTGGCGTGAAGAATGTCGAAATTGATCGTGTTAAAAACGACGTTAACGAACGCTTGAAGCAGTTTTTAAAACACCTCAATCCTGACGAGCGACACAGTTCAGAGGATGAAGTCGATGTGTTTGCGATTGATGTAATTTGGCCAGGAATAGTGGCTAAATATGCAGAGGATTTGACAAAAGAATTTGCGAATAAAAAGTTTTCGGAGAAATTCGATCCTAAAATCTTTGAGAATAATAAAGTCACCACAAGCAATGGTACTAAACTCGTCGCTGTGCCTTGGTACATTGATGCGGGGCTACTCTACTATCGCAAAGATCTACTCCAAGAGTATTTTCCAAACAACGATCAACCACCAGAGACATGGAAGGATTTGGAGAATATGGCTAAGACAATTCAGGATGGAGAACGAAAAAGGCTAAAAAGAGATGATTTCTGGGGCTTTGTTTGGCAGGGTAAGGCATCTGAAGGCTTGACATGTAACGCCCTAGAGTGGCAGTTTTCCCACGGTGGTGGCAAGATTGTTGACACAAAGAAAAACGGCAACGAAGTTGATATAGATATAGATGCAACAACTAAAGCTTTCGACCAAGCAAAGAACTGGATTAACAACATTTCACCGCCAGAAACCGGGAAATTCGATGATATAGATATGTTCCGAATTTGGAGAAAACACAATGCTGCCTTCATGCGTAACTGGCTGTACGCTTACAATGAAAGCGTTACGAAACATTCAGGCTATGAAGATCTTCAAGGCAAGGTTGGTGTGGCGCTGTTACCTAAAGGGGATGGTCAGAAAGCATCCCATGCTTCCACATTGGGCGGATGGCAATTGATGGTCAATGCCCATTCTCAAGGAAAGGAAAAGAAAGCTGCAATCAAGTTTGTCGAGTTCCTAATTGATAAGGAAAGACAAAAGTCACTTGCGCTTAAAACTGGCAAAGTCCCCGCCTTAAAAGAACTCTATAGAGACGGAGAAATTGTGCGGCAGCTACCATTTCTTGACGATGATGATGATAATCCTTATCTCAAAAACTTCTTTGTAAGTGAATCAATCGAGAAGGTGCAAAGACCCTCCACCTCTACAGGCGATAATTATACTAGAATATCGGAGATTTACTCGGACAAGGTTCATTACATATTGCAGAACAACGTCGCAGATACGCAAAAAGCTGTAATTTCACTAAAGGAGAAGATACAGCGTGTTCTCGATTCATCTAAGTCTGTGGACAAAAGTCAATAGAATTGTGTAAATAAATATTAAGGGAAAGATCAGGCGGCACGGGGTGCTGCTGGTCAGCAGGCGATACTTCAAGCGTTAGCTCCTCATCCAGAAAGACTAACTTTGGCAGCATTATTTGTACGCTCTCACGCACGGACAACCTTATTTAGTACAACTTGTCGGTTTCCAACTTGTTCGCCGTTACAATGATGAGGTTTTTAACACAGGACGAGCCCGAGATTATATCTTCAAAATAGAGGAGGTCGATGCTGTTGTCAATGACCCTGAGTTCTTCCAGCGGGGACGCTACTACTTTGATGGTGTTTGGGGTCAGGCGGCGCGGGGTGCGGCTGGACAGCAGGCAATACTTAGGGCGATCGCACGATCACCAGAAGGATTAAGTTTTGAAGCGTTATCTCAGGGTACAAATATAGAAATTGCCCATTTACAAGAAGCGCTCAATACTTTGAAGCGTCATGATGTTGTTGAAGAAATTGAGGGACGCTGGTCAATTATCGTAGAACTCTTTCGTCGCTGGGTCTTACAGTTAGCGTAGTTTCCATGTAGGCGCACGTATTGTTTCTCGTTCCTCACAACAGCTTTTAGCCTTATCTCAGATCTTGCAGCATTCTCAACAAGATCTAAAAACCGGGTTTCTCAACGAAAAGTTAGGCTTTTTAAGTCGTGTCATTCTCAAGAAACCCGGTTTTTGACCCTGGTGCAAAATTTAGTAAACAGTTACAGCGCTTTTCATCCGGGTGAAGTACAGATTTATCTGCTATAGGCTGCGTCCGTCTGCGGTTTCTTAACTCTTTGATGTACCTCACTGAATTGAAATCCGCTGTAAGAAGCGTTATTCAGGTGAGTGACTAAGTAATGCTTTCGTTGCAGACTCTCCTGCAAGTCTCACCTGTTTTGTCAGATGCAAGTTTAACAATACCAAAACACTGAACTCTCCCAACCAAGCCATAACAATTGTTGGCGTCGAGGCGTATTCCAGACTCACCCAAGGAAATGTTGAAAACAACCACACAGTAGAGTATTTGGAATGGTCAGCAAAAAGCATTCCTAAAATCACAGGTGGCAAAAAATCAATGTACCAATAGTGCCAATAGCCCAAAAAGAACGCTTTGTTGTTTTCATCAACAGCATTCTCTGCGCTATGGTAGCGTAAATCATCATCAAGGTCATAAATAAAGCTACACCCAAGATGGCATTGAATCTACCAACATGGTTAATCAGCCAATTGAGATTACTAGTATGTTGAACATTCAAAACAGGTGCTAGTAAAATCCAAACAACTAATGGGGTAGTTACCATCACAAGATGAATAGCTATTGCCACAAGTGAAGGACTTTTTTCACCTAAAATCAAATCCAGCAACCAAGAATTTCTCCAAACATTTCGATGACTAGTTTGATGACTAGTTTGATGACTAAAAAGATTATGGTGTCGATACCTTGCCCAATCTTGTATGGTTTGACGGTGAGGTGAGAGAATTGCAATCAAACCAAACAACAATACCACATTGAAGAGGACTAGCCAAATAACATTTTGCTGAATTTGGTCATTCACATCGTGAAAGCAAGCACAAGTTTTTCCTGGAAGGCAAGGAGGACAAAAGTTTTCCTTGTATTGTAGA
>JAAUSC010000123.1 GCA_012031965.1 Scytonema sp. RU_4_4
TTGCGGGGATGAGCGGTAATTCGATGACTTGTGTGTACACCGTAGCCTTGGTAAGGGGAGGGGATTGAGGGGTGGGTTCAGTCAACGTGGAAATCATAACTAATCATCCGGACACGATATTAGATACTGGGTTTACTGAGCATTTTATTTGATTCAAACTGAAGGTATTTTATTCTCATGATCCAAGCCGAGGAATTTGTAGAAGCTGCTCGCAATCTAGGCTTTCAGTGGTACGCTGGTGTACCTTGTTCCTTTCTCACCCCTTTTATCAATTACGTCATCAATGATGTCAAACTCACTTATATCTCCTCAGCAAATGAAGGAGACGCTTTAGCAACGGCGGCGGGAGCAGCAATTGGCGGCAAAAAAGCCGTCGTCATGATGCAAAATTCTGGTTTGGGCAATGCAGTTAATCCATTGACTTCCCTTACTTATATCTTCAGGATTCCGCTGCTGCTCATCTGTACACTGCGAGGTGATCCACAGTTCCAAGATGAACCACAGCATCAACTCATGGGGCAGATCACAGATAAATTATTAGAAACAATGACTGTCCCTTGGGAATTTTTTCCTAAAGAAGCAGCAGAGATAGAACCTGTCCTGCAACGAGCCGAAGCTTATATGCAACAAGAACGCCGACCTTATGCTCTGATTATGCGAAAGGGAACAGTCGCATCCCATAGGCTTGTCCGTGCTTCTATTCCCTCTCGCAACCAAGGGGGGAGTAATAACAATGCTGTCCAGAAAAGTTTTTTGAACGACAACGAGCAACGCGTCTCTCGTTATGAAGTACTACAGCGAACTGTGGAACTAACTGACTCACGAAACACAGTGGTCATTGCGACGACTGGATACACAGGACGGGAACTCTTTGCCAGTTGCGATGCCTACGGCGGGCTACGCCAACGCTCCTCACATCTTTATATGGTAGGGTCAATGGGCTGTGCTTCATCTCTGGGATTGGGATTGTCGTTAGCACGTCCAGACCTCAAAGTTGTGGTAATCGATGGAGATGGTGCTGCACTTATGCGTATGGGCAATTTTGCGACCATCGGAACTTATGGCGGTTCTAACTTGACCCATATTCTTTTAGATAATGAATGTCACGATTCTACTGGCGCTCAAGCCACTGTCTCAAGGGGTGTGTGCTTTGCCAAGATTGCTGAGGCGTGCGGATATGGTATCACATTGGAAGGAGACGACCTTTTGCTTTTAGATGCACTATTCGCAAGAGATTCCAATTACAGACCTAAATTCGGACATCTAAAAATCCGTCCGGGAACGCTCAACAACTTGCCCCGACCTAGCATATCACCGGAAGCAGTTTTACAACGCCTCATGACTCATATTGGTTCTAGTTTCTAACTCAATGATGATTTTACTCAATCCTGGTCCGGTTAATTTAAGCGATCGCGTCAGAAATGCTCTGTTGCGTCCGGATTTGTGTCACCGTGAAGTGGAATTTTCCCAACTTCAAAGCAGAATCCGCGAACAACTCCTTCAAGTTTACGATTTGCCAAGGGAACGCTGGGCAGCAGTTTTGCTGACAGGTTCTGGGACAGCAGCAATGGAAGCTATGGTCACTAGTCTAGTACCAAGGAACGGGAAGTTGCTGGTGATTGAAAACGGCGTGTATGGCGAACGACTCTCCAAAATTGCTACCATCCACGGAATTGAATATGTGACACTACATCATCCTTGGGGTGATGAAATTGATATCAAAGGTTTGGTCACACTCCTAAATGAAAACAATGACATCACTCATCTTGCTGTCGTCCATCACGAAACCACGACAGGACGTCTGAATCATTTAGCTCAATTAGGTACAATTTGTCAGGAACGTAATATCCAACTTTTGGTAGATGCGGTTAGCAGTTTTGGTGCTGAAGAACTGAATTTTGAATCTTGGGGAATCACAGCTTGTTCTGCTTCAGCAAATAAGTGTCTGCATGGTGTTCCTGGAACATCTTTTGTGATCGTACGGCGGGATGCGCTGGCAGGTGCAGACACAACCCCACGCACCTTATATTTAGATTTGGGGACTTATTGTCAACAACAAGACAAAGGCGGGACTCCTTTTACCCAATCTGTTCAAGTATTCTATGCTTTAGCAGAAGCTTTGCAAGAACTGGAAGAAGAAGGAGGCTGGCGTGCAAGACAAAACCATTACCGCCAACTTGTCAGTTTAGTGAGGAACGGGTTACTTGAAATAGGAATTGAACCCTTACTTCCTGCAGCAAGTTCATCTGTTGTCCTGAATGCTTTCTACTTACCAAATAGTTTGAGCTATGAGGAGTTTCACGACCAACTCAAAGCACAGGGCTTCGTGATTTATGGTGGTCAGGGAACCTTAGGCAAATCAATTTTTAGAGTATCGACAATGGGGGCGATCGCCCGCACTGACATGGAACGCTTTCTCCATGTTGTGCAGCAAATCATCATAACAAATGTCAGGTAAGGGACTTCCAGAAAATAAATTGTGCCATAAAGAAGAGTTTCCGTAGCTCAATGGCTAAAGATTTACCAGACAGTTTCGTTTGAGCAAAACCTAATTATGAGGATTTCTCTTCCCAAGGATTAATAATAAAAATTCCGCAGCCTGCAAAATCAGTAACATTACGAGTTGCTATAGTTGCGTTACGAGAGTAACAAATAGCAGCAATTTGGGCATCAGCTTGAGATATGGGAGTCCCGCTTCCTCGTCTTTGGGCTGAAATATTAGCAAAAGCTACAGCAGCAGATTCATCAAATGGAAGAACACGTCCTACAAAGTCTTCTGCAAACATTAAAGTAGCGGCTTGGTAGAGTTCATATTTACGCTTCCCTTCTGGTAAAATGGCGATGCCATAGAGTATTTCAGCTTGTGTAATTGTTGTAGTAAACAAACTTGTTACAGGTTGTCGTGCTGCCCAATTGCGAACTACCGTAGACCCTTGGGGTTTGATTAATTCTGACAATACATTTAGTATCAAGAATAATCATCATTCAAAAGTCGGTGCAGGACGCATAGGTTCTCTAGTCATTTCTCCTAGTTCAAAATCTCCCAAGTGAGCAAAGCGTTTTTCTATCATATTTACAAGATTTACAGGCGGTTTTTGATTCTCACATAAAGCAAGACGGAGAATCTCTTTTACTTCTTCTTCTAGGGAACGACCATTTTTTGAAGCTCGTTGTTGCAAGAGGTTTTTGATGTTGTCGTCAATGTTAGAAATCGTAATATTTGTCATGATGAATGAATTGGGTTGTGATGTGTTTAGATTAGTATGAGTGAAAACCTTTCAGGACAAGCATTTCACACCAAATGGCGGAATTTTTCATCAGAAATTAAGGATTTCTTATTTTCCTCTGCTTAGAGTGATGGAAGAGCGCTAATTATCTCACCCTAACCGTCCGCCCATTCTCACATTTGTACTGTTTTCCATTAACAGTCGCTGTTGTAGTGACCTCATCATCTGGTGAACTAGAGGAACAGTTCAGTCTAACTTCACCATTCCTGATTTCCGTTGTTTGATTGACTTCTGAAGAATTCGTGTCACTCGAACTCTCACCCTCGCAAGCGGTTGTCATGACCAGCAAAGAACAAAGTAAGCCAAATACAACTATTTTGTTAGCAAGGCTTTTGGGCATTACAAAACCCCTAATCGTTGTCAGACATCTCTATCTATTATTGTAGGAACTGAGCCGAAAATTAGTGAAGCGTGCCTCCGTAGGAGGAGGCAAACTCATAGAATCAGATGTGTAGCGTTAGGAAGTTTTGCAATTCTGTACTAAACTCAATCGTGAGACTAGCTTCCCATACCCAGCAGAGATTTCACTGAACGCCCGATATTTGTTGGCTGCATCGCATCCATTGCGGCAGTGGGTTCATAGCCACAATGTACCATGCAATCTGCACACTTGGGATTTCCACTTGCGTGACCGTATTGACTCCAGTCTGTTTTTTCTAACAGTTCTTGGAAAGTTTTGTAGTGACCTTCATTCAGAAGATAACAAGGCTTTTGCCAACCAAGAACGCTGTAACTAGGGCTACCCCAAGGAGTACATTCGTAGTCCTTCTCACCGACTAGAAAATCTAAAAAGAGTGGGCTGTTAAGAAAGTTCCAGTTGCTCTGACCCGCCTTGTAGGGAGCAAAAATTTGCCGGAAGAGTGCCCGTGTTTGTTCGCGTTTGAGAAAATGATCTTGATCGGGTGCCCATTCGTAACTGTACCCTGGGGAAATTGTCATCCCATCAGTACCTAGCGTGCTGAGGAAGTCAAACAACTCCTGTAATTCTTTCGGGTCAGTACCATCAAAAACCGTAGTGTTTGTAGCGACACGAAATCCCTTTGCTTTTGCCGCACGAATCGCAGCAATTGCAGTATCAAAGACTCCTTTACGATCCACACACTTATCGTGTAACTCCCGCATACCGTCTAAATGAACACTAAAAGTCAGATATGGGGAAGGTTCAAACTTATCTAGGCTCTTCTCTAGTAACAAGCCATTCGTACATAAGACAATAAACTTTTTGCGCGCAACCAATCCCCGTACAATCTCATCAATTTGGGGATGCAGCAGAGGTTCGCCTCCAGGAATAGAGACAACTGGTGCGCCACATTCTTCCACTGCAGCAAAGCATTCTTCAGGAGTTAAGTGTTGCTTGAGTATTTCTTTAGGATGCTGAATTTTGCCACAACCAGGACAAGCCAAATTACACCGGAATAAAGGTTCCAACATCAGAACCAGAGGGAAGCGTTTGCGACCCAATAGACGTTGAGTTAATAAATATTTACCTATTTCAATAGCTTGTTGTAATTGAATGCCCATAATTTTCCTCTACACCTCGATATGGACTCTAGCTAGTAGCAGTCTGCACTCAACCAATTGAGCAAAATGTCCGATGGCAATTTTGCATGGTTATGGTAAGCCGCCGAAAAGTCTCTATTTGTATGCTAGCTCAACGTATTTCTGAGCCACAAACCAATTTACGGCGTCCTGTAAAGCTGTTCTCATTGGGGTTTGAGGTAAATCCAATTCTCGGACTGCTTTGGAAGCATCATAATACATGAGTTGATGCCCCATGCGAACACCATCTAAAGGAATCGAAGGGGCTTTACCTAAAGGGGCGAGAATTCGCTCATCAATCCAAGCTAAACTGAGGGGTAGCCATGCTGGAATAGATTTTTGAGGAGCACTCAAACCTGTTATTTCAGCAAGTTGATCAAGCAATTCTTTGAGGGTCAGGTTTTGGTTGCCTAAGATATAACGCTCTCCTGTTTTGCCTTTTTCTAAAGCTAATAAGTGTCCTCTCGCCACATCGCGCACATCGATAAAATTCAAACCCGTATTTGGGTAAAAAGGCATTTGCCTTCGCAAAAACCGCAGAATAATTTCCCCCCCAGTAGGAGTTGGTTTAATATCCCAAGGTCCGATTGGAGTGCTTGGATTGACTATCACAATATCTTGCCCCTGTTGTACCGCTTGTTTCGCTTCCTGCTCAGCTAGATACTTAGACTTCTTGTAATGACCAATTAGTTCCTCTAAGGGACTTTGATGAGTTTCATCCACGACTTTCCCTGATTTATCTACCCCAATAGCAGCGACAGAACTCGTATAAACAGTGCGTTCAATACCTGCTTGACGCGCAGCCTGTAACACATTACGTGTTCCCAAAACGTTATTCTGGTACAGTACATCTCGGTCGGCTTGCCAAAGAGAATAGTGAGCCGCAACGTGAAATAGTACCTGAGCGCCCTGTATTTTCCGGTATAAATCTGGTTCGTTTAAGTCACCTTTAACAATCTCTACATCTAAATCTTTTAAATTGTCTAAGCGGCTATTGGGACGTACTAACGCCCGGACTGCATAGCCTTCTTCAAAGAGCAAGCGTGCCAAGTTAGCACCAACAAAGCCTGTAGCACCAGTCACAAATGCGCGAATTGTCATTAAGTTATATACCTTGCTATGACGCTGTTAAACACAATACGCATCGTAACAAGTGTTTCATTTATTTGATTTTTTTGAACACATATTGGGGATTGACTTAAAACAAACGCGCAGCAGCTTCACGCAGTTTTTGAGTACAGTTAGTTATGATTGGTTCACCATGAGCGACAGAAATCACACGCAAAGAAGGGACATTATCAGCTAAAGCTTCTAACCACTGGCGATAAGCATTTCTATCAGTCATAAAAAACCATTTTCCTAAGGCTGTAATACCGAAATAACCGCTCGCTCCCAACCATCGGAGAATCAATTTGTTTTTGGGTACATACTTTTCTAAATATGACTCAGTTAAATGAAACAAAATATCTGTAAAAATTAATGCTTTTCCTGTCGGTAGCTGCAATTCATATACCAACTCTTGCGGACGGATACCTGCAGGTTCATGACAAATTATGTCGTAGTTAGGGAGAAATTCTTCTGCTACAGCATCTACTGAAACAACTTCTTCAACATACGGTTTAGCAGCTGCTGGAGCAACAACCAACAACTCAGGATAACGTTGTTTATATACACGCGCATCAAGCCTGTGAATGCGGTTAGGCACGATCATAATTTTTGGTGTACCCAAAGATTCCAGTTGTGCCATGCCTGCTTCATTTAAAGCAATAGCGCTATGAATCAACAGCGTAGAATCTGGCAATTTGTAAAGTACCATTCCCGTGGTGCTTGTACTGAACTGGGCAAAATACCTGTAACTTGCCAAAGATTGGGTGCTAGCTCTTGGATAGGACTGTGAGGTAATACATGCGACAGCCACTCTGAACTAACACTATTTACACGACCTTGAATTTGACGAAACTTAACTAATGAAAAGAGTGAATAAAACAGTTCGGATGCAACCCCTTTTTCTTGTTGTGTCATCACAACTCCTTACTCAAATATTGATCAACAGTAAGCTCTAATTTAGAGGAAAATTTACTATGGAGTTTAGTATAAAAGAGTTTAGTATAAAATTCGCTCATCTACCGTTGCCGCCAATCCAACTTTTGTCCAACCACCCAAAAAGTAAGCAAAGAAAACACCACTAAAGCAGTGATATCAATAACAAGTTGCCTAGTCATCGGTTCAAGCAAAGTTTGTCGAAGAGCAGATGCGGCGTAGGTTGCAGGACTTAAGCGTCCTATGTATAAGATAATCTCCGGTAAACGACTTTCTGGGATAATGACTGGACCAATAAACAGCAACACCATCGTTACAAGTAAACTAATAGATCCGCTTTCTTCTGGCGTGCGAGCATTTGTACCAATTAGCGCCCCTAGTCCAGCAAGGGGTAGCACACACAGCGGAATGACCAATAGAATCATTGGGTTTAGCCTTACCGAAAGCTTGAGGAACAGGATACCAAACCCCAGGATGCCTAACAGTGCTGGTAAGGAAAGCAGAAAAAATGACAGGACTGAGGCAATGATTAAGGCTTCTCGACGAATGGGTAAAGTAGCATAGTATTCCAATGTTCCAGAAAATCGCATATAGGAAAACCGATCTGCCATTTTGTTTAAGTTACCGAACATCAGTGTCATGACAAGATTACCAGTCAAGATGTATGCCAGTGTTTCTTGTCCAGTTCCTTGAGCAAAGCTACCGAAGGCGATGATACTGAGCATTGGAGCAACGAAACTCGTAAGAACGATACTTTGCCACGACCAACGCCAATTTGTCAACTCCATGAAAAATAAGTCCACCAGTTGGACAAGAAAAGAGGGTGGATTACGCTTGTTGTGCATAATGCAGATATAAATCTTCTAGAGTTGCTGAGTACAGGCGAAAGTCATCCACCATATCCAAATTTAGAGAATTGAGAGTTAAAGTGACTTGGTTCCATTCCAATAACACCCGCCAATGACCTGCTTGTAAAGGAACAAAGGTCAGACCTGGTGGCAAAGTTGGTGGATTTTCTGGTGAAAAAAAGAGTTCTAAACGTAACATTCGGTCAACTTGCTGCTTGAGTTCACTGGGACGACCGACTGCAACTAATTCTCCAGAACGTAGAATACCTACTCGCTGGATTGCTTTTTCTGCTTCAATTGCATCATGGGTAATGAGAATTATAGTTGTGCCTTGTTCTTGATTAATACGGCGCAAATTATCCCAAACCAGCTTACGGCGTTGCGGATCGAGGTCATTTGTGGGTTCATCTAGTATAAGTACAGGAGGCAAACCTGCCATTGCTACAGCTAACCTGAGTAGTCGTCTTTGCCCACCAGATAGCCGGGAACTCGGTTTGTGACGTAGTTCTTGAATTTGCCAGAAATCCAATAAGGCATCACACTCCTTACGAGCATCGTTGCGGCTCATCCCACGCAAATGAGCAGTAAAATAGAGTGACTCACCCACCGTCAAATTGTTGAGTGCTCCACTTTCTTGAGGCATATAGCCGATATTCATTTGCACGAGATGGGGAGCTTTGATGATATTTTGTCTGAAGAAGCTGATGATCCCAGAATCAATAGACAATAAATTCACCATCTGGCGTATCAACGTACTTTTGCCTGCTCCGTTATCGCCCAAAATACCAAAGATTTCACCCTGATAAATTTGGAGTGTGATGTTTTTATTGGCGGGTTCGGTTTGTCCTGGATAGAATTTCACCAAATTCTGGATGTCGTAAACAATCACGCTGTTAATTTTGCCAATAATAATGTGTGCGGCGCTGTTCAATAAAACATCAACGCTTGCCTCAAACTAAAAGTTACCCAAAGCTTATTTACACTGCCTTAAGAAATTTTTATAAAAAAGGCAGGTTGAAAACCCTTGAGAAAAAGGTGCTTTGCACCGAATTTCGTGCTTTAGACGTCGCGGGGTTCTACTTGTGAAAAAGAGCCAGCCTACCCTGCGGGAAGCCGCAGAAGCGTCTATGTTTTGTTAATCTGTGTTCCAAGACGAGTACTCGTTCTATTAAGGCTGGCTCTTTTTCTTTGCCCAAGTGCGTCGGGATGAAAACCGCCCGTGAAGGCTTTAGCCTTCCACGATGCAACATGGTAAAATTAAGAACGTGGAGAGGTAATCAACCACATTAAAAACCTTACACTGCTTAACAGCAATCTGTACCTTGACAATTGAATCTTGCTGGTTCTACTGCATTGTTCTAGTTTCCTCCTAGCAGTAGGTAAAAGATTCATGGGAGCTAGACGAATCAGAATTTTGAAACAAATTGTTTCAGACTAAACAGGACTTGCAGCAATGCAACTACGGTCGGGCAGACCGAAAGTTAACGCTTGGGGAGAGTCCCACCTCTTGGTTAGATAACGCAAGGAATCTAGCCTAAGTGGTCTCGATGAACCAAGAATCTCCTAGCCTTTAGGCAGGAGAGTGTCAAAAATAATTCAACCACCAACTTTGATGTTTTGCCTTGTAATTTGCAAACCAAAGACATATGGGATAAAGCAGAACAACAATAATAATCCAAAGTCCAAAAATCATAGGTAAATTGTATCCGTAGTCTGTTGGCATCAAATTAGAGACAATGTAGGTTAGAAAAATTGCTTTCAAGCCGTAGTGAGGTAAAGCAAGCAAGATAGCTACGATATGTATGAGCCAAAGGTGGACAATATAAAAGAACAGAGGAACCCGACCGAAGAGTGCGAGGGGTTTAAGAAACGAAAATCTTTGGCTCTCAAATACGTAAAGTAACAGGATTGCTGAACCGAGTGTCATCAACAAAAAGAGTAATGAAGGTGGGTATTTATGGCAGTTGATAAATGAGAGTAAGGTAAAGGAAAAGCTAGGCTGGACTGACCACGGTTTTGGATCTCCGTAAATATTAATTGCTCGTAAAATAATAAAGGCAAGAATCAGACCCAGTCCTAGCCGTTTAAGTAATTTACGTCGCTGAGATTTTTCCAGAGTAAATACAGTTCCGAATGCATAACCTGCTCCCATCACCCCAATCCAAGGAATAAGGGGATAGGCAATAATAAAGCTTTTTCCCGGAAAGGGTGTGAGCGTTTTTGGTTGGTGAAGTATTGTCCAAAGCCAACCCCACCTTCCTAGTTGTTCAGCCTGCACACTATCAAATAAATTATGTCCAACTATAAGCAGGATTCCGATTGTAGCGACAGCACGAATTGGAAGATGAATCAATACTGCCAAGATAACCATTGACCAACCGATTGCCCAAAGTACACCTGCAGCAAAAAAACTAAATGTTGGGTCGAATATCCATCCAAAACGTACCACAGTTAACTCTAGTAACACTAGCCAAAGTCCGCGAATGAGGAGAAAGCGGGAGAATTCCTTTTTATTCTGACGGCGTTGTAAAGCAAGATAGGTGGCGACACCAGCTAGAAAGACAAAAGAAGGCGCACATAAATGAGTCACCCATCTGGTAAAAAACAGCGGGATGTTAGTCTTGGTTAGGTCTGTTGGGCTAAAGCCAGCATTTAAGAAAAACAACCGCACGTGATCTAACGCCATCAGAACCATGACTAGTCCGCGCAACAAATCTATGGATATCAGTCGCTTGGTTCGGGGTGAGTCATATCTTTCAGCATTGCTGACAGGAACTCTTAAGCTCATGTTTCTAACTCAACTTTCAATTTCTAAGCTTTACCGCTGTACTCATAGTAGTAGTTGCCATCAAAATAAACTTACGCACTTCTAGCCATAAGGTATACTCGAAGATTGCAGTGTAGGGAGGATGTCATAACCTTGGATCTACAGGTTCACTCTCCAGTGCCAAAATACCAAAAACGCACTCATGTACACGACGCAGTGGAACATGAGCAACAAATCGCTCCAAAGCCTCGACACCCAAAGCAAACTCCCGCATAGCCAAAGACCGTTTGACAGATAGTCCCCGTTGACGTAGACGTTGCAAATTCTCAGGCGTTGAGTATTCCGGACCGTAAATAATTCGCAGATATTCCCGTCCCCGACACTTGACAGCAGGCTGGACAATCCGGCGACTACCTTTGACAATAAATTGCATCGGCTTGACTACCATACCTTCACCCCCCACATTTGTGAGTTCTTCCCACCAGTGAACTCCTTCTGCTTGGCTGCTAGGGTCAGTCAAATCTATCACCTTATATGTCGTTGCTAGCAGTAACTCTGAATCACACTGAGCAATTTTTGCAATCTGCTCCATGTGCCAGCGATGGTCTTTATCAGTATGGATACTTCCCTCTGTTGCTAGGATGTGAAAAGGAGCAAGTTTGAGGTCAGATATATCACCTACTGACCAACAGTAGCGTCGGTAAGCACTGACGTATTGCTGTGCCATATCTGCACGTTCTTGATATTGAGTCAGTTGGTTGCTAACCTCAACACCACGCTCATGTGCTTGTTGTAACACGCTTACCGCATCGCCAAGGGCAAGGCGTGATGCTATCCCAACAGCTGCATATTGTTTCCGCAGTAATCCCTGTGCCTTTACTGACCAAGGCATGAGTTCGCAGTCCAGACAAACCCAGTCGGTATGAAATGTTTCCCAAAAACCACTTTGTGAAAGGGCAGCATTGACCCGTGCTAAGAATTCTACCTCTAGTGTTGAATCGTCAAAAAAGCGCCTTCCAGTACGGGTATAGCAGATACCAATACCCTCATTCACCACACCAAACCGTTGCTTGGCAACTATTTCATCTCGGCACACAACAATGACAGCCCGTGAGCCCATGTGTTTTTCTTCGCACACAAGTTCGGTGATTCCTTGGTTCTGGTAGTAGGCAAAAGCTTGTGCTGGATGTTCCAGATATCCTGTTTCTTGAGATGTTTCCACCGGAGACATGGTAGGTGGTAGGTAAATCAGCCATTTGGGATTGGCAGCAAAACGGCTCATCACCTCTAGGGCAGCTATGGCATTCTCTTCCCGTATCTTGATATTGGGCAAAAAGCGGGTGTTGATCATGCGCTTACCAAGGACATCTTCAATATTCAGCACATCGTCGTATTCTTGCTGTGCAGTCTTCCCGATGCCCGATTCTTGATTCTCCACTCCCTCAATCGGTTTAACAGGTTCGCAGTAAGTGCGGGCTGCAGGAACGCTGACTAATTCTTTCTCTGGATAACGCAGAGCAGTGAGTTTACCCCCAAACACACAACCTGTATCAATGTTAATTGTATTATTTAACCACTCTGCTTCTAAAATGGGTGTGTGTCCGTAGACGACCATTGCCTCACTCCGGTACTCTGCTGCCCAGTTGTAACGAATGGGTAAGCCAAACTCATCAATTTCTCCAGTGGTTTCGCCATACAAAGCAAACTCCCGGACAGCAGCAGAACCGCGTCCTTGCATTTCCTGTCTCAACCCCGCATGAGCAACAACAAGCCGCCCTGCATCCAGAACGTAGTGACTCACCAAGGAATTCAGAAACTCATGCAGTTCTTTAGTGAAGGGTTGGCGGATTTCTTCTGGTAACGCCTCGATTTCTGCTAAGGTTTGCTCTAAGCCATGATTGACCTTAACATTTTTACCGCGTAATTTCCGCAATAGTTTGTTTTCATGATTACCAGGAATGCAAATAGCTGTACCTGCTGCAACCATGTTTTGCACGAGCTGAACTGTATCTAGGATACGTGGTCCTCTGTCTACTAAATCACCCAGAAAAACAGCCTTGCGTCCTTCGGGATGGTAGTAGGTAGGGAAGGGAGGGAGGGAAGGATATTTTCCCATACTCTCACTCTGTGTTTCTCCTTCATCTTCCTCTACTTCTCTTACTTCACTTGTTTGATAACCTAATTTCTGTAATAATGCTTCGAGTTCGTCGCAGCAGCCGTGAATGTCCCCAATGATGTCAAAGGGACCGTGTTCATATTTGCGGTTGTTCCAAAGAGGTTGACGCTCTATTTCTACGGCTTCAATTTCTTCTACTGAATTGAGGACGTAGACGTAGCGAAAGCCCTCTCTTTCCAATCCGCGCAGGGAACGCCGCAAAAACTGAGTGTGACGACGCACGACATGAGGACCAAATTGACGCTCTGGTCGTTGTTGGTTGCGTTGGTGACACAGTTGTTCTGGTAAATTGAGGGCGATCGCCACAGGAAAACAATGATATTGACGTGCTAACGCCACTAATCCTTTACGGTCTTCTGGCTGAACATTGGTAGCATCTACTACCGTTAGTCTACCTGCTGCCAGTCGCTTGGCGGTAATATAGTGCAGCACATCAAACGCATCACCAGAAGCAGATTGGTTGTTTTCATTATCAGACACTAAGCCGCGACAAAAGTCTGAAGATAAAATCTCAAAGGGCGCAAAGTGATTGCGGGCAAAGGTTGATTTCCCGGAACCGGAAGCACCGATGAGGACAACTAGAGAAAGTTCAGGAAAAGTTATTTTCATCTCACTTATAAAAACTTATTGAACGCAACCAACACGGGTGTTTAGGGGATATTTCTTCAACATTTTGTTGTCAAGTTTGTTAAAATTCACGGCTAAACACCCCCATCTGTGTCGGAGAACCAACTTCTGGATCTTCCTCTCCTATTGGTTGAAATTTCACCGTGTAGCCAAAGCGTTCTGCAACTTGCTTTGCCCAAGTTTGGAATTCTTGACGCGTCCATTCAAAGCGGTGATCTCTATGTCGCAGTTTTCCCGCAGGTAACTTCTCAAATCTGACGTTGTATTCAATATTGGGTGTTGTTACAACCACAGTTTTGGGTTGAGCAAATTCAAACAACACTCGCTCAAAAGCAGCAAAGCGTGGTAAGTCGAGATGCTCAATCACCTCAATAACTGTAGCAGCATCGTACCCTGTAAAACGTTTATCTTGGTAAGTGAGTGCGCTTTGAAAGACTTGTAAACGTTCCCATTGAGTACGAGGTAAGTGCAGGCGATCTAATCTCTCTTGTGCGACTTCCAATGAACGGTAAGAAACATCGACACCAGTCACTTGCTCAAAAAAGCTATCTTTAACCAGGGTTCGTAATAAATTCCCCTGAGCGCAACCTAAATCAATCACTCGTTTTGCGCCGCTTTCTTTTAAAGTAGTAACAACAGCATTTAACCGCTGCTGATTTAGGCTAAGAGGCTTTTCTACAGCTGCTTCTTCTTCAGCATGACTTTCTTGGGTACTGTCTGGATCGAGTTCGTCTTCCTCTGCAAGTTGTGCTAAAGCAGCGCGAGTCAGACGCCCTAGTCTTTTCAGGTAACGACGAGTAATTGCTTGGCGTGCTGGATGTCCAGGTAACCAACCCTCTCCATGACGCAGGAGTTTTTCAACTTCCTCATCACCAACCCAATAATGTTTATCGTCATCTAATACAGGAATCAAAACGTACAGATGACTCAGCAAGTCAGCAAGGGGTAAGGTATGCTGCAATTCCACAGTGTAATACTGGCTCTGTCCCCAATCAGGAAATTTCTCATCTAAAGGGTGACTTTGAGCAGTGACAGTATAACCTAATGGCTCAAAGAGCTGTCGCAGGAACCCTTCGCCACCCCGACAAGGTAAAACAGATAATTTCGCAACCAGAGGTATAGGAGTTTGTACCAGTTCTGGTTTGTCTTTACAACGACCTGCAAGTGCAGTACTAAAGACCTGGGCGATCGCCACACTTAAAAATGAAGAAGCAACATAAGGGCGATCGTTCACATATTGTTCTAAATTTACACTACGTCCGCGCACCAACTTTACTGGGTCAACATCCAAAAGTAACGCCGCAGTACATCGTTGCTCATTTGCTTCTGGATAAAAGACGTGCGCTTGTCCAAAGGAAAGAGAAAAAGACTGGGAACGGTCTGGGTGTTTATGCAGTAGGTATCCTAAATCAGTCGCTGGATAATATGTGGTTGTAATCGACAGTAGCATTCACAATAAACAGAGGTTCATTATCGGCAGAATAATCATGACTACTGCTCAATAACTAATGATTACGGAAAAGATTTCTTGTAAAAACTCTTCATTGCTGCTATCGCACTCGTATCTTGACATTTATTTACAAACTGTCTAAATAAGGAGAGTATTTTGGTTGGCTTGATATTTATGACTCAGATTTGTGATATGCTAGAATCTTTTCCTGTTTGCCTTTCTAGAAGTTGTATATAGAATTAAAACACTCTAGATCATTTAGGGAGCATCTTGTGAATATCGAAACTGATCGCGGTAGTGGTAGGTTTTTCCTACAAGATTTCAGTTAATCTTGAACCTACACACCAAACTTTTTGTTAAGACAGGAATGGAGGAGTGCAGGGTGTAGTTATAGTGAGGATTGTGATACTTTCTCTACACCGCAAGTCAAAAGGCACTTCGAGAACTAGGCGAAAGTCCTAGCGGTAATCGTATCCTAACTGTTCGGGATACGTCCTGTCCAACTTGGACGCTTGTTTTAATGAACGGTTTGAATAAATCATCTGCGAAATCTTGGGCGGTTCATCGCCAATGTGAAAGGCGCGGACTCGTTCCTCAATCACTCTATCTGTATTCGTTACCCGCTCAAATTGCCTTTTGTGTTCTGCCCAAGATTCTACAAGCACTGTTTCCACAAAACGAGCCGGATCAGACAAATCTTGATACAAGCCCCATTGAATCGCACCATCACGCCGACGAATTTGACTAAGTGTTTGCATCACCTTGGTAAATTCTTCACTGTTTGCTGGATCAATGCGATACTCTAGGGTAATTAAGACAGGACCATCATTTGGGCAAGGTTCAAAAGCGATGGGTGGCTGATCCCAATGTAAAGACGCTTGCAAGTCCAATTTTTCAGCACAGCGAAGACGATAACGCACTGTGAGCAGGACACACACAATTAATCCAACAGCGGCGCTAGCAAGGGCAGTTGAGAGACTTGTATATTGAGCTAAGGTACCCCACAAAAGACTACCCAGCACCATATTTCCTTGGAAGACAAGCAATTGAACAGATAAAGCTCTAGCACGCACCCAGGTTGGAACCGCTGTTTGCGCTGCGACATTGAGACTAACCATAACACTGAGGGACGAAATTCCTACTAGCAGCATCACTCCCCACACCAGTGGTACGATGCGGAAAAATGCCAGCGCCAGCATCATCACGCCCATCAGTAAGGATGATATCGCCACCAACTTGTCAACAGAAAACTGCTGTCGTGCTTTGGGTAGAATGAACGCTCCTATTAATCCACCAATACCCCAAAAGCCAAGAACAACACCATACCCAAACGCATCCAGCCCCAACTCTTTACGCCCCAACAATGGTAATAGGGCAAACAAAGCACTGGCAAAAAAAATGTAGGCTATTGTTCTAATAAGCACAGACTGAAAAACTGGGGCGTAACGGATGTAACGTATCCCTGCTTGCATTGCTCCCACAACGCGTTCTGTGGGTAAGGCACTCTTTTCATAAGTGCGTCGCCAGCGAGAAATCACAAACATCACGCTCACAAATGAAGCAGCGTTTAGCAGGAAAACAACACCCGTTCCAGCTGTAGCAATAACGATCCCCGCTATAGCTGGACCAACGGAGCGAGATAAATTAACAACAATACCACTGAGAGTGACAGCTTGCGGCAGTTCTTCTCTGGGCACTAATTCAGGTGTTATAGCTTGCCAAACCGGCATATTCATCGAACTACCGATACTCAAAGCAAAGGTTAGTCCTAAGAGTATCCACGGATTTGTAATGTTAGCTATTGTCAGCACACCCAACAAAGCAGCGACAGCTAACATCCAACTCTGTGTCCACAGCAGCATCTTGCGGCGATCAACAACATCGGCGATCGCTCCTGCTGGTATAGCTAGCAAGAAAAACGGCAAGCTCGACGCCGCCTGCATCAGCGCCACTAACAACGGTGAATTGGGTGCAAGGGTTGTCATCAACCATGCTGCGCCTACATCGTGCATCCAAGTCCCAATGCTTGACACCGCTGATGCGACCCACAAGGCACGAAATACTGGCTGACGCAAGGGAGTCCACATCGAAATAGCAACTGCTGATGGTGATGTCATATGAGAATATAGCGGTTTCCATCCGATGAAGTACAAATTTATCTGCGTTTATCTGCGTGAAGGGTGCGGTTCCTGAACTCTTTTAAATAAAAAAGTTGCTAAATCCTGTAAGATGCGTAATCCTCTAAGAGAACCAGAAACGAGGCGAGTTGCAGCAATTGGTTGTCTAAGGAGTCCCATTGCTAAAGGAAATGCCTGCAAAGAACCACTGATGTGAAATGCATTAGTGAGGTTAGGAATATTGTGATGTACATCGTCACTGATGACTCGCAGCATTGCTACAGCAATTCCCAACCGACTCAAAACTTCTAGTGCTGCATATCCCTCCATATCTACAACGTCAGCACCATATGCTTGACCTAATTGCAGTTTTTCACTTGCAGAATAAATCAGGCGATCGCTCGTCAAGCCAATCTCCGTGAAAACTCTGTCTTTTAATCTTTTTTGCAGTATCTCTGTTAACTCGCGATCGCAAAAAAGCTCAGTAGAAGTTTTCTTTTCTTCTGCACCAGGATAAATGCAACTTCGATACAGTACAGCTTTTCCAACGCTGTATTTGGACGACAAACTTCCACATAACCCCATCAACAAAACTCTAGGTTGCTGATGTTGGCAAAGGTGTCCAGCTTGTAACCATTGTTCTAAATACTTGGTGAATGCTGATGGTCCCATCGGAATGGGAAAAACAGGCGGCGTGGGAACCGTAAGGCGATTTAATCCTTTGCAAACAGATTTGTACTCTGGTCCTTGAGCAACCAGAATGGCATCAACAAGCATTGTTAGCGCTCAATCCTGAGTTAGTATGCTGACTTTCATTAGACATATCCGTAAATTAGGTTTTGAGCCTTGATTGATAAGGCTTCTAAGCTAATTCGCGGATAAGTCTATTGTATTGTCGAGCGAGTTTAAGCAATCATCTGATTTTCAAAATTGCCTAGCTGACTTGCGAGAGTTGTATTGCTTGTACCATAGACTTGAGATAGTCGTCCTGTTTGTGCCAAGATGGTTCGCACTTGTGTGTTAGAAATCTCAGCGAGGTTACGTCCTTGAGCGATAGCTTCGCTGCTGCGCTCCGCGCAGATCGCAATTCCTGCTGCAATTCCGACTCCTTGCCCAACACCACAATTGAATTCTACAATTCTTCCAGCAGAAGAAGCATAACCAACAAATCCAGAAGCTGGACTAATGACCGCCAAGTTGGGTACATTTTTAATCAGGGCGTGTTGGATGCCGATGTTGAACAGGGGCGGGTTCAGATATGCGAGATTATTAAAACCTTTAAGCGCAGCTCTTGCATCTAAACCATTTATACCGCCACGGATATCAAAATGGTAACCAAAAGTTCCCAAGGCTTCAGTTTGTGGGACACCGCCTGTAAGCATTCGCGATCCACTCAGAGGCTCTACAGCCCCTGTAATATTTCCAGCATGACGAATATAAAGTTCCTGTGCAGGCTTCACCTGACTAGCACCAATGCTTTCAAACCACTTTCTAACAAAGAGCATCTCACGGAGCATTGCTGATGTTGGTTGGGCTTTAGCGCGTGCTAAAGCTTCTGCTTGGTCAGCATTGACTTTATATAATACTGCATTCCAAGACAACCTCCCCTGAGATAGAATCGCAACATTACCGTTGTCAAGGATAGTACCACTAGACTCTAGGGACAAAGGGGTACCTCGAAAAGCGTGGTAGGCAATAGAGAGAGCTTTAGAGCGAACGTCGATATAATCTTTGCCTGCGAACATCGTTTTGAGATTACCTTTAGAATCAACCAGATCTTTCCTAAGCTGGTCTGCTCTTACTGTGTTTCCTCCTGCAGCAACATTTAACCATTTTTGAGCTTCAGTGTCTGCGACTTTGGTGAAGCGTTTGAGATATTGATACTCTACGTTTTGAGTCTTTCAATACTCAACCCATGAGTTTCAAAGACTAAAGTCACTGCTAGTTCCGAGTCAGGTAAGCCAAAAGTCTCAAACCCTTTAAGTTTTTTCACTCCAGCCGCTTGTGCCAATTCTGCATTCACAGTGCAGTCAATAAACTGTTTGCCCGCATAGGTTTCACCTTTAGTTAGTTCAATAGCAGTGATTTTCTGTCCTTCTTTGATAACAGACTTAATTTCAATATCGCTAATAATATCTGCACGCACCTCTTGCAACATTGCTCGCAAAGCGCTATCAGCCTTAACTGGATCAAGAGCAATTAGTGCGACTCCCGCGCGCTGCAAAAATTCCTTGTAGATAGCGGGTGGATCACCAAAGGTGTCCAAATTACGTGATTGACGAATCGCAGGGGGAACTGTAGAGCGGTCAAGATAAGATAATCCACCGCGCACTAAATGACCCCCAATTCCTAATTTGGAATTTCCTTTTAACAGTAGCAAAGTCTGTGGGTATTGCTTCGTTTGACGGTAGTATTCGCGTGCCGCACAAACTAGAGCAAGAATACCAGGAACTTCGTCTCCGAAGCAAATAATGTCATACGTGCGAGTTATGGTAGGCATAGATTTTCTACTTGACCCTTATTCTTTTTAGATTTGATTTTCGTTTATCATGTCAACAATATAAGTTTTTGTCACTCCAGACATGAATCAGTACCCTCGCGAGTTAAGACTCTTCCTTTCTTCTGCCCATCAATATTTAGATGCGTTCGCCCTGAACCTCTCACGAATGGTGCTGTACTGATTTTTCTGGTTCTACAGGTAAACCTAATTGGATACAAAAGTAGCGATCGTACTTGGCTTGTGTCCAGTTATTAGCTGCTTGAATTTGCTCAACACTGAGGTCTTGAGCACCTCGCAAATCAGCATTTTTGAGGTTAGCACGGGTCAAATCGGCATGGATGAGGTATGCATTTTTCAGGTCTGCCCCCTCTAATGTACTATCACTCAGGTCTGCACCTTCTAATTGAGCGCCTTGTAATTTAGCATCTGTAAGATTGGCTATTTCTAACTCCACACCATTGAGAACCGCAAATACTAGAATTGCTGATTGTAAATCAGCACCACTGAGGTTAGCACCTCCAAGATCTGCATTACTTAAATTGGCACGGGTTAAGTTAGCACCTTCTAATTGGGCACTATTAAGGTTAGCAAATTTGAGATTAGCTTCTTTAAGTCTGGCACGACTGAGGTTAGCACCTTCTAATTGGGCATCACTAAGATTAGCTTGCTTGAGGTTAGCATAGATGAGATTGGCATAATTGAGATTAGCAACACTGAGATCCGCACCAGCCAAGTCAATTTCATTTAAGTCAGCACCGGGTAGATCTAAAGCTTTTAAAGACACACCATACTGATTTAAATCTGCTAATGCTTTGATTCTGGCGTAGCTAGTTGATACATTTGCCGCAGCGGCATTATCAACCACTTGCCATGCTTGATAAATTGTATTGCGTCTGCGCTCCCTACTTTCCAATAAATATAAGCTGGCTGCTGCTAAGATACTAAAGGCTTCAATATTATCCAGTGCAATTACTGACAATGCTTGTTTGTAAAAACACTGCAATAATGAATCTTGAGATTTACAAACAGGCTGTTGCTTATTCCAGTGTTCTATGTGACTGAATGTCAGCATCAAGCAATAAGCAATCATGATCGCCAGTAAAACACGAAACCAGACTAGATCCAGCAAATCTCGAATTTTTTGCCGTAATTTACTTATGAACCAAGTAAATCTTCCCACATTAATTCACCCCCTTGTGACCGAGCCTAACACGTTTGCGCAGCGCCCCCTCCGGGGCTAAAAAACAGGCAGCACCGAAGCTTTGATCGGAGGAAACCTCCGCTCAAACTTCTCGCTTAATACGAGTACTCGTCTTGTCCCCCCGATTAATCAAGGGGCTAGCCCCAAAGGGGGCGCTGAGTCCCAAGGGGACACGCGCAAGGGACGCA
>JAAUSC010000335.1 GCA_012031965.1 Scytonema sp. RU_4_4
CTGAACGCAGACTGAATAGGTTGTAATTTGCTCGACGTATAGCTGCTTCACGCCCATCGCGATCTAGCAATTTGATGGGTTCAACCATCTTGATCCGAAATGGTTCTGGGGGATGAAGGGTCATATTCTATCTCCAATATCTCCAAATATGGTTTGCTCTTTTCTAATCCCAACTCTTGCTTATTCACACTCGACCAACTCGAGTCTAAAATCGGGGTTTGACTATAACTTTGTAACTCTCCGGCAGTACATGGGCTCCCGGTGTACCCTTGAGACTTAACTTCTCCCCAGCAATCCTTTCAAATTTGCATCTATGCATCAGGTTGCTAAAGAACAGGAATATCTCAAGACGTCCTAGGTAATCTCCAAGACATCTGCGTTTTCCAAGACCGAACGGGTAGTACTTATCCAGAAGGTCTTCTCTAATTTCTCCGCTTTCGGTCAGAAAACGATGCGGGTTGAATTTATCCGGTTCCTCCCAATAGTGTTCGTCACGGGTCAAGCTATATAGATTAGCAATCACAGGAGTGTTTTTTGGAATGAAGTAACCATTGATAGTGGTGTCATGGGTTGTAGCATGTGGGATACCAAACGGAAAATGAGGAGGATGCCGCAAAAGCTCATGAATACAAGCTTCTGTCAATGGTAATTTCGTACGATCCTCAAAGCGTACTGGTCGCTCTCTACCTACGACTGCGTCCAGTTCTTGCTGGACTTTAGCTTGAATATCTGGATTAGCAATCATGTAAAGGATAGCCCAGCGTAATAGCGGAGCATTAGGTTGTAGTCCTGTCCCCATCATTTCCTGTGGTGTTCCTTCCACAATCAGGTCTTCGGTGAGACCCAAGTTTTGTTTTTCTGACTCGTCTACCTCTCTAGCAGCTTTCATTAAAGCATCTATCACCCCTCGTAGATTTTCGGGGTTGTATGAGGCTCGATGGTCATTTAATTTCTTCAAAACCACCCTTTCCAAAGCATCAAGAACGTATTGCCGTTTCTGTAACCCTTGGTCAGGAAATATGCGGGCTTGCGGTAAGAAATCAGCTATCAGGTTCCCGGCAGAATTGTCACTAAAATAATGAGCACATTTCACAAAGGTAATAAAATCATCATCGTCACGGCTGTATTTTTCTCCAAATAAGATTTTAGACATTACATTTGCTGTAGACAGACCAATATCTAATTCTGGATCCAAAGCTTTACCTTGGTAGGACAGCAAGATATTTGCTAGTTCAACAGCGTCTTCTATAACTTGCTGTTCAATGGCAGCTTTTTTGTTAAGGATAAACATGTGTAGAGCATTACCTACAATTTCACGATGTCTTTTCCATAACAAACCGTGATCTCTACCTCCAATAGTTCTACCCTTAATTGCAGTCAGTAGGGTATAAAAGTGCGGTCTACCAGCGAAATCCTCTTGCTGCTTTAGCAAAGCTTGTCTAATGGTCTCCAGTCCATTGAGTACAACTACAGGTTGGAAAAAGATGCGTACTTGGAAGACATCACCGTGTTTTTTCGCTAGGTCAGTAAATGACAGATATTGGTGTTTATCTATGAAGGGCAAACTTCCGATAATGGGTAATACAGGTGGTCCTGGAATTTTTTTGGATTGTGTGGAAGGCTGCAATCCTAATTGCATATAATTATCTCCTAAGTTGGCTAGACAAAAGTTGAACAAAATTGAACTTGAGTTCTCAATCCAAGTTGTCTATTATTTCGTCGTCAGTGTAGGTAGTAGGCTTCTATTTGCAAGGGTAAAGCTTTAACTGGAGTCTAGAAGCGAGGCTTGACTATAACTTTGTAATTTTCTTTCGGCATTGTCACGGCACCGGTTTGACATTCAAAATTCAAATTATCTCCAGCCACTTTTTCAAATTTGCATTTATGCATCAAATTGCTGAAGAATAGGAATACCTCAAGACGACCTAAGTACTCTCCAAAGCATCTCCGTTTTCCGAGACCGAACGGGTAATACTTATCTAGTAAGTCTTCTTTGATCTGTCTATTGTCTGTCAAAAATCGATGCGGGTTGAATTTTTCTGGTTCTTCCCAATAGCGATCATCACGGGTCAAACTATACAGATTGATGTATATAGGTGTATTTTTGGGAATAAAGTAGCCATTGATGGTGGTGTCAGTGGTCGTAGCGTGTGGAATAGCGGTCGGAAAATAAGGAGCATGTCGCAAAATCTCATACATGCAAGCTTGCGTAAATGGCAATTTTGCACGGTCTTCAAATCGTACTTGTTTTTCTTTACCTATAACTTTGTCCAGTTCTCGCTGGACAAAGTTCTGAACATCGGGATAAGCAATCATATAAAGGATTGCCCAGCCTATTATTGGAGAAACTGGCTGTGTTCCGGAACCCATCATTTCCTGTGCGGTTGCTTCCACAATCAGGTCTTCGGTGAGACCCAATGTTTGTCTTTCTGATTCGTCTACCTCTCTAGCAGCTTTCAACAAAGCATCTGCCATACCCCGTAAATTGTTGAGGTCATACGATTCCTGATACTCCTTTAATTTATTCAGGACTATGCTTTCCAAGACATCATCTATTGATTTCTGGAAGGTTTGAACAATGATCTCTGGGGGTTTTGGCATAAAATCAAATCGCATGGAACCTACACCATTGCGACTTGCAACTTGAGTAAGTTTGACAAGGGCTGCTAAATCCTGATTATCGCGGCTATATTTTTCACCGAACAAGAGTTTGGACATGATATTTGTGATAGATATACCTATGTCCATATCCGGTTCAAAAGGTTGACCTCCGTGGCTCAGAAAAATACTAGCTAGTTCAACAGCATCTTCTATAATTTGCTGTTCAATAGAGGTTGTTTTGTTATCGAGGAACATGTGCAGAGCGTTAACGGTAATTTCACGATGTCTTTTCCATGTCAAACCGTAATCTCTACCTCCAATACTTCTACCTCTTATTATCTTTTTGGTGGTGCTCAGTTCTGGTCTACCAGCAAAATTCTCTGCCTGCTTTAATAAAGCTTGTCTAATAGTCTCAAGTCCATTAAGTACAACTATGTTTTGGAAAAAAACACGTATTTGGAAAATATCACCGTATTCTTTTGCTAGCTTTGTAAATGCTAGATGTTGGTGTTTTTCGATGAAAGGCAAACTACCGACAATAGGTAATACAGGCGGTCCCGGAATCTTTTTTAACTGTGTGGAAGACTGCAATCCTATTTGCATATTATTATCTCCTAGGTTAACTAGACAAAAATTGAACAAAATTGAACCTTTGTTCCCGATCGAACACACAAGTCTAGAACCGAGGCTTGACTGTAACTTTGTAAGGCATTGGCGCTACAACAGCTCCTGGCACACCTTCAAAACTCAACTTCTCCTCAGCAACGCTTTCAAATTTGCATTTATGCATCATATTGGTCAGAAGGGAGAATATTATAAGACGCCCTAAGTGCTCTGCAAGACATCTGCGTTTTCCAAGACCGAACGGGTAGTATTTATCCAAGAGATCTTCCCTAATTTCTCCACTTTCGGTCAGGAATCGATGCGGATTGAATTTTTCAGGTTCCTCCCAATAGTGCTCGTCACGGGTTAAACTATAGAGATTGATCGCCACCGAAGTGTTTTTAGGAATGAAGTAACCATTGATAGTTGTATCAGTGGTCGTAGCGCGAGGAATACTTATTGGAAAAGCAGGAGCGTGTCGCAAGATTTCATGGATGCAAGCTTGCGTAAATGGTAATTTCGTGCGCTCCTCATAGTGTATTGGCTGCTCTCTACCTATGACTGTGTCTAATTCTTGATGAATTTTAGCTTGAATATCTGGATAAGCAATCATGTAAAGGATAGCCCACCTTAAGATAGGAACAACAGGCTGTCTTCCTGTTACCATCATTTCCTGTACTGTTGCTTCCACAATCAGTTCTTCGGTAAGACCTAAGGTTTGTTTCTCTGAGGAGTCTATCTCACTAGCAGCCTTCAATAAGGCATCTGCGACACCTCGCAAATTGTTGGGGTTGTAAGAGGCTTGTTGCTCATGTAATTTCTTCAGAAACAATCTTTCTATCAGATCAGGAGTCTTTTGCCATTTTTCTAAGTTCTGTTTAAAAGTTTTATGGAGCTTATGGGCTTTTTTAAGCCAAGAAAGGCTCATGGCTGATATCAAAAAGACAAAGACACTACTTTTATTTTGCTGAGTGAAAGACTGGGCACTTTTGACAAAGGTAAGAAGATCCTCATCGTCACGGCTATATTTTTCTCCAAACAAGATTCTGGACATACAATTTGTAACAGACAGTTCTATGTCCACTTCTGGTCCGAAAGGTTGATCTCCTTTACTTAGGAAGATATTCGCCAGTTCATTGGCTTCCTCTATAATTTGCGGTTCGGCTGTTTTGTTATTCAGAATCGTTTGTAGAGCGTTAACGGTAATTTCACGATGTCTTTTCCATCGCAAACCATAATCTGTACCTGCAATAGCCTTACCACTATTCGCATTCTCTATAAGATGGATCTTTGGTCTACCAGCAAAATCCTCTTGCTGCTTAAGCAAAGCTTGTCTAATAGTCTCAAGTCGGTTGAGCACAACTAAGGATTGGAAAAAGATGCGTACCTGAAAAACATCACCATATTCTTTCACCAGTTTGGTAAATGTCAAATATAGATTCGTATCTATG
>JAAUSC010000124.1 GCA_012031965.1 Scytonema sp. RU_4_4
ACAACTCTTGGTTTTTGGTGCTGGCGAAGCAGAACTGGACTCAAAATTCAGTTCAGGACACACTCGTTGCAGCAAACTTTTGCGTTGTTGCTTGTGGTGTTGGCAGAAAAATTTCCCTTCTTCTCTGGCTATTTAGCCGTGATGGCGATAGGATTTTTTCTTATTGAATTGGATGCTCCTTTAGCACGGCGATTGCGTCTCGGCTTTGATAGCTTATGGGTTGTTGCAGAAATTGTTTTGTTTGTGTTGTTGGGGACAAGTATTCAACTGCAAGTGTTGGAAAAGATTCTGTTTCCAGGGTTGTTGATTCTGGCTATAGGTACGCTGATTGGACGCTCTTTAGGATGGTATATCTCGACATTGGGGAGTAACTGGAACTGGCGGGAACGGTTATTTTTGCTACCTGGGAACTCTGCAAAAGCTACTGTGCAAGCAGCAATTGGAGGGATTCCGCTCGCACAGGGAATTCAGGGTGGAGAGACAATCTTAGCGATCGCTGTATTATCTATCTTAGTCACTGCACCCTTGGGAGCTTGGGCAATTCCCACTTTTGCACCAAAACTTCTCAAACGAGGCGAAGTTGACCCAACAAAGGTCGCACTTGCTCGTCGCATTGTCCTGTTAGCTGCTGTCGATACCTCCCTTCTAGCAAGTCAAGTCTTAACGAAAGCTGCTGAACTTGCTCGTCGTAGTGATGCTCAAGTGATTGTGTTACATGTCATTCGCACACCAGACCCAGATGGAGAAGAGCGTCTGCGCTCAAAAGCTCAGCGACTCCTTGCAGACATTCGCCATAAATTCATGACCACTACAGGTTCAGTACCGGAGGAAATTGTCCACTTTGCTCAGGATCATCAAGTGGCTGAAATTGTCATGGGTAAGCGAGGACACCAACCTTGGGATCAGGTTCTAGTGGGTTCTGTCTCCCAAGCAGTACTTGAATCCAGCCCAATTCCTGTCATCTTAGTTGAGGATAACCAAATACCTGTTCGAGTCCGCTCATAATTTATGACCCTGAACGTGTTGCTATGCTGCAAAATCCTGCCAATCGCACTCCCTGCATTCCCTGCTCTCTACTTCTTTGGCGCTAAGCCTATCTTTCAAAGTTCTCCATTAATCTTGCGTCGGAAAACCTCCTCCATTTGTCGCTGTCCTTCTTCGGTGTAGGGAAAGTTGTACCAAGTCGCTTCGGAGTCAGGACTACGGCGATTAAATAAAGCCTCAAGCGCATCCAAATCATCTCGATGTGCAAGTACATACGCTCTCAATTCTACCCAAGACATTTTTTCAAAATCAGGTTTCATTGACAAACCTCCAGTTCCCGTCGCGCGTTATTTGAATTTGAATATTTTCAACAGCCAGAATGTATATCTCTCCTGTTCTGTCATTAAAACGGAATAGTTGGATGTCTCGATAGTAGTTCGACAACATCTGGCAGACGACAATGCAGGTAAAGCCTTGTTCAACGGTTGGTAAAATAGTTCTTCCTCAATTGTGACATAGCTATTTTGGCATCGCTTATCTGTCCCTTGTCCCTACTTCTGCGGTGGTAAACCCAACTTGGCACGAAACTCTTCATCGTATGTCGCTATCCTCCAATGTCGGGCAGCTTTAACTTGCTCAGAAGTCAGATTTTTTGTACCTGTGAGTTTGGTACCTATGAGTTTGGCACCTATGAGTTTGGTACCTCTGAGGTCGGCACCCCTGAGGTCAGCACCGCTGAGGTTGGCACCGCTGAGGTTGGCATTGCTGAGGTCGGCACCGCTGAGGTCGGCATACCAGAAATCGGCATCCCAGAACTCGGCACCTGTGAGTTTGGCATTTGTGAGTTTGGTACGTGTGAGTTTAGCGAGACCGAGATTGGCACCGCTGAGGTCGGCACCGCTGAGGTCGGCATTGCTGAGGTCGGCATTGCTGAGGTCGGCACCCTCGAGGTCGGCACCCCTGAGGTTGATATTGGCTAGGGGGATACGAAGGTCAACCATTTCTTGAAGTGCTGAGACTATTGTCCGACTATTGGGGTTTGCCTTAGCATCATTGATGATTGCCCAAAGACGGTTTATCTTTATCTCTCTTGGAATGACAACTCCCAAATATATAGCTAAGCTCAGGGGAATCATCAAACCCAATCCAACGAACTTGATTCGATTATTCCGTTTATGTCTCAAGCTTCGTTGAATAAAATCTTGAGCCAAATCCGATAGTGTCAAATTTCCTACTTGCTCCTGCTGAAACGCGATCGCCTCCTTCAATGGTTTTCCCTGCAGTAAATAATCCTTCGCCTTTCCCCTCTCTCGCCACTCAATAGCCGCTGTCTCAATTTTGCGTTTTTGTCTGAGTTTGTCTCGATTCTCATCAAGCCATTTTCGTAATAATAACCAATGGCGAATCAATGCTTCATGGGCAACATCCACTACTGCGACCTTATCTGAATTCGCCCCTTTCTCAGTTAAGGTGCTGGTGACAACTAACTTGGCATCTGCTAACTTTTGAATCACCTGCTCCACTAAAGCTGGCGATCGCTGCGATGTGACTAAATCTCGTTGTAAAACCCGCCTGCGAGTATCCTCTGTTCCTTCTCCTAGCTGTGTCAGTTCCAGAAAAATCCGCTTTGCTGCCACTTTCTCCTCAGTTGACAAAGACTCATAAACCTGATTAGCACGTTTTTGCAGCGTTCCCTTGACTCCACCAAGCCGCGTATATGTGGAGAGCGTTAATTTTTCGTCTTCTCGCTGTTGACAAATTTCTGTGAGTGTGTATTGCAACAACGGCAAGCTTCCCGGTGAACCTTCCACATCGGCAATAATTTGGTCAACGAGTTCTGGCTCAACTTGCAAACTTACCTGTTTTGCAGGTTCGACAATTGCCTGTCTCAACTCTTCTGAGTTCATAGGCGTGACTGTCACCAGATTTTGCTGAATCTGCTGTGCCAGTCCGCTATACTCTTGCTCTGCACACTTGCCAAAAAAATCCGCCCGCATCGTCAGCACTAAACAGAGTTTATCACCTGTCTTCTCTAAAGCACCCAACAGGCACTCAAAAAACTGCTGTCGTTCTGTGATGTCTTTGCAGAGGGTAAAGACTTCTTCAAATTGATCGGCTACCAGCAGCACCCGCTTGGTGTCCGCAGTGTCAATCAAATATCTTAACCCCTCAGCTTTCTTGGCAATCAATTCCTCTGCTTTTGCTAACTGGGATGCTCGGTCAATATTTGATAACTCCGAATCAACAAAGGCAAGTGCTAAACTTTGGAGGGGATGCTCACCGGGTTGAAAAATCTTGATTTGCCAAGTCTCACTACCTGACAGCCGCCGCCCCAACTTCAACTGATAAACTAATCCTGCCCTAACGACACTTGACTTGCCACTCCCTGATGCTCCGAGTACCGCCAGGAAATTCCCTGCTCGCACTTGTTCTAAAAGTTGGTCAGTCAGTGCTTCTCTACCATAAAAATACTGAGCATCTTCTGGGGTGCAGTCAAAGTATTGCAATCCTCGATAAGGACAAATGCTCGTAACAACTGAATGACTAGACTCAGGAGTCGGCGCTTTCCAGGTGCGTGTTAGGTTAATTGCACCACCAGAATTAGCAAATAAAGGTCGCTGAGGAAATGCTTGTAAACGTTGATTGAGAACATCAATGAGAGTGTAATTTGTCACCCAAGTATTGGAATTGCGTTTTGGGTCAAGTGCTTGCAGTAAGGCGTCCGTCAGTACACTATGATTGCTACTCATCCCCTCATAAGCAACCTCAAACTCTCTTGAAGCAGCTATGAAACACCTATCTCTTCCTTTACCCCTATCCCCCGGATCGGCTTCAGCAAAATTCAGCAACTCACCACTGTAACAGCAATCCAACCAGATAATCTGCTGTTTGATTGGACTTTCTTGCAGTAGTTCGCGCAGCCATTTCAAGCGAATTCCCCAGTTTCCCAAATCAGGATTGACATCGCTGGTAGCGAGAAAGCCTTCCTGAATTCCTTTATTTTTACGCAATCCATGACCAGAAAAATACAGCAGCGCAGTATCTGGAATATTTTTGCCTTCTGGCTTAAACAGTTGGACTATTGCTTCTTCGAGTTGAGTTAATGTAACTTGGGTTTTCTGACCAACGCGAATTGTGTTATTCTGCTTATCCTTGACACCGGGTAGGCGCTTGACGTTAAATTCGCCGTAATCTTGTAAGAGAGTGGCGATTCCTTCGGAGAGCTTCGCTTAACGCCTCTGCATCCTGTGCGGGTGCTGTCAAATGAGTTAAACGCTCATAACTATAAGTGTTAATTCCAATTACCAAAGCGTCTCGGCTCATAAAAGACAGCTTCGCTCCAGTTTTATAGAGTCATTAAACAGATACAATATTCCAATCAATATTTTCGGTATAAATACAGTAGTATTATGATAATTTATTTTATTCTTTGAAATTAGCAATTCTTGCTATGACTAAACTTACACCCATCCAGTTAGATGACAACACGATTATTTATATTGAAGCTACAGACGACGTGAACGTTCCCTTAGTTATCGCTGAAGAACCTACAGAGGAAGAGGAAGAAGCGCTGACTGACAAAGGAATGAGTCCTGAAGCTGTGCGAAAGCAAATGGTGCAAAATTTTCAGATCATTCACACTACGATACGTGCTTACACAGTTTGCAGTTTGAATGCATTTAAGCAACTTCCCATCCCAGGAGTCAACAAAGTGACTTTAGAGTTTGGTATCGAATTGGGTGGAGAAGCAGGCATACCTTATGTGACAAAGGGGACTGCTAAGAGTAACTTGAAAATTACCGTTGAGTGTTCATTTCCCAAGGAAATAACATAATTTTTGAATTCTCAGCGTTACTAAATGCAGCGTACTGTAAAGCCTCTGTGATGTCTTCTGATTCCAAATCTGGAAACGCTTGTAAAATTTCATTCTCTTGCATTCTCTCAGCAAACATTCCCACCACAGTAGCGACAGGAATCCGCAATCCCCTGATACAAGAAACACCACCCATTTGATTTGGGTTAACAGTGATGCGCGTGAATTTCATGATTTTCCTGGCTCATGAATAGTTCTAAATTCAGCATAGGCGATCATCGCATCGAAAATTTTTTCCCTCTAACTCTGTGGTAGTTCACCAAAGCGTTCCCGATATCGAGCTAACAACGCCTCCGCTTCTGCTGCTGCTTCTTCAGGCGTGGGGATAAGTTGTCCATCAGCTGAGAAAAAACGCAATTGTTGCTGATGAATACCTAAAAAAAGCTCAAGTTGCTGACTCCACAACCAACCTTCTGAATTCGGTTCTAGTGCTTGATATTTGCCTTCCACTAAGTGAAAGCCTGCAAATTCTAAAGTTTCGGGGTCGAACCAGAAATAGTCAAAAGTGCGGAAGGTATCCTGGTAAATTTTCTTTTTCAAACCTCGGTCAGTATCAGCAGTTGATGGCGAAAGCAATTCTACAATCACATTCGGATACTTTCCCTCTTCTTCCCAAATGACCCAACTTTTGCGAGGCTTGCGTTCAGTACCCAAGACAACAAAGAAATCTGGTCCCCGGAAATCAGAAGATTTCCGCTTGTTGGGACTAAAGTAAATAGTGAGATTACCGGAAACATAAAAATCTTGACGGTTTCGCCACCACCACTTGAGCAGGCTAATGAGCAGATCAATTTGTTCTCGATGGAGATCCGTTTCCAAGGGTGGTTCGTTACTGTAAAGGTCGCCAGGTGGGAATATAATATCATCCCACTCTTGCTCTTGGGTATCTGGTGCAGTGGTTTGGTCTTTGGCAACAGACATAACTGCCTTAGTAAAGGAAGATGAATCTAGTGTAGCGCCTCCCACAAGAAGCAATAGGAGCGATACTAGACTATAACTCGGAGTGCCAAGGGCGAAGGCTTCACCTGCCCTGTTGCCCAACCAAGCTCCGCTTTGAGGGAGCCTGTTCTGGAAGAACACGGCGACGCAGAACGGGCGATCGCAACATCAAGTTCTTTTCTGGCTTCAGTGTGGATTGATATAGCATAGTATCACGGGTTTCATACTATAACCAGAGAAATTAACACCCTTCCCTAAGCTTAATCGAGCTATAAATTGAACTTCATATTCACTTGTTACACTTTTAACTTCAACTAATGTAATGAGAGTAACAATGAAGTTTAGAAATAAGAGTGCTGCTCTAGTTGCTGCTATCCTGACATTGGCCACTGCCCTTTTTACCTCGTCTAGTACTGTTCTTGGGGACACTATGACTCCAGTTTCAGTTCAGCCCAAGTTAGAAACTCCCTCAAATTTTGATGACGATGCCGGGGGCAATGCAGATGCTGACGATCCAGCCATCTGGGTACATCCATTTTCACCTTCTAAGAGTTTGGTCGTCGCGACTCTCAAAAACGCTGGACTGGCAGTTTATGACCTCAAAGGAGTGCAACTACAATCCATTGCAGCACCCCCAGCTCCAACTCCTAACGATAGCCCAGGTCGCTTCAATAACGTTGATTTACTTTATAGCTTTGTTCTAAATAATCAGAAGGTTGATCTAGCCGTTGTGAGCGATCGCGGTTCGGACAAGCTGCGCATTTACAGCATTAATCCCCAAGCGGCATCTTCAGATCAGCCGCCATTAACTGATGTAACAACTGCTAATGTACCGTTTATATTTTCCAGCAGCCAAACTCAAGTGAATGAGCAAGCAACCGCCTATGGGCTTGCTGTTTACCGAGATCCAAAGTCAGGGCGATCGTTTGCTTACGTGAGTCAGCGAAACCGTACAGCCATTGCTGTAGTTGAATTACTACAGACAAGTCAGGGACAAATTACCTATCGTAATCTTAAGCAAATCAATCTTCCCAGTAAATTCGAGTTACCCAATGGCACAAGCTGGACTCCCTGCGAAGATCCAGGTGAACTCCCTCAAGTAGAAGGCATGGTTGTCGATCAGAAGCGAGGCATACTTTATGCTGGCCAAGAGGATGTTGGCATTTGGAAGATTAAACTGTCCCTAGGCTCCACCCGCCCTATCCTCTTAGATAAAGTCCGTGAGTTTGGTGTTCCCTATACCTATGACTCGGTGGAAGAAGAATGCAAAATCGACTTCAATAATGATCCAGGCTATGGGGGCAAAAACCTCTCTGCAGATGTCGAAGGACTGACCATCTACTATGCAAACGATAATGAGGGCTACTTGCTAGCATCTAGTCAGGGTGATAACACCTTTGCCGTCTACGAACGGGAAGGCAACAATCGTTTTGTCGGTAGTTTTGCGCTCGTTGACACTACAACGGTAGATGGAGTGCAAGAATCAGACGGAGCGGCTGTGATCAACGTGCCCTTAGACAGGGAATTTCCACTGGGTCTATTCGTTACTCAAGATGGTGAGAATACCCCAGAGGTCTTAGATGATGCGGGTGAAGTGCGAGCAAACACTAACTTCAAATTTATACCCTGGCAATCCATTGCTAACACGTTTCCTAAACCATTACAGATTAAGCCTGATGGTTGGAACCCTCGTGACGATGATGATTAAGTCATTGTTAGTTCTCGGTAATTCCACTAGATCGTAACATTGACCAAAACTAAGGGTGTAGGGGTGTAGGGGAGCCAGTGCCGTGGGCAGGTTCCCTGACAGTCCCGCACCTGGCATTGTAGGGATATAGGGGGAACTCGGGGTCCCCTCTGGGGATAAGGGGGCAAGAGGGAATTTTCTTTTTGGTACACCCTACCCGCGCATTTGTCCCCTAATTTTAATTATGGGGATTTCCCTGTTGCCTGTTGCCCGTTAAGAGTTCCCTTTTAAAAAAGTTTTTGGTTTTACAAAATATTAAGGAACGTTGCGTTTCTATCAAATCTCGAAACGAGAGCGCGAAATTAGCCAAAAGAGCGTGATACCATTCTTTCGGTGAAAGTCAAGATTGGGAGAAAACCTTTGACACTACGGGTTGCTGTTGTTGGGTCTGGTCCAGCTGGTTCATCAGCCGCAGAAACGCTTGCCAAAGCTGGAATTGAAACCTACCTGTTTGAACGCAAGCTAGACAATGCTAAGCCATGTGGTGGTGCAATTCCCCTGTGCATGGTGAGTGAATTTGACCTACCGCCGGATATCATTGACCGTCAAGTGCGGAAGATGAAAATGATTTCACCCTCTAATCGTGAGGTTGATATCAATCTAGACAACGAAGAAGAATATATAGGAATGTGTCGCCGTGAGGTGCTGGATGGTTACCTGCGGAACCGTGCGGCAAAACTAGGCGCAAATTTAATTAATGCCACTGTTCATAAACTCCATTTTCCCACCAACAATACAGACCCTTATACCATTCATTACGTAGATCATACAGAAGGTGGTGCTCAGGGTATTGCTAAAACCCTGAAAGTTGATTTGATTATTGGGGCAGATGGTGCAAATTCCCGCATTGCTAAGGAAATGGATGCTGGGGATTACAACTATGCGATCGCCTTCCAAGAGCGCATTCGCCTACCCAAAGACAAAATGGTCTACTATGAAGACCTCGCTGAAATGTATGTCGGTGACGATGTGTCTCCTGACTTCTACGCTTGGGTGTTTCCCAAATACGACCACGTAGCAGTGGGTACTGGTACGATGCACGTTAATAAAGCGAGCATCAAACAATTGCAAGCTGGTATCCGCGCCCGTGCAGCTCGCAAGCTGATTGGTGGTCAAATTATTAAAGTAGAAGCACACCCTATTCCTGAACATCCTCGTCCCCGTCGTGTTGTCGGAAGAATAGCTTTGGTGGGTGATGCTGCTGGCTATGTAACCAAATCGTCTGGTGAAGGCATTTATTTTGCTGCTAAGTCTGGACGGATGTGTGCCGAAACTATCGTAGAAATGTCCAACGGTGGTAGCCGCATTCCTACAGAAGCTGATCTCAAGGTGTACTTGCAGCGCTGGGATAGGAAATACGGACTCACCTACAAGGTGTTGGATCTGCTGCAAAGCGTATTTTATCGCTCTGACGCCACCCGCGAAGCTTTTGTAGAAATGTGTGGCGATCGCGATGTCCAACGTCTCACTTTTGATAGCTATCTCTATAAGACAGTTGTACCTGCTAATCCCATCACTCAGATGAAAATTACTGCCAAGACGATTGGTAGCTTACTTCGCGGTAACGCCCTTGCTCCATAAAAGGAACATGGGAACCTGGTGAGACCAGACCAGTACTGTGGAGAGAGATTGGAGCGGAGGAAGCCTCCGCTCCAAACTATGCCCGTAGGGAACGCTGCGCAAACGGGGAGGTGACAAACAGACGGACTGAAGTTCTCAAAAAACTCCGCTCTCCTGTCCCACTTTAACAAGGAACAGTTATCTGTTATCAGTAAGTCGTTCTGATATCATCATAAAAATGGATACATAAAAATGTTAAGCATACGGATTGACAACAAACAAAAAAGTCAGCGAAGTGTTCACGAATTAATTGTGGGGAAATCAAAAAATCTTGGTTTAATTGATAACAGATGACTGTTCACTATAATGTGCATATGAGTTTTTATTTTCTTTTACAAGAAAGTAATATATTTCAGCTTAGATGATTTGTTATTAATACTAATAATCCTGTGAAACCCTTGTCATCAGGTCATTATAAACAATCTTAAAATAAAGTTGCTTTGATAAGATTTTGCAAAGTTGATGCAAAGTTTTCATGAAAACTTGATGAATTGAGTGGCAAACTTTCTGTAATTTTATTAACGTGGACAGGGTACTTACTTGAGACAAACTCCTGGATAGGAGTGCGCCTAGCTATGAAACTAAGTCCAGTTTTCGGTACTGTTTTATCAACTTTGGCTGTGACTTTTATCACAGCGCTTGGTTTCTCCAGTCAAGCTCAGGGTCTAACTTTTTTAGGCAACTCGAGTGGTATCTGGGGAACACCTGACCCAGGGAGCAATACCGACCCCATTTTTTCTGGAGTGGGAACTAACACATTTACTTGGGGACGTCCTCGTCCAAATGATCGTGAGAACAACTATGGAACTCCTGCAAACCAACTAACCTTTACTGGAAATTCCTTTTCCGCAGATGACATTGGTTCGCTGTTTAAAGTAGGCGATTTAGAGTACTACAATGGCAAGGTTGAGGACAAAACGAGCGTTGATTCTGTACCTTTAGATCTCACTCTATCATTCATCAATCCTGGTAATTTCAGCGAAGTTTTCAACTTCAACTTTCAGCTTGTGAATACAACGAACTTAGGAGGGAATGCTGAAGACGATGCAGATATTGTATATATCAAGGACAACTTTGGTACTCGCAGTTTCAAGTTTGAAGGAAACGAATATCAATTAAATTTAAGTGGCTTTAGTCAAAATAGTGGAAATACAAGTGTTAACAAATTTAGTGTTCTTGAAGATAGTAAAACTACGGCAGGCATTTATGCCAGAATTACTCAGGTAACACCACCGAAACAAATTCCTGAGTCAGGGGGTATTGTTGGATTATCCCTACTAGGCATCTACCTTATTAGCCACAAGAAATCCTTGAGCGCAAAAAAAAGAATAGGTTGATCTCACATCTTGCACTTAACTGTATAAGCCCGTACAAACCAAAAAGTGACGCGATAAAGCTAGATTATTTTTCTTGGCTTTTCTCGCTAAATAAAGGGCTTTTGGTTTAATACTGAGTGAGTAAATAACAACAATTTTTCTTGGTGCAAGATGTGAGCGCCCCACGAGGGGGAAGTCAAAAGCATGCCCTTGTTAGCGCAGCGTGCCGTAGGCAGCGAGAGCGTAGACGCCTTCTGGGCGGCTTCCCGGAGGGTAGGTCAAAAGTATCAAACCTCCCTCGCAATGAAGAAAAGAAGCACATTTTTCTTTGCCTTCTAAAAGTCCTGCTATGTAGCGGCTTCCCGCTTTCTTACGGAGTACCGTTTCAGTGGGAGCCTTCTCATGGAATCAGGTAAAAAGTGAAAAGTGAAGAGTTTTTTCTATTCACTTTTCACGCTCCTTCTCCCACAAAGTCTATTTTGGGAAAGTTAAACGAATTGGGCATACACGTAAGTGTTGGCACTCTTTCATTTTCCGTAGCGTAGAGTGTCAATTTTGTGAATGAGCGCGATAAGTGGATTGAGACCCACAATCAATCTCGGGAGCGCAAGAATAAACTTATCCTCATGAACTGAAACCACGCCCCCTTTTAACTTGTTTGGAAACCGATATGTAAAGACACGTTGCAGTGGGTCGCTTTTATCGGTAGTGTACAAGACTGGATGAGACACGTTGCGATTTTTCGCAGAATCAGCACCTTTGTTATTTGGCTCTGATTTGGCTGTTGTTACTCAACTCCTGATGTTGTTGAAGCACCTTCAGTTGATTGAGGTATGGTGGGCAACTCCAAGCAGTAACCCGCACCATATACCGTTTTAATATAGCGGGGATGGCGTGGGTCAGGTTCTAGTTTGGTTCTCAGGTGACGGATATGTACGCGAATAGTTTCTATATCATCATCTGGATCGTAACCCCAGACTTCCCTGAGAATTTCACTTGGAGAAACTGTCTGACCGTGGCGTTGGAGCAAGCAGTGCAGAAGTTCAAACTCTAGATGAGTCAGTTTCACAGTCTGAGCGAACCATATTGCCTCAAACCGTTCTGGAACCAAAGTCAGTGGTCCGTAGCTCAGAATCTCACTGTGCTTTGCAGCTTGAGGAATTCGGTCGGTACGTCGCAAGAGTGCCCGCACTCGTGCCAGCATTTCTTCAACTTCAAAGGGTTTCGTGAGATAATCATCCGCACCAGCGTTGAAGCCTTCGACTTTATCTTGAGTTTGGCTCAAAGCCGTTAACATCAACACGGGAATCTCGGCAGTACGCTCATCTCTCCGCAGGCGTTGGCAAACAGTAAATCCATTGACCCTGGGTAGCATCAAGTCGAGCATAATCAAATCTGGCTGTAGCTGGAGAGCAAGCGCCTGACCTTTGATACCGTCTTCGGCTTGACTGACATCATAACCAGCCATTTCTAAGTTGACGGCAACGAGTTCTGAAATTGCGGCGTCATCGTCTATGACAAGAATCCTCGGCATTCTTAAAAATTTATTACTACTTATTAAGGATAAATAAGAACCTTTGGTAAATACAAAGATTGCTGTATTGATTATAAAAAATATTTTAAATCTAACATAAAGATTAAAATTAAAGGATTGTGGAACTAAACCCAAACTATACTAAATATCGGTCTTAATGTGTTACTCCTCTTACAGTCCGCCGTGGTTTTTGCAAAATGGCATCGTCCTTACTGTCTACACCGCTTTGTGGGCTGGTCGTCATTGGGAACGTACAACACAAAATCCTGAGCCGCCTTATGAGGAGAAAATCTTTACGGGTGCTAAAGGGGTTCCTATCTTTGGTTGGGTAGCCATCCCTGAGAATGCTCGTGGCACGATTGTTGGTACTTACGGTATTACAGGCGATTTGGACAACCAATGGTACCTCAGGCTTCTGGGACGTAAAGCATATGCTCAAGGGTATGCTGTGGTACTGTTTGATTGGCGTGCCCACGGTAAAACATCCCAGTTGTCACCAACGTTAACAAGTGATGGGTTGTACGAGGGAGAAGACTTTGTTCGGATCGCAGCAGATGCCAAAACAATGGGATGCCCAGGAAAATTTTGGTTTACGGGGTATTCTCTAGGTGGGCAATTGGCACTATGGGCTCTAAAAGCTGCTCAGGTGATGACTACAGAGGATACGAATTTAGGGCTAGAAGATAGCGATATAGGGGGTAGTGCTGTCATTTGTCCGAGTTTAGATTCAAGGCGATCGCTCCAGTTTCTCGTCACACATCCCGTGGGAAAATATCTTGAGAGGGCGATCGCACGACAGTTGAAAAAACTCGCGTGGCAAATTCATGATACTCATCCTGGAACTCTTGAGCCGGAGGCGATTGAAAGAGCGAACAGTATCTGGGGTTTTGACGAAGAACTCGTGATTGGGCGATTGGGTTTTCCCACAGTAGAAGCTTACTACGACGTCACTAGCGCTTTATCGCTGTTGCCCAGTCTTTCTAAACCAACTTTGATGATCTACGCTGAAGACGACCCGTTCTTTGACCCTGCGATTATACCTGATTTACAAGCCGCCTGTGCAAAAAATCCAGCCATAGATTTGTTACTGACCCATTATGGTGGTCATGTTGGTTACATCAGTAGTCAAAAGTGTCAACGCCAAGCACAAGATCCCGATCTGTGGTGGGCGTGGAATCGGATTTTAGATTGGATAGATAAACAGGGCAAGAGTATTAACAAACTTCCCTGAATGAAGAGACAACAATAGGCATTAATTGTATCCTAACTTCTTTTGAAAAAGCCTGTGCGCGAAGCGCAAAGCGCAGGCTCCCTGCTGGAGCATCGCTCCTTTGGGTGAAAAGGAGGATTATATTTTTCAGGATTTGTGTGCAACTCGTTATAGTATCAATACGAAAGACCAGATTTGTTGTGAGGCGAAGGAGAAGACGAGGGCGAGGTTGAAGCGGAGTCCGGATGCGGAGGCGGTTGTGATTGCTTTGGAGAATTCGATGCAGTTAAGTGCTGTGTGTTCTCATGTTGTTGGTGCGGATGGGTTGGAGTCACGGGGTGTTGGTGAGGTGGCTTTGTTGCATCAGCTTTTTGATGGGGGTTGAGAAGCTGGTTATGGAAAGTATTTTGGAAGTCAGTGTTGTTTACTTGTGTTGTGGGGGAGTGGTAAATCTATAGGTGAAGAATTCAGAAGTTGTATTCAGGAGTCAGAATGCAATTAGTAGCGGGTTTGAAGCCTCCACTAATTGAAGACCATCAAATCTATGCCCTATGCCCTGCGGACACGCTATGCTAACGAACACGCTGCGCGAACGGTTTGGTGGGGCGGGTGTACCTCCAAGTCATCCGCCACTTGCACAGAATTCCTACTGAATTTTAGCTTCTAACTCCTGACGACTTCTTTGGTCATTTTGCTCACTAAGCCAATTTAAAATCTCAAGTATCACTATTTGATTGAGATGAATATTATTATGATTAATCTCACTATAACCCTCATAAGAATTACAGTGTTTATATCTTTCATGAGTACATCTTAATGTCAATAAAGTCGTCATATTCACGCTATTCTCAGTTACAATTCCATCATTATTTTCATTTCCAATCAGTTGCTGAATCAATGTATTATTAAGTTGATTAATTAACGTACTTTTACCAAATTCGAGGAAATTTTTTCCACCAGATACAGATAAAGTTGGTGAAAGTTCACAAGCTTGACACCAATCGTTATTCAATATGTCAATAATAGATTCATTCTCATTTTTATCAAATTTCAAAAGCTCTTTCGTTGCAAGACATCCAGCTAGTGCTGCTTTTGGAAATGCTGCTTGACCTAAAAATTCTGCATATCCTATTAAAATTTGTGTGATTTTCTTAACATCTTTCTTTTGTAATCTGTTTAAGACTCCATCATTAGGTGTACCCAACATAACTATGCCACGTACAAATTTCTTTGCATCATTGTCTATAGCAAATCTCCGAGCAACAAGCCCGCCCATACTATGTGCGATCAAGAATACTTTTTTACGACTTATTTCTTCATTAATGAGATCATCATACCTTTTAAGAATACCTTTTAAAGTATTTACAGCGGCTAATATGCCACGAGGAGAATTATAATTAAAGAAAAATACTTGATAATCTTGATTGTGAAGAAAAAGTGCTAGTTCCTCACCCATGTAATCTCCATGACTTGTAAAGCCATGTATTAGAATTACAAGCTTTTTACCGTTTAAAAAATCTTGAGTCTTTGCCTTTGAGTAAGATTTATTTTCCTCCTTTTGAGGCTCAAAGGTTGTAAGGTTATCTCCTCTTTCTCTTATCTGTTGTATTTTGTCTTTGTTCATATTATTGATTCTCCTTACAGTCAACAGCAAATAGAATGACCTGTGTTGAAAAAGATGGAATATTTTCAGTGGGTAGCTCTTGTTCATCAGGGTCTAGAAGAACAAAAATATCTTCAATGACCACTTCCAAAAATTCATTGACTAGTGAAAGATTTGTAACTATTGAACGTACTGCTTTACTTGGATAAAAGCCCATAATGGCAATGTACGGTAAACTGTCTTGTATTTCATTTGGTGACAACGTTAAATCAAGGTTAATAACTATAGGCTCTGCTTTCTCAATATTTATTTTAATAAAAGATTCAACATTAGGAGCAGCCTTAAATGTTTTAGAGATTTCTACATAGTTTGAGCAAATATGAAATGACCAATCATCTTCATCTTGCAATTGATTCAATTCTTGTATCTTTAAACGTAAATCATTTAGTTTATTTGCTTCTAGGGAAGAACCTAAATTTTGGATGGAGATATCTTCGTTTGTGCTACTGTCATTTGTTGGAGCTAAATTCCCACGGGAATCACTATTCGACAGCCAACCGAAGAATTTTGCTGCAAGTATAATAGGAATAGGTGTAAAACTCGTCGCTGCTATAGCTCCTCCTATAACTGCTCCAACTGCTCCAGTAGCCCACTCACCTCCTATAACTGCTCCAACTGCTCCAGTAGCCCACTCACCTCCTATAGCTGCTCCAATTGCTCCAGCAGCCGCCTCCATAACTTTTGCAAACTCAGGACTCCTCTCTATTCTTTCTCTTATCTGTGGTTTGTGCCTTTCATTAAGTAAAATCGGTTCTGCTTCTGAACTAGACAAGATTTTTTGACTTTTAGCATCTTGTGGTCTTACGCGTGGTGCAGTTGCCATAGTTATTGGCAACAATCCATTATCTGAAATTCTCTTAATAACTGTTGTGTAAAGTTCATTAAGCCAAGGTTCACCGTTAGGTGTTGGCAAAGATTTAGGTCTATCTTCTGGGTTATTAGCCACTGCAACAGAAGGTATCTGTTGAGCGATGTCAGTATTTACATAATTCGCAATTTCTTCTTGAATCAGCTTCGTTCTTGTAGTGAGATATTCGTTGTAGTCATCAGACTTAACTTTATCAGCATGAGTGAACACAATAATAGCTTTTTCCCAAGCTTGCTTACCAAATGCTTTGGAGATAGTTTTAATGGTTTTTCTTTCATCATCTCTAACTCGGCTTTCATCTAATCTAGTGACAAACCACATGCTATCAGGTTCTGGAACTGCTGACTTTATAGAACTTATGTACTGCTCATCTTTGTCACTAGTATCAGCTAAACCAGGTGTATCGACGACAGTACAAGGAATACCTTCAATATTATATTCGTACTTCCCTATGTTCTCTGTAACTGGTTGGAATTTTCCAACTTTAGCTACCTTTTCTCCAATAAGTGTATTGATAGTACTTGACTTACCAACACCTGTTCGTCCAACTAAAAGAAATGTAAATTTCCTTTGACGAGCTTTTTTAACCAAGGATTTGACTTCAGCAATCAGTGATTCTTCAGAATTTCGCTCTTTTAACTGTGTCATTTTTCCCTTTAAGTAGCAGTAGATGAATTTATTAAGCGTCTTATCAACCTCTAACGAACGCATTCACATTAATTCATTTACCCCACCAGCGAATGAATAAACCTGTTACTGCTCCTATAGTTCCACCAACAACAATTCCCATTGGTCCAAAAGTGCTTCCTACTATTGCACCAGCACCCACCAAGGTTGCAATCGTTGCAAAATCAGGACTCCTCTCTATTCTTTCTATTACCTCTTGCTTCTGACCTTCATTAAGTAAAATCGGTTCTGCTTCTGAACTAGACAAGATTTCTTGACTGTTAGTATCTTGTGGGATGAGACGTGGTGCAGTTGCTAAAACTATTGATAACAATCCTCGGTCTGAAATTCTCTTAATAACTGTTGTGTAAAGTTCATTAAGCCAAAGTTCACCTTCAGGTGTTGGCAAAGGTTTACCTCCTTTTGGGTTATTAGCCACCGCAACAGAAGGTATCTGTTGAGCGATGTTAGTATTTACATAATTCGCAATTTCTTCTTGAATCAGCCTCGTTCTTTCAGTCAAATATTCGTTGTACTCGTCGCGGTCAACTTTATCAGCATAAGTGAATACAATAATAGCTCTTTCCCAAGCTTGCTTACCAAATGCTGATGAGATAGTTTTAATGGTTTTTCTTTCATCATCTCTAACTCGGTTGTCTCCTAATGGAGTGACAAACCACATACAGTCAGGTTCTGGAACTGCTGACTTTATAGAACTTATGTACTCTTGTTCTTTGTCACTAGTATCAGCTAAACCAGGTGTATCGACGATAGTATAAGGAATACCTTCAATCTCAGATTCGTACTTCCCTATGCTCTTTGTAGTTGGTATAAATTTTCCAACTTCAGCCACTTTTTGTCCAATAAGTGTATTGATAGTACTTGACTTACCAACACCTGTTCGTCCAACTAAAAGAAATGTAAAATTCCTTTTATGAGCTTTTTTAACCAAGGATTGGACTTCAGCAATCAATCGTTTTAATTCTTCAGAAATTGGCTTGTCTTCTTGTATCATTTTTTACCTATCAATAGCAAAAGATGAAGTTGTTAAGTAGCTACAAGTTTAGAAATGTTGATTCCGTAAGAAATACTATTTAAAAACTTAATACGCTTTATGTGAGCAGTATTTTAGTAAATGTCTGAGTTTATCTGTCTAAAATGTTGTAAACCTTGGTGCTACTAGCTAGATTGTACCAACATTAAAGAAGCTAAGGACAACAAGCACAGCGTCGGGAGTGGGATGCAACAAGCTCTTAGCTACGCGGAAATACTAGATTTACCATTTACTTATAGTTCTAATTGTGACGCTTTTATAAAGTGCGATACGCCAAGGGCATATCGCTATTCCGGCAAGAACACCCGCTCGAAAGGCTTTTTACGATAACGCCGATAAACATCAAAATCACTGTCCAATGTCGCTATTGCAGCGATATCTAGGCGCTCCGAAATGACGATTAGGGATAAGTCTGCAAAATCTCCTGGTAGGTCAAAGTAGGTCGCATTCAGTTCAGCAATGCGCGAAAAGTCTTGAGGTAACAGCTGCTCACACTCGTAGAGTCCTTTTGCAACGTCTAGAAGAAACTCGTTTTGTGTGCGCCAATCAGAACTGAGCAACCACATCACCTCTGCGATGCAGATAGGTGTAGTTACCAGCTTGGAAGTGCAACTTTCAAAGAAACTACGTACTTGTTGATGATACTTATCTCTGGCGCTGTAGTAGGCAAACAAAAACCCGCTGTCTGCGAGTATGAGCGGATGGTAAGTCATGAATGGCGCTCTTTGAGATATTTAGCGATCGCGCAAGGCGCGGCTCCCTTGGAGCATCGCTTTCTTGCGGTTTGCTCGTTCAGATAAGTCTGTCGGTGCATCTTGCAGGAGATGTTGAGGATGTCCACCTCGCCTATCAACCAAAGTTCTACCTGCTTGCAAGTTAAGCCAGCGCTCAGCAATCAAGCGTCGGATCAACTCACTCTTGTCTGTTTTTTCGTGAGCTAAGATATCGGCTAGCTGGCGTTCTGTTTCTTCGTCTAGTCTGACTGTGAGCATGGCTTTTGTCATACTTGTATTGCGCTTATGACAAGTATAACAGAGGGGTAGAAGCTCTATGATTAAGGTATGGATTGCTGAGCGGCTTGAGCGGCATACGTAGCAGACCAAGGTCGTGAGTTCTTTTGCCTACATATTCCACAGTTTCACTCAAATTTAAAATTATCAATTCAAAATTCAAAATTAAAGACCTGAATAATGGTGCTTCACAGTTTCTGTTTTTACATAATTAAAATCAGGGGCTTGTACCCTCAATTAATTAATTCAAAATTATCTATTTCTTGATGCCGTACTTATGAATTTTGTACCTCCTAAAGGAGGAGCTGCGCAAACACGTAGCGTGTCCGCAGGACATATTTTGAATTTTGAATTTTGAATTTTGAATTGTTTCGGTCACGGTAGGGCATAGTTGCTTGGGTCAGGAGACCCTCCTGGAGCTTAAGCTCCGCAAAGCACGCAAGAGTCCATCTGCGGTTCCCAATATCCTTCAACCGGAATTTTTACAGAAAATCTATTCATTTGATTTGAGAATCAGGTGTATCAAAGCATCAATCAGCGATCGCTCTCCATAGGAATAATTTCCTTACCATGCATCATCTCCTGAGTCATGACATAATGAACCAATGACCCAACAAGGATTCGTGCCGTTGCTTCAGGATCTGGTATCTTTAGTTCAGCATGAGAAGTTAGGTAAGACTTTAGAGTTTCTATTGTCGGTTTAATTAAGCAGACAATACAAAGCTGGGCTAACTCAGGAAAACGACCAGACTCCCCAATCACGACTCGCTTAAACGCACGAAACTCTTCATCTTTAAGCATCTGATTCAATGCTTTTGTTATCAATCGACGTAGTACTATTTTTGGGTCTCCCTCAAGGGGCTCTGTACCAAAAATAGAATAAAATCGCTGTTGAGCCAGTTTTTCTACCAGTGCTTTAAAAAGTCCTGGTTTATCTTGAAAGTAGCTATATACCGTGGCTTTAGAAACCCCAGCAGACGCCGCCACCCTATCCATGCTAGTACCAGCGTAGCCATGAACTAGAAATTCATGCATCGCCCCTTGCAGGATTTGTTCAACCTTATCTAATGAATTATCGTGCTCAATTTCAGTAACTCTTTCATGTACCATTTTTCAAAAACACTGCTGTATAAACAATCTTATTCTTAAAGATAGTTTCTTATAGATAGTTTCTTAATGTTCTGGGACTACCTAAGAGGTTGTTTGAAAAGTATAGTTTTTGTCATGCTGTTCGCTACGCATGCACCAAGGGCGCATACGTAGCGCAGCGGAGTGTAGACGCGTAAGCGCCAACGCCGCGCCAAGGCGTTAGCGTAGCGTCTGGTGAAGGAGATACGCTCCATTTCATTCCGTAAGAAAGCGGGAAGCCGCAAAGCGCGGAGCGCTGGATAGCTCCGCCTCCGGTCTACATAATGACAACTTATACTATCTTGGACTTTCCAAACATCCTCTAACATTGTGTACAATTTTAAGGAGCAAAATTAAACTAATCGGTTTAGTTTAGATATATTATAAGACTAAACGGTTTAGTTTGACAGGCAATAGAAGCGTACTATGCTGCAAAACACCAATCTAGAGGGTTCATCTCCTCTCAAACCGATATTTCGCCCACCTTTTCTTCTCGTGATACTGACAACTATAATATCGAGTGGAATTGGTATTTATACGGTACAAAATAATACTAATAACGTTGGGTCAAAAAAAGAGCAGGCTGCGCCAGTAGTAAAAGTAACAACAGTGACAGCCCTAGGACGATTAGAGCCAAAGGGAGAAATCATTAAACTTTCTGCACCAACATCAGCAGAAGGAAATCGGGTTGAGGAACTGCTCGTCAGGGAAGGAACTCAGGTGAAGCAAGGACAGCTGGTTGCGATTTTGGATAGTCGCGATCGCCTAAGTGCAGCACTAGCAGAAGCACAGGAGCAGGTACGAGTCGGCCCAAGCAAATGTTAAACAAGATAAAAAGCGGGTGCCAAAAAGGGTGAA
>JAAUSC010000125.1 GCA_012031965.1 Scytonema sp. RU_4_4
TCGCTAAAATTAAAAGGAGATCGCACTGGTAAAGGCGGACTAGAAGGTTTTTTGGGAAACTTTTTTTCACCAACGATGAGTCTATCTTCCCTCTCAACTCCAAATGCTCAGCTCGATTTGCGTGGCACCCCTTGCCCGATAAATTTTGTTAGGACGAAACTCCGTCTGGAGCAAATGAATCCGGGAGAGTTACTAGAAGTTTGGCTAGATCCAGGAGAGCCGATTGAGCAGGTTCCTGATAGTCTGACAATGGCAGGCTATCAGATAGAGCAAATCACAGACTGTAAGAGTTATTTTTCCTTAGTAGTTCGCCGCCCGGTTAGTGCTTCATGAGAGGGGAAGTCTCAGAAGCCACTGAACAGTCACTCGGCACAGTCCTAGCCGTGCAAGCTAATTTTTACCGAGTACAGTTGGATTCAGAAATAGAGGAGATAAGGAAGCAGTGCGTTGCTGAACATAGCGAGCGAGAGGAAAGCCACTGCTGCGTTGTCAGGGTTCCCCAGGTTATTGCAAGAGCTTCTGTGCAGAAGTTAGCAAATGGCGTTTTTCCTTGTACCGACTCTAGCGTTGAGGTTCCCTCAAGTGTGAAAACTGCCGTGGAGATGAGTTCTTCTCATCTCCCTATCCTCTTATGCACCCGCCGAACACGGTTGAAAAAAATTGGGCAACAGGTGATGGTGGGCGATCGCGTAGTTGTAGAAGAACCAGATTGGGCTGGTGGACGAGGGGCGATCGCCGAAGTCTTACCTCGTAAAAGTGAATTGGATCGTCCAGCAATTGCTAATGTTAACCAAATCTTGCTGGTATTTGCTGTTGCAGACCCACCTTTAGAACCTTACCAACTCAGTCGCTTTCTGGTTAAAGCTCAGTCAACAGATATAGATGTGATTTTATGCTTAAATAAGAGCGATTTAATTGCAAAAGAACAGCAAGTAGAAATTCATGAGCAGTTGGAACATTGGGGTTACCAACCAATATTTATCAGTGTCAATAAAAGTATTAATATTGACCAAGTAGCCCGTAAGCTCAAAGATAAGATTACGGTGATTGCCGGACCTTCCGGGGTTGGCAAGTCCAGCCTTATTAATACACTAATTCCCAATGCTAACTTACGAGTTGGAGAGGTTTCTGGCAAATTAGCACGAGGTCGCCACACCACTCGTCATGTAGAATTATTTGAATTGCCAAGTGGTGGTTTATTAGCAGATACTCCTGGTTTTAATCAACCAGATCTTGATTGCGTTCCAGAAGAATTAGCAAGTTATTTCCCAGAAGCAAGACAAAGATTAGCGGTTGATAGCTGTCGTTTTAGTGATTGTCTGCATCGAGACGAACCAGAGTGCATAGTTCGTGGAGATTGGGAACGATATGAGCATTACTTAGACTTTTTAGAGGAAGTTATTAAGCGGCAAATTCAGCTTAACCAACAAGCAGATCCTGAATCTACTGTCAAGGTGAAGACCAAAGGCAAGGGAAAGACTCAATACGAACCGAAGCTAGAAAGTAAAAAATATCGCCGGAGTTCACGCAGGACTCAGTTACAGGAGTTACAGCAGTTGTATCAAGATGAAGAATCATAGAGCAGGAGCGATTACCTAAGCAACAAGCTGGTTGGTAACGATAGCATAAGTAAAAACGACAAAAACAACAATTATGTCTCAGCACCTTGCCGCCAACATTGTTGTACAGGACGTTACTGAAGGTATAATTTTTCCACCAGGCGACCTTTATAGTGACGAACCTCCTTTGGAAAGCGATCAACACCGCGAACAAATCGAATTGCTTATCCGTCTCATCAAGTGGTGGTGGCGAGAACGTCAGGATTTTTATGCCACAGGTAACCTGACAATCTATTTTAGTCCTAACCAAAAAAAGTCGGAAGATTTTCGAGGACCTGATTTTTTTGTCGTTTTAGATACAGAAAAGAAAGACCGCAAAAGTTGGGTTGTATGGCAAGAAGATGGTAAATATCCCAACGTGATTATAGAGTTGTTATCAGACTCAACCGCTGCTGTTGATAAGGGTCTGAAAAAGCAGATATACCAAAACACATTTCGCACCCCTGATTACTTCTGGTTTGACCCAGTTAGCTTAGAATTTCAGGGATTTCACATAGTAGACGGACAATACCAAGAACTGAAACCGACTCCGGAAGGCTGGTTGTGGAGTCAGCAATTAGGGATTTATTTGGGAGTTACTGAGCGGAAATTACGCTTTTTCACATCTGATGGACAATTGGTACTTTTACCAGAGGAGGAAGCAAATCAACAGTTGCAACAAGCAAATCAACAACTAGAGCAGGAACGACAAAGAGCTCAAAGGTTGGCAGAACGCTTGCGAGCCGCCGGAATTGACCCAGAACAAGTTGTAAGCGGGTAAGATTGGAGGGCATTGCTGTCAACTGAAGCCAAAACCCTTCTAAAATCTCGTTTGGTGCTTCCACTGGAAAATGTGGTTTCAGCTGCTATGCATGTAAGTAAGGGAGACAGAGAGAGCCTCCCAATGGGCATTCCCAGTCAGAGGCTGGGAACAAGGTAAATACGAACCGAAGCTAGAAAGTAAGAAATATCGCCGGAGTTCACGCAGGACGCAGTTACAGGAGTTGCAGCAGTTGTATCAAGATGAAGAATCATAGAGCAGGAGCGATTACCTAAGCAACAAGCTGGTTGGTAACGATAGCATAAGTAAAAACGACAAAAACAACAATTATGTCTGAGCACCTTGCCGCTAACATTGTTGTACAGGACGATCTTGCACGAAACATTGATAACTATCTTGTACGTGTTGTACCTACCGGGTTTGCTGGATCTGTGTTGGTGGCACAAGACGGAAAGATAGTGTTGCATAGAAGCTATGGGCTAGCGAATGATGCGATCGCGCTGCCAAACACACCGGACACAGTGTTCGATATTGGGTCATTGACGAAGCAATTCACCGCCGTAGCCATTTTGCAGCTTGAAGAACGCGGACTGCTGCGTACAACTGATCCCATTTCGCAGTATTTCGAGAATGTCCCGCCTGACAAAGCCAGCATTACCATCCATCACCTGTTGACTCACACAGCGGGCGTCACGGAACACGCGGATGATGATCATGCACCGATGACCCGTGAAGAAGCAATCCAACGAATCTTTGCACAGCGTCTCGCATTTGCACCAGGAACGGGCTATACCTACTCGAATTCGGGGTACACACTTTTAGCAGCGATTATCGAACTCGTTTCTGGAAAAATATATCCCACCTATCTCAAAACTCATCTGTTTAACAAGGCTGGCTTACAGCGCACAGGGTTCTACAACGATCCTCAGTGGCAAACCCTTCCAATTGCTCACGGCTATTTGAATTATATTGATTGGGGTTCACCAGCAACGTGGTCGGGACCGTATTGGACGGTGATGGGCAACGGTGAAGCGTTGTCCACGACACGTGATCTCTACCAATGGTGGCAGGCATTGCAAAACCATACGATCTTGTCAGCAACGCAGACGGCTAGACTGTTTGAGCAACATGCCCAAGAATCAGAAGACTCATATTATGGCTATGGCTGGACGATAGTTGATACCGACATTGGTTCGCTGATCACCCACGACGGGGGTGGATTAGGCGGAAATGCAGATTTGGCATTCTACCCTGAGCAGCGGTTGCTCATTATCATCCTCAGTAACCGTATGGTGTACCTACCCTTGAGCGATGATGTGTCACTCGCTGAGAAATTGTATGCGACCGATACGAGTTGGCAACTTGCACGAAATATTGTGAGTGGTGACTTCTCGCAATTACCGCGCCCGACGCGCTCAATTATCCCCGCGCTCGTCGTTCTTGGGATTGCGATTGTTATGGTTTGTGCGGGTGTTACTATTGTGTTGAGGCGATGGCGGCGATGAGAAGGCTAAGGTTCCTGGTCAGCAGTTGAGAATTTGCCTCGATTAAGTACAACTTAGTACAGCTTTGTATTAATTTGTAGTATTTTTAAACGCAGAGGGACGCGGAGTCTTTCTGAAATTCACTCATTAAAAAATGTAAAATCCTATACTTAAATGTAATTCTGATGTCCGTCTAATTGTCCATAATAAAAACTCTCCGTGTCCTCGTGTCCAGGTGTTCCCGTGTCTGTCTTAACTAAGGGTATTTCACCGAACATGATATAATTGTTAACTCGGTATTCCAAAAGACTGCTATCCTCTCCTCTTCTGTATTCATTTTATTCCAAGTAGCAAGACCCCAGTTGTAAGTAAATCTAGCTATTCCAGCGTGTTTACTCATTATTATTTCTTGAGTTTTACTTAGTTGTAACTTTGTCTTGATGGATAAAAGCATCATTTCGACCTCTAATGCGATGCTACTATTAGTATACCAATAATAGTAACAAATTGCGATGACTTTTCAAAAAAAACATAAACTAGGTTTCACGAGTGATCGCCCATTCGATAAAGACCCTGTATGCTTTAAGGTGTTACCCGGAGTTAAGGACAAGCTAAAAGCCGTTCCTGACTGGCAAGAACGGCTTAGAGAGTTTGTTGATGAGCTAATTCAAGGTGTAGATTGTTGTCAATAGAAGTGTAGGTTTGTCTACGTTATTGGCGACTTAGGACAAGCTCATCTTTGAGTCAGAACTGAATAACTTGTCTTTGAGCTTACCGCTATTCTGCTTGAGCCGATTTTTGGTTCTATCGTTGGGATCATTAAGATCCCCATAAAGTCTTAAAATATTCTTAACATCTGCCAAATCCCAACCTTCAATCTAACCAGTACCACCCCGGAACTAGAATTATGGCTATCGGCTACGTTGCGCTTGTCCTCCACGCACATCTGCCCTTCGTTCGTCACCCAGAAAGTGATTATGTGCTGGAAGAAGAATGGCTCTATGAAGCCATCACCGAAACTTACATTCCTTTGCTGCGAGTCTTTGAAGGCTTAAAGCAAGACGGTGTTGACTTTAAAATCACGATGAGCATGACACCACCCCTTGTGTCAATGCTACGCGATCCTCTGTTGCAAGAACGCTACGACGCTCACCTAGCCAAACTGGAAGAACTTATAGAACTAGAAATTGAGCATAATGTTCACAATGGTCATATTCGTTATTTAGCCGAGCATTATGCCAGTGAGTTTAAGGCGACACGAGAAGTTTGGGAACGCTACAACGGGGACTTAGTAACAGCTTTTAAGCAATTCCAAGATACTAACAATTTAGAAATCATTACCTGCGGTGCAACCCACGGCTACCTACCACTGATGAAAATGTACCCGCAAGCTGTGTGGGCACAAATTAAGGTAGCTTGCGAAGACTACGAGGAAAACTTTGGTCGCCCGCCCAAAGGCATTTGGCTGCCAGAATGCGCCTACTATGAAGGTGTCGAGCGGATGTTAGCCGATGCAGGGTTGCGCTACTTCCTGACCGATGGACATGGTATTCTTTATGCTCGTCCCCGTCCACGATTTGGCACCTATGCTCCAATTTTTACAGAAAGTGGTGTTGCTGCCTTCGGTCGAGACCATGAATCTTCTCAGCAGGTGTGGTCTTCTGAGGTCGGTTATCCCGGTGCAGCAGAATACCGGGAGTTTTACAAAGACTTGGGCTGGGAAGCAGAATATGAGTACATTAAGCCCTATATTATGCCCAACGGTCAGCGGAAAAATACGGGCATTAAGTATCATAAAATTACAGGTCGTGGCTTAGGACTGGCAGATAAGGCACTCTACGACCCTTACTGGGCAAGGGAAAAAGCTGTGGAACACGCTGCCAATTTCATGTATAATCGGGAGCAGCAAGTAGGTCATCTCTATGGTATAATGCAGCGTCCGCCAATTATCGTTTCTCCCTACGATGCAGAGTTATATGGACATTGGTGGTACGAAGGTCCTTGGTTCATAGATTACCTGTTCCGCAAGTCATGGTATGACCAAAAGACCTATGAAATGACTCACTTGGCAGATTATTTGCGGGCAAATCCAAGTCAGCAAGTTTGCCGTCCTTCGCAATCGAGTTGGGGTTATAAAGGATTTCATGAGTATTGGTTGAACGAAACAAATACGTGGATTTACCCACATTTGCACAAAGCTGCAGAGCGCATGATTGAAATATCAACGCGGGAAGCAGAAGATGAGTTGGAATGGAAAGCGTTGAACCAAGCGGCGAGGGAATTGCTGTTGGCGCAATCTTCCGACTGGGCATTTATTATGCGGACAGGAACGATGGTACCTTATGCAGTCAGAAGAACGCGATCGCACCTCATGCGCTTTAACAAACTTTACGAAGACATTAAAATTGGCAAAGTAGACAGCGGTTGGCTGGAAAAGGTTGAGATGATGGACAATATTTTCCCCAATATCAACTACCGAGTGTATCGTCCATTGCAGTAGCAAAACGGAAATCACTGATGAGGCAGGTGAGGACATCCTCATCTGCTACTCGTGCAAAAAGTTTGGAAACTATGAATGGGTAAATCATCCTCGGTACGTTGTCTTTCAATTTTTAACTCTTAAAGTCGTATGAAGATGCCGTTGCGTTTGCTTTCCAGGTAACGCGTTCCTTATGATAAGGTGCGTTACACTTCGTTACGCATCCTACGCCTCCAAGCCATTAGCAGCATAAAGTAAGTGGGTAGGTAGAAGCTTCTCAAGGAATTGAGGGATGGCAGTGGTTGGAATTGTCATAGTTTCTCACAGTCGCAAGCTAGCAGAAGGAGTCCGGGAACTAGCAGCGCAAATGGTTCAGGGGAAAGTCCCCCTGGCTGTTGCTGCAGGAATTGACGACTCAGAAAACCCGCTAGGTACAGATGCCATACAGGTTTATGAGGCGATCGCCTCCATTTACAATGATGAAGGTGTCATCGTCTTAATGGATCTAGGGAGCGCTTTAATGAGCGCAGAAATGGCACTTGAGTTTCTTTCAGAAGAACAACGCGGTAAAGTCCATCTGTGTGAAGCACCACTTGTTGAAGGTGCAATTGCAGCCGCTGTGACTGCAGCTTCTGGTAGCAATATTCAACAGGTGATCGCCCAAGCAAGGGGAGCATTGATTGCTAAAGCGACTCAATTGGGTGTAGCCCATCACTTCACCCCACCTCCAGTACCCCTCTCCACTGAGGAGGTGGGGTCTGTCGAGCAACCGCAGATAAAAGAAACACGCGTAGTCATCCGTAACCCTTTAGGATTACACGCTCGTCCGGCAGCGAAATTTGTTACAACAGCAGCCCGTTTTCACTCCCAAATCAAAGTACAGAATATTACTAAAAGTACTGAGGCAGTACGCGCTGACAGTATCAACCAAGTCGCTACCTTGGGTGTGCGTCAAGGACACGAATTGGTCATTACTGCTACTGGTTCTGATGCGGATGAGGCACTAGCAGCATTGCAAGCATTAGTTGAAAGTAACTTTGGCGAAGAAGATTCCACCCCATCTTCCCATCACCCCATCTTCCCATCACCCCATCTTCCCATCACCCCATCACCTCATTACTTACAAGGTATTCCTGCTTCTAATGGAGTGGCGATCGCACCCGCTTTCCTTTATCATCCCACTCCTATCAATGTTCAGCAATACCACGTAGATGATATTGAACAAGAGTGGCAACATTTACAAGTAGCCATTCAAATGGCTTATGAGGAAATTCAAGCTTTACTCTCACAAGCAACGATTCAGATTGGAGACGCTGAAGCTGCCATTTTTGATGCTCATCTGCTCTTCCTAGAAGACCCTGTGGTAATTGAAGGAGTTCACCAACGCATTTTTGAACAACACTTGAATGCTGAAGCAGCTTGGCAGGAAGTGGTCAATGAGTTGGCAGATAATTATCGTACTATTGAGGATTCTTATTTACAAGAGCGAGTTGCTGATGTCATAGACGTTGGACAGCGAGTACTACGACTGCTCAGTAGATTTGAATCCCATCTTCTAACTTCTGAGCACAACCCTACCCATTTGAATCTATCCGAACCAGCTATCTTAGTGACAACTGATATCAGTGCTTCTGACACAGCTAGGCTAGACCCAACAAGAGTCCTGGGAATTTGTACAACATCAGGCAGTGCTCTTTCACATAGTGCCATCATAGCTCGAAGATTAGGTATTCCTGCGATTTTTGGTTTACCACCAGAGATACTGAAAGTAGCAAATAATACCTTTGTTGCACTTGATGGTGAGATTGGCAGAGTTTGGATAGAACCAGAACCAGATATCCAGACTGCACTTGAAGCAAAGCAGAATGCACAGCAGATTGCTCATCAGCAAGCAATAACAACGGCGGCGGCTCCAGCAGTAACTCGTGATCAGACCAGACAAATCAGAGTATACGCTAATATCGGAGGTATCTTTGATACTGAAGAAGCTTTGAGCTTAGGTGCAGAAGGCGTGGGACTGTTCCGGACTGAGTTTCTTTATTTAGAAAGAACAACACCGCCTTCAGAAGAAGAGCAAATAGCAGTTTATCAAAGAATCGCCCAACATCTTGATAATCGTCCGTTGATCATTCGCACACTTGATGTCGGGGGTGACAAGCCAATTCCTTACCTGAACTTTCCACAAGAAAGTAATCCTTTTTTGGGTTGGCGTGGAATTCGTTTTTGTCTGGATCATCCTGATATTTTTAAAACCCAGTTGCGGGCAATTTTAAAAGCGAGTCTCGGACATAAAATTAAGATCATGTTTCCGATGATTGCGACTGTGCAAGAAATACAAGTTGCAAAGGCAATGCTAGCAGAAGTACAAGCTGAACTACGTCAAGCAAGTATCTCTTTTGATGAAAAGATGGAAGTGGGGATGATGGTAGAGATACCTTCGGCGGTTGTCCTTGCTGAACAGTTAGCTGCTGAAGTGGACTTTTTTAGTATAGGAACAAATGACCTTAGCCAGTATGTCATGGCAGCAGATCGCACACATCCGCAAGTCGCAAGTTTGGTTGATGCAATGCATCCAGCTGTGTTACGGATGATTCAGCAAACTGTCCAAGCTGCACACAAAGCGGGTATTTGCGTGGGGTTATGTGGGGAACTAGCAGCAAACCCTTTAGCAGCACCGATCTTACTAGGGTTGGGATTAGATGAGGTGAGTTTGAATCCGCAAGCTATTCCTGCATTTAAGCAGGCGATCGCCCAATTAACAATGGCGGAAGCTGAGGCGATCGCTACGTTAACATTGCAACAAGATTCCGCCGCCAAAGCTAGAGAAATAGTCTTAGCCTTTCTCTCGCATCAAGTCAACGACCACTGAAATTAAATCTTATCTAGACTAAGCTATTTTGACACCTACTTAACTCAACTGCCAAATTTTAATTGTTTTATCAGAACTACCACTCACAAGAAATTGACCATCTAGACTAATAACCACAGAATTCACTCCCCCTGTATGTTCAGTGAGGGTTTGCAGTAATTCTCCAGTATACAAACTCCAAATCTTGATAGTTCTATCAGCACTCGCGCTAAAAAGATTTTGTCCATCAGGACTCACAACAACGGATTTCACTTCATCTAAATGTCCACTCAGCGTATAGACTAAATGACTTGTGTCCAGATGCCAAATTTTAATTGTTTTGTCTGCGCTACCGCTGATTAAGAATTCACCATTAGGAGAAATGGCTATTGCTTTCACCTCGCCTGAATGTCCACTCAAAGTGCGCAATGGCTCTCCCGTGATTGGATTCCATAGTCTAATCTTATGATCACTGCTACCACTGGCAAGGATTGTACCATCTGGACTAATCGCAGCAGCATAAACTGCGGATGAATGCCAAAGAGTGGAAATGCGTTCGCCTTTATGCAAGTTCCAAATTTTAATTTTATTACTACCGCTGGCAAGAATTTGTCCATCTGGGCTAATAACCACAGAGTTAACAGGTTTTTGATGCCCTAAGAGAGTATGCAATAATTTACCAGTCGCAAGATGCCATACTTTGACATTATTTCTGGGGTGTTCACAGCTACCAACAACGAGGAAATTTCCATCGGGGCTAATAGTCACAGATGAAACTTCTCCTATGTTTCCAGTTAAAGTCCGGATAACTTTGCCTGTGCTGAGATTCCAAACTTTAATGGTTTTATCTGCACACCCACTGACTAAAGTCTTTCCATCTGGACAGATAGCTACAGATGTTACTTTATCAGAGTGTCCAGTGAAGGTGTGGCTAAGATGAGCAGATTCTTCTTGGCGTTTGTCTTTCGCTTTAGCAATAGCATTTAACAGTTCTTCAGCATAGATCACATTTTGACTATCATCAACTGCTGCAAAATATTCTTTCAACTTTTCGATATATTCCTCATCTTCTATCTTCACAGCTGATTGCATTGCCTGTAAAAGATGGCTTCCTTGCTGTTGTGAAACTTGGCGTAGTTGCAACCATGTATTAACTGAGTAATCCACTTGTTCTTTTGCCCATGTATCATCAGGTAAATGTGATAAAACATGCGCCAATTCCAATGCTAAATTAGGAATCCAGTGATGTTGCTTCACCTCCAGAGCCTGGTAGAGTTGTTTATATCCTGCGGCGATCGCTTGTAGTGATTTTGAATCAAAGGCGTTTGTCAGAAAACTTGGTAGTAACTCAGGTAGTCGTGGAGGAACATCATTATGAACCAAATGATATGCATCCGCTACCCAACCTGCAGCGAGACTATGACATGTAATCAAAACCTGGCAAAGTTTTTCAATATCCTGGCGATTGACTTGGTATTGTAAAGATAGCTCACTAATATCAATGCCTTTTTCTTTCCATTTTTCTGCTTTTTCCAAAATTGCTAAGTTAATCACATTGTCTCCGCCAAGATGATTAATTTCTTCTAAATTTTCTCCTAGTGCAATGAGCTCATCTCTAATTGTTTTCCACCTCTTAGCACGACTTATTGCCGACTCATAAACAATTTCCTTATATGAAAAACGAGAAATTGTTTGATAGTAATAATTATCTTGTCCTAGTCCCCAATAACCAATACGAAAATTTAGATAATCCCCATCCACTTCTGACTCTAGAATTAAAATAGGCTCTGTTTTCAACATTCCAAACAGAGCCTTAATACTTGATTCACTATGAAAACGCTTACTATCCCAAGCTCCTGCTAAAAACTCAGTTGGTCTCACCGGATTATGTAGAGAATAATGCTGATTGAGAAATTCTCGTAAACCTTCAGCTAACATAAGCTCGATATCTGAAATATCTTCTCCTCGATTATCAAATTTATCAAACTTTATTTTAGGAGGAGCAATAAAAATTTTGAGTGGAGTGCGCTGCTTATTGGTGTGAGACTCTAAAATTTGTGAAGGCGATAATCGTAAAGGCCAACTTTCAAAAACTTTCTGTACTTCTGGTAACTTGAGTGCTGTTTCTCGCTGTTGTGTTGCTATCTTTAATTGTGTTTTTTGGTACGAAAATGCTAATTGCTGTTGCTGAATTTTTTCTTGATCTAACCCTCCTACATGACTGATACTCCGACTGGCACTACTAACAGACTGGATGAATTCTTTAATGTCTTCTGAAGGTAGATATTTTGCAATAGCTGGATGTTTTTCACTTCTCTTTTGCACTAGAGTTGCAATGACAGGTGTCAACTCTAACACCAATTGAATCAGTAGTCTTACGACTTGCTCCATAAAAAGATGTCTGCCAGGTCAATACAATTAACACTGTTTTATGTTTTTTTGAAGATATCTATATTTTATCCTGCTATCAATACCAAAACCACAGATACTATCTATCCTACTACTTACTGGTATCTCCTTCTTGCGCAAGAAAGAATATGTCAGGAATCATGAGAAAACAAGTTTTCATGACACTTTTAAGTCAAAAAAATCAAAAATAGCTAAAAGTCTCAAAAAAATATCAAAATACCAAAAAATCCTTTTTTCTCTATATCAATTAGAGAGCAATTAGCGCAGAAGTTGTCAGATTATACTTTTAGCTTCCTCTGTTATACCTTGGGCTTACGTCCTTTGTATCCTAGTGGTTCATTTCAAATGCAAATAAGGTAGAAAATAGACAAAAACATCAATGAGCTTTAGAAAAAAGGATTACAAACTGATCTTGCCAATGACAAAATTTTTTAGGTAAGGTACATGAAATTTAACGTTCCACGCACCTTGGACAAAGACATATAGAGACAAAAATTAGAACCTTACTCCCAGTTGTCCATTAATTCCTCGAGCTGAGTTGTAACCAACACCAACGAAAACGTTATCGGTAGCACCCACCTGAACTCCACCAGAAAAAGCAACCCCTTTATCTGCTGAATAGTATCCCAATCCTACATAAGGTGAAACCACAGGCAAACTGATAAATTTTAATACATCTACACCTGTAGAACCGTCAGGACCAAATCCTAACTCTGCTCCCAAATTTAAAGCCCTTGCGCCTACAGAATAAGTTATATCACCTTCTTGGCTACCAACTGACACCCAAGGTTGCGGTACTATTTGAGCATGTGTACTTTGCGGGACAAATAAAGCTAACAAACACCAGTGTGCGAACAGTGTTTTCGTGATCAACGCTGTTTTCACGTTCTACTCCTTCACGACCTGTGACAATGTAATCTTTTTGGTAGAAATACTACTGACAAACAATTGTGTACTCTAGGCTAATGACAACAGACTTGAGCGCAGCTAAATACTCAATCAACACTAACAGCAGTTCACCTATGATGTGCTTACTGCTGTTAATCAAGGTTTGTCTAGTATGACTGATAGTGACGAAATGACCTTTACTTAAGTGCCTGGTTTTAGCAATGTTCAAAATTGACGCGACCAATCCTTAGGCCAGCGTTCCACGACCACTTTGGTTTGTGTAAAAAATTCTACAGCATGATTGCTCTGACCGTGCAAGTCGCCAAAAAAGCTTTCTTTCCAGCCACTAAATGGGAAAAACGCCATCGGTGCGGCAACTCCTATATTGATACCAATATTACCAGCTTCAGCTTCATAACGGAACTTACGCGCAGCCGCACCACTGGTGGTGAACAGACAAGCCATGTTACCGTATTGACCACTGTTGATTAGGGCGATCGCCTGCTCAATAGTCTCTAAATGTATCAAACTCAGCACAGGACCAAAAATTTCCGTGCGGGCAATTTCGCCTACTGGGTCAACATTTTGCAGAATTGTTGGACGCACAAAATGACCATTTTCATAACCAGATATCTTGGAATCTCGCCCATCCACTAACACTGTCGCTCCCTCATCTGACCCCTTTTGAATCAAATCTTCTATTCGTGCTTTACTTTGGGTAGTAATCACTGGTCCCATTTCTACACCTTGGTCTAAACCATTACCGACAACTCGCTTTTAGCAGTCTCAGCAATAGCTTCTGTAAAGGTGTGACGTGCTTGTCCTACAGTCACTGCTATTGAAGCAGCGAGACAACGTTGTCCTGCACAACCGAAAGCGCTGTCAGCAGCAATGCGTGTTGTCATTTCTAAATCTGCATCTGGCAAAACAATTAACGGATTTTTTGCGCCGCCTTGGCATTGAACTCGTTTACCATTTGCCGCAGCCCTACTATATATATATTTAGCAATAGGTGTAGAGCCAACAAAGCTAATTGCTCGAATTTTAGGATGATCCAAAATTGCATCTACAGCTTCTTTTGCACCATTAACTAAATTAATGACACCTTTAGGCAACCCTGTTTTTTCTAACAACTGGAAGATTTTTTGCATTGTTAGCGGTACCTTCTCTGAAGGCTTGACAATATAAGTGTTGCCACAAGCAAGAGCATAAGGCATAAACCAAAACGGAATCATCCCCGGAAAGTTAAATGGGGCAATAACTGCAGCAACTCCCAAAGGCTGACGAATCATCATTTCGTCAATTCCTCTAGCAATATCTTCTAGGTTCGTCCCCTGCATCATCATCGGAATCCCGCAAGCAACTTCTACATTTTCAATAGCGCGTTGCATCTCGCCCTTGGACTCTGCCAAAGTCTTACCACATTCCAACGTAATTGTACGAGCCAAATCTTCTAAATTCTCTTCTAGCAGATTCTTCAGTTTAAATAGATACTGCACTCGTTCCGTGGGTGGAGTACGTCGCCAACTCACAAAAGCTTCTGCAGCTGCTTCCGTCGCTTGGTTTACCTCAGAAGCAGGTGATAGGGGTACTTTAGCCAGTATCTCTGCTGTCGCTGGGTTGAAAACATCCAAGTATTCTGTAGCACTAGATGTACACCACTGACCATTAATGTAGTTGGGTAATATCATCACTTTGTCCATCAGTTAAATATTAAGGCGTTGCTGAATCAGGGTATGAATTGTCATTCTGTTAGCGCAGCGGGCAAGGGAGGGCAGCGTAGTCCTCAGCGAAGCGAAGGAACAGAAGCGAAGAATCTCGCAGATGCTACCCTATGGCTGACGCCACGCCTTACGGCTATCGGGAAGCCGCTAGCCCCTAAGGGGGCGCTGCGCAAACGCGTCTACATTTCGCTCCGCTACATTCAGCATGACAAAACTGAATTCATACTTCAAATCAGCAACGCCAATATTAAATCTGTAGAAGTTGACACTCCCCTGCCTAAAGGCTAACTGAGTATCTTGCACCCTCCGGGGATGTCCTCCGGACACGCTGCGCTTTAGACCTCTGGGCGTGCGCTTTGCGCATACGCCAGTCGCAGCCTACGGCTCGCTCCGCTAACATGGGGGAAACCACGGCAGGTGGCACTCTCGGAGGGAACCTCAACGCCAGATACCTACGGAGGGAAACCCTCCTGCAGTACTGGCTCCGCAACGCACTGCCTCCCCAAGACCGCGCTGGCTCACCATTCTCAACAAGATCCAAAAAACCGGGTTTCTGAACCAGAAACTAAGGTTTCTACGAGCAGGCATTCTCAAGAAACCCGGTTTTTCACTTCATGCAAGATCTGATCTAAGGGATTCTACATTCATAGACCCGCCGTTAGACAGCATAAATCCAGGAATTATGAATATCGTAGGGGCAAAGAGCAAGATATTGCATTGACCTTCCTAATTTAGAGTCATTGCTCATAGAAGTGATTGACACCTTAAATCTCAAAGAACTAGAGGCGCAAGACCTAGAAGGGCGTTGGTACAATCTGCGAATTCGACCTTACAGAACGACAGAAAATCAAATTGATGGGGTGGTGATGGTATTGATGGATATTGATGCCCTCAAACGCAGTACAAAGCAGCTTCAAGAAGCCCTTGATTACGCCGAAGCCGTCGTGGAAACCGTGCCAGAGCCTTTAGTAGTTCTCAATTCTGACTTACGAGTCATCAAAAGCAATCGGGCTTTTTACCAAATGTTTCAGGTAACGCCCCCCCAGACAGAACAGCAACTGATTTTTGAGCTAGGAAACGGTCAGTGGAACATTCCCGAACTGCGATCGCTCCTTGAAGAAATTCTCCCCTATAATACTCAGGTTGAAGGTTTTGAGGTTTGCTGTGTCTTTGAAAAAATTGGGCAAAAAACTATATTGCTCAGTGGTTATAAAATCCTGCAAGAAGGAAATCAACAGATGATTCTGCTGGCGTTCCATGATATCACGCAGCAGAAGCAGTTTGAGGTAGAACGCACACAGCTATTGGCTCAAGAACAGTCAGCCCGCCTGGAAGCAGAGGCATCTAACCAAGCTAAGGACGAGTTTTTATCCATTCTCTCCCATGAACTGCGCAACCCGCTCCATGCCATTCTGGGATGGTCTGGGTTACTCCAGGCACAAAACCTTGATACAGCGGAAATTAATCTTGCAATTGAGATCATCCAGCGTAGCGCCAGGGCACAAACCCAAATAATTGAAGAGCTCTTGGACATGTCGCGCATTACGACTGGTAAACTCCGTTTGAACAATCGTCCAATTGATCTCGCCCCTGTTATTGAGACAGCCATTGAGGTCGTCCGGTTATCGACAGAAGCGAAAAATATTCAGGTTGAATGTCAACTGCAACCTGCGATTGGACAGGTACTGGGGGATGCGGAGCGCTTGCAGCAGATCATCTGGAATTTGCTTTCTAATGCGATCAAATTTACTCCTTTTGGGGGACGCGTTGATGTCACACTAGAGCATATTAATTCTCAAGCCGAGATTCGAGTTAGTGACACGGGTATTGGCATATCTAATGACTTTCTCCCCCATGTCTTTGAGCGCTTCCGCGCGCTAAGTGGAGTACCACTATAGCGGGGGACGAGGGCGCGAAGAAGTTAATGATTTAACGCGTCTGGTGGATCAACACCTAAGTCCTTTAGTTTAGCGAGTAGTTCTTCCACCCGTTGTTGTGCAAGTTCCTTCTGTTGTCGTTCTGCTTCAGCCTGCTGTTGTGCAGCATCAGCCTGCTGCTGTGCGGCTTCGGCTCTTTCTTCTGATGTCGGTATGAGTTGCTTGTCTGAATTGAAAAACCGTAACTTTGACTCATGAACCCCCAAGAACAACTCTAGCTGATGACTCCATAGCCAACCTTCGGCACTTGGTTCTATGGGTTTATACTGACCTACCATGAGACAGAAACCTTGAAATTCAAGGGTATCTGGGTGAAACAAAAAATATTCTGGTGTCCGAAAGATATCCTGGTAGACCTGCTTCTTCGTTCCTTTATCAACTTTAGCTGTACTGTTGGAGAGCAATTCAACTATAACGTTGGGATACTTACCTTCTTCTGCCCACAAAACCCAACTTTTGCGGGGGGCGATTGTCACATCCTAAAACAACAAAAAAGTCTGGACCTCTAAAGTCTCGTGTCGTGATATGTTTGGGACTGTAATATATAGTCAGATTACCACTAGCGTAGAAGTTAGTGCGGTTTCGCCACCACCACTTAAGGCAAGCCAACAAAAGTTCTATTTGCTCTCGATGAAGGTCACTTTCCAACGGAGGTTCATCACTCCACAAATCACATGGTGGAATGATAATATCTTCTGCGTTATCTTGTACAGTGAATTCCGCAGGTGTTTCTGTATTTTTTGCAGCCATTTTAGTGGTTAGTAGCTTTTGGTGCTACCTTTAGTTTAATGAGCTTTAACACTCACAGGAAAACCCTGCACAGAAATTGCCTCCTCTGTAGTCTGGTGTGGTTTTTAGAAACCACAAAGACAGCAAGAAAAAGTATCTACATTCTTTCCAAAACCCTAATTCCCAGCAAAGAAAGTCCCAGCTTCAAAGTTCTAGCCGTCAAATCACACAGCACTAGCCGCGATGTCCGCACAGGTTCCTCAGCTTTGAGAACAGGACAATTTTCGTAGAACTTATTAAACTTATCACTCAGTTGATACAGATACTCACACAAGCGATTTGGAAGCAAATCTTTTTCGACTTCACCCATAACTTCGTCAAGCTGTAACAAATGCTTTGCCAGAGCTAATTCTGTATCTTCCCGCAGAACAACTGGAGCATCTGCTCCTAGCTTTTCAAAGTCAACATCACCTTCACGACTAATGCCCTGAGTCCTAACATAAGCATAGAGCATATATGGTGCAGTGTTGCCTTTCAGCGCCAGCATCTTGTCGTAGCTAAAGATGTAGCTACTAGTACGGTTTTGGCTTAAGTCAGCGTATTTAACTGCACTAATACCAATAACTTGGGCAACATTGTGAATAAACTCTTGTGTTTCTTCGCGTCCTTCTTCTTTTATTCTCTTTTCTATATCTGCACGAGCATGGGCGATCGCACCATTCAACAAATCTCCCAACCGCACTGCTTCTCCAGAACGAGTTTTCAACTTCTGACCATCTTCACCCAGCACAAAACCAAAGGGTGTATGAACAAACTCTACATCGTCTGTCATCCAGCCAGTTTTTCTTCCCACCTGAAAAATCTGCGCAAAGTGATTTGTTTGTTCTGCACCAACTGGGTAAATTACCCGCTGTACCTTATCTACTTGCACTCGGTACCGGATTGCTGCTAAATCTGTAGCGGCGTAGTTATATCCTCCATCTGATTTTTGCACGATCAAGGGTAGAGGTTCACCTTCCCTGTTAGTAAAACCTTCCAGGAAGACGCACTTTGCACCCTGATTTTCCACTAGCAGTCCTTTTTTATCCAATTCCTCTACAACTTCAGGGAGTAAAGCATTATAAAATGATTCACCCCGTTCCATAAAAGGAGCAATTTCCAGCAAATCGTAAATAATTTGATACGCTCGACTGGAAAGTTGACAGACTATCTTCCATGCCAGTAGTGTTTTTTCATCTCCTGCCTGTAGTTTTACCACAGCCTGACGAGCAGCTTCTTGGAAGTTTGCATCTGCATCAAACCGTTTCTTTGCCTCACGATAAAACGAAGACAAGTCACCTAAATTTAAAGTTTCTGTGGTGGTCAAAGCTTCTGGGTATGCTTCTTCCAAGTAAGCGATGAGCATCCCAAACGGGGTTCCCCAGTCTCCTACATGACTAATCCGCAGAACATCATGACCAACAAATTCTATAATTCGGGAAAGGCAATCTCCAATGACCGCTGAACGCAAATGCCCTACGTGCATTTCTTTGGCGATGTTTGGGCTGGGATAATCCACAATCACTCGTTTGGGATTCTGAGTTGGTGCAACTCCCAACCTTGGATCTGCTTGAATTGCTTTGAGTTGTGCTTCTAAGTATTCTGTTTTCAGCTTTAAATTGATAAAGCCAGGACCAGCAACTTCTGGTAGCTTGCAAATTTCTGCTAGATCGAGTTTATCAACAATTTGTTGTGCGATCGCCCTTGGTTGCTGTCCTAACTGCTTTGCTAGCGGTAAAGCGACATTTGCTTGATAATCACCAAATTTAGGATGACTAGCAGGAACTAAAATGGGGTCTATTCCAGCATAGTCAGCACCAAAAGCTGCATCCAAAGCTTCCTGTAATTTAAGTTTTAACTGTTCTTGTGTAGCGTTCATGTTTACTTTATTTTTACTGTGACAACCTGACGGTTTCAGTTTTGAGTTTTGAGTCACAGATGCATTGTAAGCCTTTATTCTGATATACAATTCACTATGTATATCATAGTACACATAGCGCTTGACACCACACACCACCGACACGTGACCCTGACTAGCTTAAACAGTATTTTTACTGCAAACTTTATAACATTTTTATAGTTGGGATGTTATCTACCTAATATCCATCTTCATCCTTGTACAGAATGATTTGCCTCAGAAAAACGAAACAATTGAGCCATAAAGCGATTTTTTAGTTTTTTTTCTCAAACTGTAGTGCATTGCTACAGATGGATAGTTACTGAATCCTCATACTTAAATCCAACCAAGAGGATTGAGTAATCGGCGCGCTACTAGAAATGTAATCCACTCCTGTCTCAGCAACAGCACGAATCGTTTCTAAAGTAATGTTGCCAGAGGCTTCGATTTTAACGCGACTATCGTGTTGACGGATTATGTCCACTGCCTGACGCATCAAATCGACAGGCATATTGTCCAACATAATAATGTCAGCCCCATGCTGCAAAGCTTGTTCTACCTGGTCTAAACTTTCCGTTTCTACTTCTATAGTTAACGGATAAGGAATGTGTTGGCGAATTTGGAAAATTGCCCTCCCAATTCCTCCAGCAGCTGCAATATGATTGTCCTTAATCATAACTGCATCATCCAACCCCATCCGGTGATTGATAGCTCCTCCTACAGCAGTTGCGTACTTTTCTAATAGTCTTAACCCAGGTGTGGTTTTGCGCGTATCTACCAGTTTTGCAGGTAAGTCAGCAATCTTTTCTATATATTTCTGAGTCAGCGTGGCGACACCACTGAGGCGCATAACTATATTAAGAGCAACTCTTTCTCCCATCAGCAGTGCATCCAATGAACCATTAATTTCAGCCACCTCTTCTCTTGGTTGACAAGAACTACCCTCAGCCACTATAGGCACAAAGTTCACTTTTTCATCCAAAAGCTGAAAAATCCTTGCCGCAAATGGTAAACCTGCTATGACTCCAGGCGCTTTCGCTACCCACCTTGCTTGTCCAATTTCTTTACTTATCAAGGCTTGGGTTGTGCGATCGCCTCGACCGACATCCTCTAACAACCAATCCCGTAATATTGGGTCCATAACAAGCCTTGGCGGTAAAAAACCTGAATTATTCACAACTCTTAATTCTTTTCCTTGCTTTCTCCAGAATTAATATAGCTTAGAGTGCTTACTACATCTGCTTTTCAGGATTCACTAAAATATTTTCCAAAAATATCAAAAAAACAGTTGACAATCGAGTGCGGGGTAGCTATATTAAATAAGTGCCTGAAGAGCGGACGCCAAACAAAGGCGGAGCCAAAGGCGCCGAACCATGAAAACTCTATAGTTTGAAAGCTAGTATACACCTTAAGCCTTGCGTCAGTAAAGAATAAACCTAGGCTGAGGGTTAAAAAATCAGCCAAAGTAAAGGTGAGTGTATGAAACTAACCGTTTCATACAACAGGTTTCAAAACGGAGAGTTTGATCCTGGCTCAGGATGAACGCTGGCGGTATGCTTAACACATGCAAGTCGAACGGGGTGCTTCGGCACCTAGTGGCGGACGGGTGAGTAACGCGTGAGAATCTGGCAAAAGG
>JAAUSC010000336.1 GCA_012031965.1 Scytonema sp. RU_4_4
ATATGTTCTGTATCAACTCTATTTTTCTCACAGCCTAAGTGAGAATTGCAATTGTTGGCTTATCACCCATATTCACAAAAAGTCTTTAGTTTTTTCATGTACTTCAACGGTTAGAACGCTAGTTTTTCCTTCAGACACTTCCAATGAGGTCAAAACCTCTTGAGCTAGCTATAACCTCCTAGTCATATATACTCTGGTCGGAGCTACGACCATGATGAAGATGGAGCTCATGCTATGATAGCTCTACTCATCTGTCAGTCAAGGAAAAATAAGCAGAGTTTTGATAAATCTGACACTAGTAGTTAATCTTTGTTAATAAATTGCCTATTGGTATTTTACATTACCGCAACGTCTATCTTGTGAATTTACCTACTGGGAAGCCACTCTCGATTTGGACATTGGTCAGGAATTGATAAACTGAGATCATTCATCTCCCCGAAACCAAGTGTGTGTGGCGCGTTTTGAGAAGTCGCTACCCTAAGGAAAATAGCGCGTGACTACGCCTTTACAGCGGTAATGCTACCCTTTTCTTCAGACCATGCCTGTATAGGTAATAGGCAAAATGCCTTCTTCACGGGAAGCGGCCTCGCGTCTGGTGAGTGGCAAACTCCTCTTATATATCTACATACTATCTTAACATATCTTATTGAGAAGAGTAACGCCAGATTCCATCTTAAGCAGGAGGCAAGTGATTCAAGGTATAAAATAATCGAAGGAAGAAGTTTGGAGCCAAGAAGGAAGAAGGTTCCTCCATCTCAAAACCCTTGTTCTTCACTCTTCCCGCTTCTCTCGTTATTCTGAATTCTGACCTATGTGTTCTGCGTTCTTTTTTGGTCATAAGCGCTAGCTGAGTGTAAACAACAAATAAAATGTGTAACAGCTAGTTGAGACAAATTGTAACGCATTCCCCACGCATAAAATGCAGGGGCTTTTAGTAGCCCTGCTCAGTAGCGGAATGGTTCCTATTCAGGTTCCGCTTCACTACCTCACGAACCTCCAGGCACGGTTACGATTAACAGAGCGGAAACTACGCCCCACGCCCCTGAAACACATTGGATTACCGTCTAGGGCAAGCAATATGCTTCTACCCATTTACGAGACAACTCGCCATCTCTTGCCTACTGAAGAGCCGTTCCAGTCGGGTCAACAGTGCGTTTTCTATTTCAGCATACATTTTTTGTCGCATATTTTTCGTGTTGTGTTCCCAGATATTGGACGGCAATTAAAATTGCCTAAGCCCTAACGGGTCGCACCCATGCCTGAAGTCAGGGGCTTCCGCTCTTTGATTCTCGGTGATAATAACTAATGATGAATGACTAAGGACTGATGACTCCGCAAAGCGGGTTAAAGACGTGGACTTATATCAGCTATTTAAAACCCGAACACCAATTATAGGCGTAGTTCACCTACTACCATTACCTACCTCGCCCCGTTGGGGAGGTAGCCTCAAAGCAGTCGTTGACCGTGCCGAGCAAGAAGCAACAGCCCTGGCAAGTGGAGGGGTTGACGGTATTATTGTAGAGAATTTTTTCGATGCACCGTTTTCTAAAAACCAGGTCGATCCAGTGGTTGTCAGTGCCATGACTGTATTAGTACAGCGGATACAGAATTTGGTCACGCTACCTGTAGGCATAAATGTTTTGCGGAACGACGCCAGGAGCGCAATGGCGATCGCCACTTGTGTCAGAGCGCAATTCATTCGCGTGAATGTCCTCACAGGTGTCATGGCGACCGACCAAGGAATCATTGAGGGAGAAGCTCATCAACTCCTACGCTATCGGCGGGAGTTAGGCAGCGATGTCAAAATTTTTGCCGATGTATTGGTCAAGCACGCTCGTCCCTTGAGTGCTGTGAATCTCACCACAGCAGTGCAAGACACAATTGAGCGCGGTTTGGCAGATGCGGTGATTATGTCTGGCTGGGCGACTGGTGATCCTCCCAACCCAGAGGATTTGGAATTGGCATCTTCTGCTGCTAACGGTACTCCAGTGTTTATTGGTAGTGGAGCAAGTTGGGAAAACATTGCTACACTGATAAAATCGGCAGATGGTGTTATTGTTTCCAGTGCTTTGAAGCGTCACGGTCGTCGCGAGCAACCTATAGATCCAAATCGGGTTAGTCAGTTTGTGGAAGCTGCACGTAAAAGTTGGAACTCTAAAGGTGAAACAAAATCAATTTCTTCTGTAAAGCTACACTCGTAACGTGAAGAATGGGAATTGGAAATGGATAGCAGGTAGTGGTGAGTCGTGAGTCGTTATTGGAAAGTGATAAGTAAAAACTAACAACCCTTCCGGTATCTGCTTGCACTACCTCACTAGCAACAAACAACTCACAGATCATCATTTCCAATTCCCTATTTCCAAGTTTTTCATTGCCAATTCCTTATTTCAGTTTATGAGTCGCCGTCGTTCTATTCCCTGGATTCATAAATGGTCGCGAATATTAATTGCCGCGATCGCATCTTGTGGTGCATTAACAACGGGTTATCTGACCGTAGTTAAGTTGACACAAGGATCTGCCGCTTGCCCCACCAGTAGCTGTGATTTAGTCCTTTCTAGCCCTTATGCTACAGTTTTGGGGTTGCCTCTGGCTTTGTTTGGCTTTCTTGCTTACGCCAGCATGGCTATCTTCGCCTTGATTCCTTTGGCATTTGACCCAGTAAAAAATAAAGATACGCGGACAAAGCTGGAAAATTGGACGTGGTTGTTGCTTTTGGCAGGTGCGATCGCCATGTCCGTTTTCAGTGGCTACTTAATGTACCTGCTATTTTTCACAATCAAAGCAGTTTGTCTGTACTGTCTTGCTTCAGCTATCTTCTCTCTCAGCTTCTTGGTGCTGACTATTATTGGTCGCACATGGGACGACATTGGGCAAATTTTCTTTACTGCCATTATTGTTGGCATGGTGACGCTCATTGGAACTTTAGGGATTTATGCCAATGTAAATAACCCTGGTGCTAAAACTGGCTCAGATGCTGTTAGCTTAACACCAACCGGAGAGCCAACAGCTGGAATTGGCTGGCCCATCACCACAACTTCTGGCGAGGCAGAAATTGAGTTAGCGCGTCACTTAACCAAAATTGGTGCTAAGGAATATATCGCTTGGTGGTGTCCTCATTGTCACGAACAGAAGCAACTGTTTGGAAAAGAAGCGTATCAAGAAATTCAGAAAATTGAGTGCGATCCCCAAGGCAAAGACAGCCGTCCAGATTTGTGTAAAGCAGCTGGTATTCAAGGCTATCCTACTTGGGAAATTAACGGGAAATTATATTCCAACGTACAGTCGTTAGAGAAATTAGCTCAAGTTTCTGGTTATCAAGGTCCCCGCAATTTCAAGAACTTTCCTGACGCTTTTAAGTAGTTGGCGAAAGCACCACAGTCGCAGGGTGCGTTACGGCGTCTCGCCTAACGCACCACTCTATAAGTTGGATATAGCGGTTCTCACTTGAGTGCAAGACATCAAAAAATTAAGGAACCGCAGATGGACGCAGATAAATCTGTACTTGATTCAAAATAGACTTCTTGCAAAAGTCGAAAAGTTGTGAATGTCATTCTGAGGGAAACGCAGTGTAGCGAGGAATCTCAAGAGATGTTTCGCTTCGCTCAACATGACATTTCAAGCATTTTTGCAAGAGGTCTAATGATGTAGAGGATTTTCAACAGGAGATTAAGAATTTGCGAGAGATGGGCAGATTGTGAGCACAACTTATGATATATTATGAACTGTGAAATAAAAAAATTAGATCGCTCCGCTCCGCTCTCAAAAGGGAAAAGAAAAAAGAATAAAGGGTAAGAGCGCAAAAGTATAAAGGGCTACTGAGTCCATGCGGCGGCACACGCAACACGGAAACCGTTGAGGTCGATATCCCTGCCGCCCGCATCGACGCAGTTGCGATACGCCGAACGGCAGTTTCCAGGATAGTTGACCCACGAACCACCGCGCAGCAGACGATAATTATTCTCAGAAATCCACACACTTCCATCTTTTGGCGAACCCTGGTAAGTTGGATGCCAATGATCAGCACACCACTCCCAAACATTCCCATGCATATCGTACAGACCAAAGGCGTTCGGAGAAAAACTTCCTACTGGTGCAGTTCCCCTTCGATACTCTCCCCTGGGTTCGTTAGCAAATGTTACGCTGGCATGGTAATTTGCTAACTTATCTGTAATTGTCTGACCAAAGTGAAACGGTGTTGTTGTTCCAGCGCGACAAGCGTATTCCCACTCCGCTTCTGAGGGTAATCGATACTCGCGCCCTGTTCTTCTAGAAAGTCTACCACAGAATTCAATAACATCATACCAAGAAACACATTCTACAGGACAATAGTCATTACCTTTAAAATAAGATGGGTTTGGCTTAAGGTCACGTTCAATTTTGGGTAATGCGGCTACTGCTCGCCATTGTGCTTGAGTCATTGGGTACTTACCCATGAAGAAGGATTGAACGGTGACTTCATGCTGAGGTTTTCGTTTTCATATCCTTCTCCTTCTGGTGAACCCATCATAAATTTACCACCAGGGATAGCGACCATTTCTAGGGCGATACCTTCACCTAAGTCTTCAGTGAAGTATTTTGCTTGTTTGTTTT
>JAAUSC010000126.1 GCA_012031965.1 Scytonema sp. RU_4_4
AGACGCGGGGAACGTCGGAGAAAACTAATCGAACGCATTCTCCGCTGTCCCCTAGTCCCCTAGTCCCCCTAGTCCCCTAGTCCCCTTCCTCTCCCTCACTCCTTAGGCGTTGATGTCGGTGTAGCCGCAGAAGTAGGAGATTCACTTGAGCGCTTATTAATTTCGTCTTTATACTGGACTGGTGCTAAAGCCGCAGCTTGGGTAAACAAAGCTTTTGCCTCAAGAGCTTTGCCCTGTTCTTTCAGGAGCATCGCCTTGGCTAGGACAGGACGAAAATCCTGTTTATCGTTGCTTATTGCTTGGTCATAGATACTAAGAGCTTGGGCATAGTTTTTCTGGGAGGCGTGTACGTTACCCAGGAGCACTTGTACAGCCACTGTATCCACACTTCCCGGCTGAGTTTTATTTGCTTTGCTTGCAGTATTAAGAGTATCTTCTAGCAAACCGATAGCTGCTTCAGGACGTTTTTGAGTTAGCAACAGAGCTACCATACCCTGTAAAGCTTCAAGGTTGCCAGGTTTCTTTTCTAGAACAGAACGGTAAGCTGTAGCCGCTCCTTCTTTATCACCGATTTGCTGCTTGGCTTGAGCCAGTAGCACTGCGTATCTTGTTTGTTCTGGATTTAGCTGAGCTAATTTTTCCAAAGGTTCAATAACGCTCTTGACATCACCCACACCCAAGCTTAGTAATTGTAGTCGAGTCTCAAGCAAACCTCGCAGCGCCGCTTGGTTTTCTGGCTCCCGCTGCAAAACTTGTGCATAACCTCGTGCTTCATCTTCCAGTTTCGATTTTTGGTCAGAGGAAGGTGAACCACTTCTTGTGTTTGTGGATTTCTGGGTAGAGCTTTGCGTTTGATTAAACGCACTAATAAGTGGCATTATCGAAACTCCGACAAATGCAAGAAGTGCCAGCACCAACACTACATTGACTATCCAGTGTTTGCGAGGTTGAGACACAAAACCGTCCTTAAATTCTAATGACATTATCGTTGAGGTGAAAAAATGAAAGTTAAAAATTTCAAAAACTTTGCGGAATTCCGCTAATAGTTTGTGAATTTTATAACAAATAAGCAATATGTTCACTGCATGCAAGTGTTGACTTTAGGAGGAACCGTCTAAATCTTAGCTATGATGTGCTTCCGAAACCAGCATAAGGGCGCTAAATCACACATTTGGCGTATGTATGTAAAATTTTGCGTCTTTAGTATCGCGTAGAGCGTTAAGGCGTGGCTGTCTTGAAAGGAAATATACTTACAAGCGCCGCACAAACGCTCTTTTCAGTTGCCTTTGTAAAATCCCACAATTGGGATGTGTCTCCGCCGCAAGGAGTTTTTATGAATTCCGACCTGATGCCGTCGTCGTCCGAATCGTCCAATTCTATCGCCTCCAAAGAAGCTTTGAATAGCAAAGACACCGCTGCAACGAATGTTAATGCAGCTTCTCCAGCTTCTGGTGAAGAAAATTCGCCTGTTATCTCCAGTGAGACTGCTAATAATGAAAACTTAGAAAATCGGCAGCAGCCGATTCCACCTCCGAGCGAACCAATGCAGTATCGAGCCATTGGCTTAGTACGAGGTCGCTACGTTGCTACCACCAGCGAACAATTTACTCAAGGTTCAATGGTGACTACAGATGGCGCACAACTTGAGGCCGTCCTTCTGGGTCGGATGATGAGTTTAGTCAAAAATCATTTGGACTTAGAAAAAGAACATCTGTGGGTTGTTTATCCGCGCACTCGGCAAGAAAACGACAAAATACATTTACAAATTGTCGGTGTTTGGGAGCCGGAAAACTTGGCTAAACATCAAATAGCCAATGACGAGCAAGATTCAGCTTCACAAGAAGATTTGCCAACATACACCGCGAATGATTTATCAAGTGCTCTCATCCCCTCATCAGAACTTCCAGATGGTGATTTTTCTGTTCGTGGCGAAGTCGTTTACCAGTCTTTTGAAAGTGAACACTTGGTGATCAAAATTAAGCAAGCTGCTCGCAAACAAGATGACAAACCAAAGTATTTCAAATTGAAAATCAAAGGTAAGCTTGAAGCCAGAGCAGTCGGTAAGTTTTGGGACTTACAAGTCAAGCGGGAAGCTGAAGAATTAGTAGTAGAAAGCGCTGAGGCGATCGCTGATTTGCCCAAAAAGCGCAGACCGCCACAAACAAGGCATGGTAGTGGAGGTCGTCGTCCTGCTGGAAGGAAACCATTTCCTTCAAAACCACGCAACGGCGAAATCCCACGCCCAGTCAGGAAAACAGGGGACTCCTCTGCGGTGTCAAAACCTGTATCCTCAAAACCCATGCCTAAGCCCGTCAAACGTCCTAAGCCACCCGAAGAGTAGAGGAAAAGGGGATACGGGGACACGGGGAAAAACTCTCCCCTTGTCCTCCCATCACCCCTTCCCCTTGTCCTCTTCCTAGAATTCCGTCCAGCGGTCTTGCGGAAGAAAAGACCGCTCCATTTCAATTGAGGCAACAGGCTCTGTTAAGGTAAAGTCACCCGATTCAATCCATTGTTTCAACTCCACAGCAACTTGCCTAGAAAAAAAGACACTCGCAAGGGGTGCAACGCGCACAGATTTGCCTTCTATGGTGATCCGTCCGGATTTGAGTTGGGCGTAACTGACTAAACCAAAGGTAGGACGAACACGCCGGGGAATGGAAAAATCTACGATCGGGGCTACCAAGTCTTTATCTTGAATTGCACATCTTGCAACGACTTCTTCATTCAACACAGGGAGTGGTACACCCACTCCCAGCATCAAAGAAGGACCGTAACTTTTAAAGTAACACCCACGCACCCAACGAGCATCCATTTGCTTAGCGTCACCAATTAAAGCTAAAGTTGCAGCCGGTCCAATGGGTGTACGATTGGATAACCGCTTTTGTAAAGGAAAATGCTGAGTGCCTTCCCAAGCAACATAACCAACGCCGCCTCCTAGAAAAATTCGTGTGCCAATCCCAATAAGTTGTAAATCTGGATCATTGAGTAGAGGAGAGATAGCACCGGGGTTAGAGTAAACAGCATTGCCCAAACGCGGTTGCAAAGGACCGAGGTATGTGTGGAGTGGGCGATCGCCTCCATTGACACCTACTATAAAGTTTTGATAAAGATTGCGTGGATTGAATAAATAAAACTGATTGATGGTTTCACGGGTAATCGTGGTTTCAAAAGTAGCTCTGGGATAGCAATCTGTCACTTGTCCCTGCGCTCGTATGTGTACGGCTTTACCAGCGATTAAATCTTCAATCACATGACCGCCACCTCGTTCCCGAACTTCTTCGCCGTCCATTGCTTCCATTGCGGAACTCGCACCCAAGTACAAATCTACGGCTCCAAAACCAGAGTATGCCGGAACACCATCTAACCAGCAACGACGAATTTTTATCGGCGGGTCAGTATGCCCTAGGTTAAGTATTGCACCGCTAGATTCCATCGGCTCAAAAGTGCCAGTGGTGATCACATCAACCTCCTGAGCAACTTTAGTAACACCCACTTCTGCGACTCTTGCTTTTAATTCCTCAGCGGTTAACACCACCGCCAGCTTGTGGCTGATTTTGTCATTGATATCCGCAATTGTTCGCATATTAATAGTAGCTAATTAACAGAGTTATAACAGTATTGCTGCTTTCTGAGTATTTACTGACAGCTTCTTGGGATGAGGAGGAAAAGGAAGTCATCCCCCGAAGGGGAGTTCAAGCCGCTACATGCTTCCAAGAAATTCAAAATTATCAATTCAAAATTATTTTTGAATTTTGAATTTTGAACTTTGAATTGAAGCATGTGGGGGTAGTTGACTCATTTCCCTTCTTGATTTTGTACAGATAAACAGGCTAGTGTGTCGAGTAGATATTCCTAGTCGTGATCAGATGCATCTTGCGAAAGTTCCCTAAACTTCAAGATCCATAGGAGACTAAAGAAAACAAAGTTACTCTTATGGGTATTAAGGCAGCAAGTGGTGCAAATAGATAAGGAGGATTTATGCGTGCAGTACTGATGGCAGGTGGTTCAGGAACGCGGCTGCGTCCCTTAACTTGTGACTTACCCAAACCAATGGTGCCTATCTTGAATCGACCCATTGCCGAACATATCATCAATCTTCTCAAACGGCATCAAATTACAGAAGTGGTTGCCACACTGCATTATTTACCTGATGTCATGCGAGATTACTTCCAAGATGGTAGTGACTTTGGCGTGCAGATGACCTATGCCGTAGAAGAAGACCAGCCCTTAGGTACTGCAGGCTGCGTGAAAAATATTGCCGAACTTCTTGACGACACATTTTTAGTCATTAGCGGCGATAGCATAACCGATTTCGACCTGACAGCAGCCATTGAATTTCATAAACAAAAGAAGTCAAAAGCGACTTTGGTTTTGACCCGTGTCCCCAATCCGATAGAGTTTGGGGTGGTAATTACTGATGAAGAAAATCGGATTCGTAGATTTTTAGAAAAACCCTCTACGAGTGAAATTTTCTCCGACACTGTTAACACTGGCACATACATTCTAGAACCAGAGGTTTTGGAATACCTGCCAGCCAATCAAGAATGTGATTTTTCCAAAGACTTGTTCCCCTTGCTACTGTCGAAAAATGAGCCAATGTATGGTTACATTGCCCAAGGTTATTGGTGCGATGTCGGTCACTTAGATGCTTATCGTGAGGCTCAGTACGATGCGTTACACAACAAAGTCAAACTTGACTTTGCCTACAAAGAAGTTTCTCCTGAGTTATGGGTAGGTCAAAATACTTATATTGACCCGGCAGCGGAGATTGAAGCTCCAGCAGTCATTGGTGATAATTGCCGCATAGGAGCTAGAGTACAGATTGAAGCCGGAAGCGTTGTTGGGGATAACGTCACCATTGGCTCTGACGCTAATCTCAAGCGTCCGATTATTTGGAATGGAGCAATCCTTGGCGACGAAGCACAGCTCAGTGCTTGTGTCATTTGCCGTGGTGCCCGTGTAGACCGCCGTGCTCATATCTTGGAAGGCGCGGTGGTTGGTTCGCTTTCGACTGTGGGAGAAGAAGCCCAAATTAGCCCATTTGTGCGTGTTTGGCCCAGTAAAAAGATTGATTCTGGGGCAATTTTGAATATTAATTTGATTTGGGGTAACACTGCTCAACGTAATTTATTTGGGCAACGGGGCGTCCAAGGACTCGCCAATATCGACATCACCCCAGAATTTGCGGTGAAATTGGGAGCAGCATACGGTTCAACCTTGAAACCACGTTCTCGGGTAACAGTTTCCCGTGACCAACGCAATGTTTCTCGCATGGTCACTCGCTCATTAATTGCTGGTTTGATGTCAGTGGGTATCGATATTCAGAACCTAGATGCCACAGCTATTCCAATAGCTCGTACAGTGATACCTACCATGAGCGTCAGTGGTGGAATTCATGTGCGAGTGCATCCAGATCGTCCCGACTACATCTTAATTGAGTTTATAGATGCTAAGGGAATCAATATCACCAAATCCTTGGAAAAGAAAATCGAAGGGGCCTACTTCAAGGAAGATATGCGGCGAGCGCAAACTCATGAAATTGGTGATGTTGCCTATCCTAGTCAGGTGATGGACCGATACTGCACAGCTTTTGAGAAACTCTTACATATTGAGAGTATTCGCAACAGTCGGGCAAAAGTGGTCATTGATTACGTTTATTCAGTATCTGGAGCTGTGTTGCCGCAGATGCTTGACAAATTTGGGGCTGATGCAGTGGTGTTGAATGCAAGTCTTAATAAAGCTGCCATATCAGCAAACGAGCGCGAAGGACTTTTAACCCAGCTTGGTCATGTGGTGGAAGCGTTGAAGGCGAACTTTGGTGTTCAAGTTTCCGCGAACGGAGAACAACTCATTTTAGTGGATGAATCTGGCATTCCTATTCGTGGAGAAATGTTAACAGCACTGATGATAGACATGATGTTAACTGCTCACCCCAGAGGAACAGTCGTGGTGCCAGTTCATGCTTCCAGTGCTGTGGAACAAATTGCTCGTCGCCATGATGGTAAGGTCATTCGCACGAAGGCAAATCCTACGGCATTAATGGAGGCTTGTCAAAAAAATTCTAATGTCGTTTTGGGTGGTAATGGCGACACTGGCTTTATTGTGCCGCAATTGCATCCGGGGTTTGATGCTATGTTCTGCACTGCCAAACTTATTGAGATGCTGACAATACAAGAGCGCTCTCTCGCCTCTGTACGGTCAGAATTACCCCGTGTGGTTCACAAAGCATATACAGTACGTTGCCCTTGGACTGTCAAAGGAGCGCTGATGCGCTACTTGGTGGAAACTCATCCAGCTCAAAACTTGGAGCTAATTGATGGAGTGAAAATTTGTCAACCGTATGATGACAGTTGGGTATTAGTATTGCCAGATGCTAGTGACCCTATAGTACATCTGTATGCAAATAGCAATGATCGCGATTGGGTAGATGAGTCCTTGAGACAGTATCGTGCTCGTGTGCAGGCGTTTGTTGAAAGAGAAGAAGAACAAGTTGTTAGTGAGGTGTAATTAGCGACTACAAATGGCTAATGGCTACGAGCCATTAGTCATTCTCAACAATCCTTGTTTGAACTATGCCTTGTTACTGTCCTTGAGCCTTGCAGTCTTGAGTCCCACTATTAACACAAAGAGCAAAAGCGAAAAATTCTCCTTTGTCATTTCCTACAGCTTTAACAATTTCATTCAGCTTATAGAAAATTGATCCAATTTTTTGTTGTTCTTGAAGGTCTTTTTGAGTAAACCATTCATTCTTAGAAAGAGTACTAAATGAAACCTGCTTGTCTTGAGCATATTCCATAATCAGCTTGGCAACGGTTTCCTGATCTGATGGTGACAAGCTTTTATACCATGTGTGATAAATACCTAAAATTTGTTTAGTATTACTCTGAGCATTATTATTGGTGTTAGTGGTAGAAGTGCCAGGTTCATTAGATTGAATTCCTAAAGTATCGCTTAAGTTTTTAACTGTGCCGTTAGTGTTCCTTACAGTATGATCAACAGAGTTGACTGTATTATTGATATTATAAAGTGTTCTGTTTATAGCATTAAAAGGGTTAGCGGACACAGGTGTTTGATTAAGACCTGAACATAATGCAAACATGCCAAAGGCAGCCCAAAACTTACAAAGTTTAGACATTGTTTATTCTTCCTCTCAACCAAAACTTTATAGGCAGAATATGTTTAAAATCGTACAAACTTCTTTAGAAGCTTTCTTGGTTTACACCCTTTTGGGTTCAGTACAGCGCAGAAAGTCTGAAGCAAATAGTTAATTTTGTGACTATACTGAATATCTAATGCGTTTGTTTCAGTTACTAAGCGAAATAGCAACTGGGTATCGGTATGAGCAACCCGTAAGTCATACTATGAGAATAGTATGGGTTATCAAATACACTTTATGAAAACTTTTCATGAAAAAATCCGGAAATATGTGAATTTTGAGTGAGTTCCGAGATTTATGTAAAACTCAGTTGGCATCGCGTTGTCTGCTTTGACTCTGTTGATTAGCCTTCATCTCTACTTCCTACCAAACTCTTGATTTTTCATCGCACCAGATAATGACTGAGCGAAAATAAAAGCGTAGAAATGAGTATTTGCCATGTCAGCTAGGTCTACGACTTTCAAACTTCCCCCACTGGAAAGTGGCGATCGCCTAACTCGCCAAGAATTCGAGCGTCGCTACCAAACCATGCCACATATTAAGAAAGCAGAATTAATTGAAGGAGTTGTGTACTTGGCTTCACCTGTTCGAGCGAAAAGTCACGGTAGACCGCATGCTCAAGTTATGGCTTGGTTAACGGCTTACTGGGTTGCAACACCAGGAGTAGACATGGGTGACAACGCCACTGTACGCCTTGATGTTGATAATGAACCTCAACCTGATGCTTTATTACGATTAGAGCCAGAGGTAGGTGGCAATTCTCGCATCAGTGATGATGATTATGTTGAAGGCGCACCGGAACTGATTGCAGAAATTGCTGCTAGTAGTGCTTCTTATGACCTTACAGACAAGCTTAATGCCTATCGCCGCAATGGAGTGCAAGAATACATTGTCTGGCAAATTTATGAAAATCGCCTGAATTGGTTCAGGCTGGAAGAAGGGCGATATGTCGCATTAGAGCCAGATGCAGCCGGAATCATTCGTTCTCAGGTGTTTCCAGGATTGTGGTTATCAGTTCCTGCTTTGCAACAGGGAAAGTTGGCTGAGGTGTTAGCGGTTCTTCAGCAAGGATTGCAGACACAAGAGCATCAAGCATTTGTGGAAAGCATCAATAGTCGCGGTTAAGCGCGACTATTGACCAACGACTATTGACTACTTTGGAAATATCGCCAGTTCCGTTTCCAGGTCAAAAAAGTGCAGTTTTTCTGGTGTTAAAGATAACCACAGTTGCTCACCATAAGACACAAGACGCTCTGGAGGAACTCGCACTTGCACTTCGTTTGTCCCAAAGGCAGATTTTTGAAAACCTGATTCGAGAAGTCTTGTGGAAAGATATGTATCATTGCCAAGATTTTCTACTAACTCGACTTGCACTGGGAGATTTTTATTTGCAGGTACACCTAAAATCAAGTGTTCTGGGCGAATTCCTAAAATGACGGTTTTGCCGTCGTATTTTTGCAACGCATTTCCCCAAACTTCTGGTAAGGTGAGGCGAAAATCACCATTGGTAATCAATTGGGGAGCATGGAACTTCACAGGGATAAAATTCATCGGCGGTGAGCCAATAAATTCTGCAACAAAGAGGTTTGCAGGGCGATTGTAAAGTTCTAAAGGAGCAGCAACTTGTTGGATCTGACCATGATTCAGAATAGCAATGCGATCGCCCATCGTCATCGCTTCTGTTTGGTCATGAGTGACATAAATCGTTGTAACACCCAACTGACGTTGTAGTTTCACAATTTGGGCGCGGGTTTCAGCACGAAGTTTAGCATCCAAGTTAGAAAGCGGTTCATCCATCAAAAACACTTGAGGATTACGTGCGATCGCCCTTCCCAATGCAACTCTTTGCCTTTGTCCACCAGACAGTTGCTTAGGTAAACGATTTAACAGCCCTTCAATTTGCAACAGTTGAGCAACAGTACGCACCTGCTCATCCACAGCCCGTTCTCTATCAGAAATATACCTCAGTCCCTTGGGAAGCACTCTTGTCATCCCTACCAGTAAATTCTCACCCCAGTTGGAAATTCTTCCTTCCCCTACTCCCCCTACTCCCCCTGCTCTCGTACTCCGGCGTCGTAGCCCAAAAGCAATGTTGTCATACACTGTCATGTGGGGATAGAGGGCGTAATTTTGAAACACCATTGCGATGTCCCGTTCTTTGGGGGGTAGGTCATTGACTAGGCGATCGCCCACCCAAATATTACCGCCTGTCATCACTTCCAACCCAGCAATTAACCGCAGAAGGGTGCTTTTCCCACAACCGGAAGGTCCCACCAGCACCATAAATTCACCATCTGCTACCGTTAGGTTAATTCGCCGTAAGACGTTGACACTTTCCCCACGCTGAGCAACTGTATCGTCTTGCTTCCCAGATGTGACAGAGGGTTGTGTTTGGGATGCAACACCTTCCCCTTTACGAGGGGGAAAACTTTTATAAACGTTTTCTAAAAGAACTTGCGCCACGAGAATTTAAGGTAACTGTAAGAGTCATTAGTCATTAGTCATTAGTCATTAGTTATTAATTACTAGAGACAAAGGACTCACGACTGATAACAGAGGTTTAGCGCTTATGATACACGCTAGAAGAAAATACGAAAAGTTAAAATAGGAGCTCTAGCTATAAAAAGCTAATTACCGTGGGATTATGAATATTTGGTGGTAAAGTTTATGGCGACCCATCACACCTCAAATTCTTCCCAAGAGACACAAACCTCTGCTCATGAGATTTTAGACGTACAAACCACAAATTGTTGCATTGTGGGTGGTGGTCCTGCGGGGGCTATCCTTGCCTTATTGCTCGCACGTCAAAGTATTCCTGTGATGCTTTTAGAAGTACACAAAGATTTTGACCGCGATTTTCGAGGTGACACAATTCACCCCTCTGTCATGGAAATTATGGAAGAATTGGGCTTAGCTGAACGCTTGCTGGAACTTCCTCACGCTAAAATGCGCCAAATAAGAATTCAGACTCCTGAAACGAGCCTCACTCTGGCTGACTTCAGTCACCTCAAGACTCGCTACCCCTACATTACCATGCTTCCTCAAGCGAGATTTTTGGAATTTATCATCGCAGAGGCTCAAAAGTATCCAAATTTTCAGCTTGTGTTAGGTGCAAACGTGCAGGAGTTGCTTGAAGAAGATGGAATCATTCGAGGTGTACGCTATCGGGGACATGGAGGTTGGCACGAAGTTCGAGCAATTCTCACAGTGGGTGCAGATGGACGTCACTCACGTCTGCGTCAACTGACTGGCTTTGAATCCGTCCAAACATCAACGCCGATGGATGTTCTCTGGTTCCGCCTACCTAAGAAACCCGAAGACGCTGAAGGCGGAATGGGACGCGTTGGGCGCGGTCACATTGTCGCAATGCTCGACCGTGGTGATCAATGGCAAATCGCCTACGTTATTCCCAAAGGCGGCTATCAACAGATTCGTGCTGCTGGTATGGAGGCGCTTCGGCAATCTATTGTTGAGATTGTGCCAGATTTACAAGACCGCATAGAACAATTGCAAGATTGGTCACAAATCGCTTTCCTCTCGGTAGAGTCTACCCGCCTTAAGCGTTGGTATCGTCCTGGACTTCTACTGATTGGTGACGCCGCCCATGTCATGTCTCCTGTTGGTGGCGTTGGCATTAACTATGCTATTCAAGATGCTGTCGTCACTGCTAATGTTCTCAGTCAACCGCTGAAAGAGGGACGACGTATAGAATTACACTATTTAGCCAAAGTACAACGCCAACGTGATTTACCAACACGTGTCATTCAGGCATTTCAGTCCTTGGTACAGCAGAGTATATTCGCCCGTGTTCTTAACTCCGAACAGCAGTTTCAACCACCAGCTTTCTTGCGGCTGCCCTTTTTGCGTGACTTACCAGCGAGGTTAATTGCTTTTGGCGTTTTCCCAGCACATATTCAGAGAAATGCGTAATTTCTCGTTTTTTTTGTGTTAATTATTACGAATTACAAATCATCAATGAAGAGTTTTTGTGTGGTACAATTATACTAATCAAGTGTCAGATTCAATTCTTCTTCCAGTCAGGCGAAGGTTGTAAACAGGGTGTGCTCTCTGTTCACGACAATCGCTTGGCTTTTATGCTAGAAGTGAGTGAAAAACTCAAAGCATAACTGAGCTTTTTCAAAGAAAGTTGTCAAAAAAGCTAGATATTTTTATTGCTCTACCTTCACCACTTATGCAAATCCCTTCATCCACCCTTTCCCAGATTCCATCACTCAGCAAAGACGCTGCATCTTTTTTTAACTTAGGACTTACGCACCACCTTCTAGAAACCCGGTTTCTTCGTTCGTATTTGGTTGTGAAACAGACGATTTTTGGTAGAAACCGGGTAACTTTTGCGTAAGTCCTGAACGAATTAGCACTCAATTTTCACAAGGAGGATTTCATTTCATGAATAGTTGCATATTGTTGGCAGAAATTATTCAAGAGCCACAGCTGCGCTTTACAGCAGATAACCTGGAAGTGACCGAAATGCTGGTGCAGTTTCCTGGACTTCGAGAAGGAGAACCCCCGGCAACCTTAAAAGTGGTAAGCTGGGGGAATTTGGCAAAAGAAATTCAGCAAAATTATCACCAAGGCGATCGCGTTCTTCTGGAAGGACGTTTAGCAATGAATACCGTTGAGCGTCCAGAAGGATTTAAAGAAAAACGCGCTGAATTGACAGTGCAAAAGATTCACTCTCTAGGAACAGCTATCAATACAAGTTCATTCCCATCTGTTGTCCAAACGCAATCAACTCCTGTAGCTTCTGCTCCTCCCAAAGCGACTCCTACTTACGAGTCGCCCATCCCCACAGCAACTCCAGTCACAAGCAGCGTTGGCGTTCTTCCCCAAGATGACATAGAAGAACAACGCAGACCCCAAAGTACAAATTTTGAGCGCAGTAACTATGGGGTCAAACCAACTGAAGAACCCGATCCAGACGACATTCCCTTTTAACAAGAGACTGGTTAAGCAACGGATGTGTTCATCGGATGTAACAGATAGATGATTTGTGGGTCTCATAGAACAATCATCCGCTACATCTGTGACTTCATCCGTTGCCACTGTCACAATTTAAGTTATTTTTTGTGATTTTTAATATCAACTTGAACACTAAAGGTGTAAAAATCAATAAATTATCGTCATAGATGACATCAGATCAATAAAAAAAATCAAACTCGCTGTTAAAATCCAAATAATTTATAAGTTACGATTTAAATCCCCGACTTTTATGAGAGAAACTATCCTAGACGTTCGCAATTTACAAGTTGAGTTTGCCGGTGAGAGTAAAAATGTCAAAGCTGTAGATGGGATTTCCTTTGAGCTACACCGAGGAGAGACTCTAGGAATAGTCGGGGAGTCGGGAAGCGGAAAATCAGTCACATCCCTGGCGGTGATGGGATTAATCCAGAATCCTGGTAGGATCAGTGGCGGTGAAATTTGGTTTCACCCTCAAGAGAATGGTACGCCTATTAATTTAGTGGAGTTGCCAAGCGAACAAATACAGCTCCACAGAGGCGGCGACATTGCGATGATTTTCCAAGAACCGATGAGTTCGCTCAATCCGGTTTACACGATTGGGTTTCAGATAACTGAAGCTATTTTACGACACCAGAATATTTCAGCATCTGAAGCACGACGAAGTGCGATCGCCGGTTTGCAAGAGGTCAAACTTCTCCCTAGCGATGAAGCCCTCCGGCAACAGTATATCGAAACTTGGAAACAAACCCCCTTTGGTTCATCAAATGGTTCATCAACTCCAGATGAGCAAAAACTGGCACAATTGGTGAAGCAACATAAAGAAGCTATCCTAGAACGTTATCCGCATCAACTTTCTGGGGGACAGTTACAGCGGGTGATGATAGCAATGGCAATTTCGTGCAACCCATTGCTACTCATTGCTGATGAACCAACCACCGCATTGGATGTGACAGTACAAGCAACCATCCTTGAATTGCTGCGAGAATTGCAGCAGCGTCGTGAAATGGCAATGATTTTCATCACCCACGACTTAGGACTGATTTCAGAAGTTGCTGATAAAGTTGCGGTGATGTACAGAGGCAAAATTGTAGAATACAATTCGGCAGCAGAAATTTTTTCAAATCCGCAGCATCCATACACCAAAGGTTTGGTAGCCTGTCGCCCCACACTCAACCGCCATCCCCACAAACTCCTGACAGTTTCCGACTACATGAATGTAAAAGAAACGCCAACAGGAGATTTGGTGATTCAGGAGAAACAACCTGAACAACCTGTGGAAGTCACAACACAAGAGATGAATCAAAGGTTGCAAATTTTAGAACAACAGCAATCTTTGTTGCAAGTTCGCGACTTGAAGGTTGGTTTCCCCATACGAGGGGTTTTTGGTGGGACAAAACGCTATTTTATGGCAGTAAATAGCGTTTCCTTTGATGTAAAAAAGGGAGAGACGCTGGGATTGGTAGGAGAATCTGGTTGCGGTAAAACCACTCTTGGTAGAACCTTACTGCGATTAATTGAACCAATGAGTGGTCAAATCCTTTTTGAGGGACAAGATATCACTAACCTCAAAGGCAAAACATTGCAGAAGTTGCGGCGAGAAATGCAGATTGTCTTCCAAAACCCCTTTAGCTCTCTTGATCCACGCTTCAAGGTTGGGGAAGCAATTGCAGAACCTTTGTTGATTCACTCGATAGGTAAAACAAAGCAACAACGGCGAGAACGCGTCGCTTATCTCCTAGAACGGGTGGGATTGAGTGCAGATGCTATGAGTCGCTATCCTCATCAGTTTTCTGGTGGTCAACGTCAGCGGATTTGTATTGCTCGTTCTTTGGCATTAAACCCTAAGTTTATCATCTGTGATGAATCAGTTTCAGCGCTGGATGTATCGGTGCAAGCGCAGGTGCTGAATCTGTTGAAAGAATTGCAAGATGAGTTTGGTTTGACTTATATCTTCATTTCCCACGACTTGAGTGTGGTGAAATTTATGAGCGATCGCATCTTGGTGATGAATCGCGGTGAAATTGTCGAACAAGGAACAGCAGAGAGTATCTACCGCGAACCCAAAGAGGAATACACACAAAAGCTCATAGCCTCAATACCTACTGGAAGTGCCGAACGGGTGCGACAACGACAAGTTAGGGCGTTATAAGCCATTCAAAATTCATGATTAGCCTGAGAAGATCTGCTACATGTTTCGTTCTCCCAGTTTTCTGGGTTCTATAAATAGGTGAACAATAATGGATTTTTACACAGTGGTTCTGAGAAAAAGCGCAAATTACTGGGTGGCTTTATGCTTAGAAAATGGGTTAGTAGGTCAAGGAAGTCTTCAAGACGAAGCTATCACTAAGCTTAAAGAGGCAATAGAGAGTCTTCAAGCTGTTTATTAAGAGCCATATTAATGTACTGTCCGAATACCTTTGACTCCCAAAAGTCATAAAATGAGTCAGAAAGCACTTTTGTTAAATTTCGTAACAAATACTTATGCCTCCTCGTTGGTCTCGTAAACCTGATCGCAAAGACCCTGCTTACCGGAAGCTAGATGACCGAATGAATTTTGCCGTCCATGTGGCGATATTTGCGGTATGTAATTCCGGTTTGTGGTTTTTCCATAACTTCAATTCAGCTACTTGGAAGTGGCTACCTTGGTTGACAGTAGGTTGGATAGTCGTGCTATTGGGACATTTGATTTATATTTCGGCGATCGCCAACTACTCAGAAACACCACCTACATCCACCTGAAGATTGACTCGACTGATTAGGGCGATTGTAACTTGCGGTGGTAGAGTTAGCCTGGATATTTGAGCGATAATATTTTATAGGACTAAAGTTTGCGCTCATTGTATAGGGTTATTTTTATGGCTAAGACTAACACTCAAGAATTACTTGAAGCCCTAGCAGCAGAAATTGGCGAAAACGTTTACATAGATATTGCCAAATGGCACCTTTACCTATCGGATGCCAAGTTGCATACTCTCGTTGCAGAACAAGTGTATCCCTTAATAACAGCTAATAAACCTGTGGAAGAAGATGAAGTTACCCAAGTCCTAGAATCTATTCCAGTTAAGATTGGTGGTGGAAGAAGAGAACTTCCTCTGATTGATTTACTACCTCTACAATGTCAGGTCAATTTAGTAGACATTTTAGAAAAATATCAACGAGAAATGTAATTTTACTGCTTAGCTCGTTGTCCTGTAACTTTCTTGACTCTCTCATGATTAGAGAATGATAACTAAGTATCAACAGAAAAAATAAGACTGATACTTAGTAAATTTCTGTTGTTTTTAACTCTTATTAACGACATCTCTAACATGAGGGTGCTTTCTCATTTCACCTAGGTATACATAAAGCTAATTTTAACAAACTAGCTTGACTTAGCCATACAAATTTCTGGAGGATATTTCCATGCTTTTGCAAATCAAAGATAGTGATGAATTGGTGAAAATTCTTGATGTTCAGGAATTGATAGACCCTAATCATGATGTTGTTCATGCACAAGAGCAACAAGGTGAAGAAGAACAACAACCTGATTCTTATAAAAAAGAAAATCTAACTTTTCCTTCTGGTGAAAGCCTACCACGTTGTTGGATAGATGCCAACTACAGAAACGCTAAAACATCATGACGCTTGCTTTCGCCGTAAGAACTGCTTATAAATTGCGAACTACCTTGCGAGAAGACGCCAAGGAGCGCCTATGTTTGTGTAGCTTTAGGTTTCTAGTCTGTGGGAGAAAAGGGGGTATGAAATGCAAGGTGCTAATTATACCATTTAACGTATAAATGTAAAGAGACATGAGATGCAAAATAAAACCCCCTTTATCTAGTGTTAAAGGGGGTACACATAATACAGTGGTCTAATTTTGCATAAATGCAGGCGAAATCAACTTATGCAGTAGAGTCAGGTAGTATCCTTCTGAAAGATGACTTCTTTTTACTTGAAACCGTAGACAAAAGTGAAATTATTGGATAGGATATCAATCTTTCTTTCAGAGCTAGCTCGTGCTTCTGGGCATGTTTGGCGATATCTGCGATGTCTTTGAGTCCCCACTCCGGTATTTTGTAGGAGAGAAAGATTCTGTGGAACTCTTCATTAATTTAAATTCTTAGTCATCCCACAGAGTTGCAATTGTAATCGTTCATTACAAATATCCGGAGAGCAAGTTTAACCTGCAGAAGACGTATGTTACCTGAGCATAAGTATATTCATGCAAAAGTCAAGAGGAATTGTCTCGTATAAAAATGTTAATGAAAGTTACCTGAGGCGGCGACAACTCAAACGAAGTGCTGATTCTTTCCTTTTGTGGAGTTTAGGTGTTGGTGCTGTCATCTCTGGTGACTTTTTTGGTTGGAACTATGGTTTAGCAGCAGGCGGCTTCTGGGGTTTAACCATTGCTACCTTTGTGATAGCAATCATGTATTTATGCATGGTCTACAGTCTTGCTGAACTGTCAGCAGCCTTACCCCATGCAGGTGGCTTTTACTCTTTTACTCGCAACGCTTTTGGTCCCTTTTGGGGTTTTATTTGCGGTGTCGCTGTCGTAGTTGAGTACGTGCTGACCACTGCGGCGATTGTTTGTAGTATGAGCAACTACCTCAAACCTTTAATTCCCAGCGTACCAAGCTACGTTGTGTGGTTACTTTCCTATACTATTTTTGTGGCGATCGCATCCAGAGTTTAAAACTGACTCTGAATGTGAGCGTTTTTCTCACCTTGGCAGCAATGCTAGTGTTAAGTATATTCTATGCAAGTATGTTAGGAGCAGATGTTTTCAAGCCGGAACTACTCTTCAACGTTCCTGCTAATCCAGGGGAATCAGCAACTTGGTTACCTAAAGGCTGGGAGGGAGTTTTTGCGTCAATTCCCTATGCTATCTGGTTCTACCTGGCGATTGAAATACTTCCATTGGCTAGTGAAGAAACTGATGATGTGCCTGGGAATATGCCTCCAGCGCTTATATTAGGTATGTTTACCCTGATTGCCATCTCAGTTCTGACCTTGGTGCTAAACTCTGGTGTTGGTGGTGGCGCTGCTGTCATTGGTCAATCAAGTGTTCCTCTAAAAGATGGGTTGGAGGCTTATTTTGGTAAGGGTGCGACTAGTGACTTATTCACAGTGATCGCGCTCACTCTTGGCTTATTGGCTAGCTTTCATACTGTGATTTACGGTTACGGACGCTCACTTTTCTCCTTATCTCGTGCTGGATATTTACCGCGTTGGATTTCTGTCACAGGTGAAAACAATACACCTTACCGGGCATTAATTCTAGGTACAATCATAGGATTGATTTGTGTCATGCTAGTTGACATAGGCAGCTATGCAGTGGATGCAGTGATTTTGAATATGGCTGTTTTTGCAGCAATTATCTCCTATATTTTTGTCATGCTCAGCTACATCAAACTCAAGCTTAGTTGTCCTAATTTACCAAGACCTTACAAAAGTCCATTGGGACTAATAGGAGCAAGTATTGGGGCTATCCTGGCAATTTTTGCCTTGGCTGCTTGTTACTCTATACCTGCCTATCAACCTGGTATTAGGGGCATAGCAGTTGTTTTAGTTGTAGCGACTTTTTACTTCTTCTTTTATAGCAGAAATCAATTAGTCGCCCAAGCACCGGAAGAAGCAGCTGCACTAAGCAATTCAAAATGGACTGCGGAGCGCTGCGCTAACAAAATTCAAAATTCAAAATGAAGAAATCAGTGCTAGTAATTGGTCTAGCTCCTAGCTAACTGTTTTCTCTGCGACTTCTGCTGCTTCATTCTTAGCAGTTGGGGAAATTGCCTTTGTTATCCAATCTGTGAAAATGTGAGAAAGTAATCCCATTGGACCAGCAAATAAGCAAAGTGCCAACGAGTGAATTGTCCAAATTCCTGTTTTCTGTCCTTCTAAATAAATATAGCGTCCCACAAATAAATCCATGACCAAGAAATGAACCCAACCAGTTGCAGCAGCTTTTTCATCAGCAAAAAATCTGGCAATATCTGCTAATTGAGGATTTGATAAAGCTTGAGCATTTTCTGGTGTGATACTAGTAATCAACAAATACAAATACGCTGCTGCTAAGGGTACAAAGGGAAGATAAGATTCCATAACCCTTTGTGTCACTTTCCATTTGGGTAAGAAAATCATTAATACCCAAAAAGGCAAAATGAAAAGATTAGCAACGTTGAAAAGTTGAACGATAGACATAAAAATGCAAAATTAAGACTACTAAAATCATATTTTATGATGAACCGCAGCCTATAGCAGTAGGACTGACGCACCATCTGCTAGAAACCCGGTTTCTTCGTTCGTATTTGGTTGCAACACAGATGATTTTTGGTAGAAACCGGGTAACTTTTGCGTAAGTCCTGAGCAGAGAAACACAGACAATTCATCTGCTATAGGCTGCGTGCATCTGCGGTTAAATTTCAAAACTTAATTTGTTAAGCTTACCAACTGCGACTCAATTTCAAAAGAGTTCAAATCACGACCGATGAAAACCAAACGAGTTTGCCTTGCTTCTTGTGGTTTCCAAGGGCGATCATAAAATTGTTCAAACCGAGTTCCCACACCTTGCATCACCAAGCGCATGGATTTATTTGGTACAGCCACAAAGCCTTTAACGCGATAAATTTCTTGCTGTTGTGCCAATGTTTGCAACTGATGTCGTAGTTGTTCTGGGTCAAAGGCATGGTCTAAAATGACGTGATTTGAGGTGATTTCTTCGTCGTGGTCGTGTTCTTCTTCAGTGTCGTGGTGACTAGGACGAGTATCTAAATTATCTTCGACTGCAGCTTGAAATCCTAATAATACAGATGGGTCGAGTTTACCTTCACAACTTTCGACAATCTTCACCACCCTAGGTAATTCTTGTTTAATAAACTCCTCAACTTTTGTTTTTGTCTGTCCATCAACCAAATCATTTTTACTCAAAACTACCAAGTCAGCACAAGCAAGTTGGTCTTCAAACAATTCCTGCAAAGGTGTTTCGTGTTCTAGACTATCATCTGCCTGTCGCTGTGCTTCCACAGCCTCTGGATCACTGGCAAATGTTCCTGCTGCGACTGCTGCACAATCTACCACAGTAATCACAGCATCTACCGTAGCAGCGTTGCGAATTTCGTGCCAGCGAAAAGCTTTCACCAGCGGTTTTGGCAACGCTAAACCAGAAGTCTCAATCAAAATGCAGTCTATACTATCCCGGCGCTTGATAAGCTGTTGCATTGTGGGCAAAAACTCTTCCTGCACAGTGCAGCACAAGCAACCGTTGGTTAATTCAAAGATGTTATCACTGTCTTCACCATCTTCTGGGCAAATTTGGCAGGATTTTAACAATTCGCCATCAATACCAAGTTCTCCAAATTCGTTGACTAAAACAGCAATGCGGCGTCCTTGGTTGTTTTGTAGCAGGTGACGAATGAGAGTAGTTTTGCCACTCCCTAAAAATCCGGTGACGATGGTAACGGGAATTTTTGCAGCCATTGTTTAATTGATGTTTTCCACAGAAGCTATGAAATGAGCCTTTTGCATTTTCCCTCATTACTGAGTAGATTGGAAATGAGAACGTGTGACAAAAACAGCTATGATACAGGGCTAACATTCATCTAAGTAGTGCTATGAACTCATCGCGTGTGAGTTCGGCATCACGTAGTATCTTACGTAGCAACCCTTTTCCGAGAGTTTTACCAGCATGAACAGGTATTGTTACAACCCGCCCATCTTCATGTTGCATTCGCACATGACTGCCCTTTTGTCGAACTACCTGAAAACCTACTTTTTTGAGGGCGCTAATAACTTCATCACCTGTCAAAGGTGGTAGTTTTGGCATCAAATCACGACCTTTTGAATGCCTACAAACTCAGGTATCCTTTCATAACCTTCTTCTTCTAAGCAAAGCTCAATAACTTCTTTGATATTCTCCATTAACTCATCAATAGTTTCACCTTGGCTATAACAAGCTTTTAGCTGAGGAACTTCCCCAACATAATAACCATCTTCATCTCTTTCAATAATGACGTAGAATTCCCGCTTAGCAACATCAGTCATGTAATGTCGAGTATCCCTTGGTTGTGCTTCTATAATTTGATTGTAGGCGTTCGCATTAATTCATAACCTTCTTCTTCCAGGCAAAGCTCAATAACTTCTTTGATATTCTCCATCAAGTCGCGCCCAGAATGCCCCCACCATAATCTTTGATTTGGTGGTGGGATGAATGGGCGCTCGCCTGTTTGGGGACTGGGGACGTGCTCCGGGGAAAAATGTTCAAAAATGGTACGGGGCTTTGTTGCCCCTTCCATAATTTTTCGCTCTTTTAACCCAATCCCCAATTCC
>JAAUSC010000337.1 GCA_012031965.1 Scytonema sp. RU_4_4
TGCTCCCCCTGCTCCCCCTGCTCCCTCTGCTCCCTCTGCTCCCCCAACTCCCCTTGCTCCCCTGCGCTAACCAAGTCACCAGAGCGCCGCAAATACCAACAGCCAACCCTAGTTCTTGAATATCTACGCGAACAACAAAAATCGCTCGTACCAACAGCACTAATAAAGCATAAACAATGACAACCGAAGACAAACTAATACCTAATCCAGTTTGCCTTTGTTCAGATAATGCAATTGTTTGCCTTTGCTGGTGACGAGTGTAATAAATAGTGGCGATCGTTGTTCCTACCGTTGCTAAATAAACCGCCATCAACGGAAATCCTAAGAATTGCCAACCCCAGTGTAAGTACGACAATCCTAGAATATTGGCTAAAGAGAGTTTCCTCGCTAACTTCTCAGCAGAGAACAGCCGATTGCTGCAAAGTAAAAAAGTAATGGTTGAAAGAATAATAGAAGCTATTGCAATGACAATCCAATTCAAAGGATTTTGCCAAAGATTGAATCTGTCCATTGCCCAAAAGTTTACTGGCACTAACAACAGTGTGACAATGAGCAATGCTCGAGTTGTTAAACTTAAATGAGACTGTCTACCAGCCCAAAAACTGATCCCCCAAAAACTCAGGGTATAAGCCAGCAAAACTCCATATTGTCCAGAAGGCGGAAACTTTTCCCACTGACTGGCGGCGAGAACCCCAGAGGATACCACCACTAAAAACATTCCTAAAAATAATAGCCACCGGACGCTTAATTCTTCGCCCAGCGACTGCAACATCCTAGTAAGAACATTAGGTTTCTTTGTTGTGAGTGATGCATCATCCTGATGTAGAGACGTTGCATGCAACATCTCTACTGGTGGTTCAGGTAGAACCTGAGGTTGCAACTCCACACGACAAACCAGAAACTCTCGACAGATTTGCCTCACTTGGGGATCCGATATCAAACCCAAGCGCAACCATAAATCGAGTCCATGCAATAACTCAGGATGGTTAGATGGGAGACTGACTTCAATTTTGAGTTTGGGGTCAAAGTTTGATGACATATAAGCCGCACGCACATAGCGCGATACTTAAATCATTAATCCTGATAGAGGTTATTTTCCCATCATCTGTGACACTTGCTTGGCTGACTCCTTGTACTCATTGCTTTCCTGGAAAGCCTGAGAATTCTCCAACCAGGAAAGAACAAATGAAGATGCACTTGTGTAATCCAACAACAAAAGTATGACAAAAAATCACTCCAAGCCAAAGCAAAATTATTGCGTTATGACTCTCAATAACAAGAAATGGTAAATGACGACCACTCGTTTTCTATTTTCCTAAAGCATTTTAAGATCGGTTCATCATACATGCATCTTAACTACGTTAAAATTCAAGTCAAGGAGCAATGCAATTAAATAGAACGTGTCTTTATAATGTCAGGACAGCCATGACCGCAATTACCATCAACTTTAATAATGTCGTTAAACTTAACGACGACCAATTTTACCAACTGTGTCGGGATAATCCCGATATCAAATTTGAACGTAATGCTTTTGGAGAACTAATTGTAATGCCACCAACGGGGGGAGAAACTGGAAAACTTAATGCATCGATTATTGCGGATTTTGTAATTTGGAACCGTCAAACAAAACTCGGAGAGGTATTTGACTCCTCCACCTGTTTCAAACTCCCCAACGGTCCCGACCGCTCCCCCGATGTATCCTGGATACAATTAGAAAGATGGAACGCCCTTAAACCAGAACAACGCGAGAAATTTCCTCCTATCGCCCCAGATTTTGTGTTGGAGTTGATGTCCCCATCCGACAGTTTGAGCGAAACGCAAGCCAAAATGCAAGAATATATAAATGCAGGCGTAAAATTGGGTTGGCTTATCGACAGAAAAACACGTCGCGTTGAAATTTATCGACAAGGGCAACCAAAAGAAGTATTAGAGTCCCCCACAAGCTTATCTGGAGAAGATATATTACCTGGTTTTGTCTTAGATTTACAGATAGTATGGGGTTAATTCTAATTCCAAAAAAGCTAAAACTTTTTAACTACCTAATCTCAGGTATTATGTAAGTCATTTTTCATCTATATTTAGACTTAACTTCTCTCAACTCTGGATAACACTTCCGATTCAGGTTTTCTTAAAGAAAATCCGTAAATTTCTCGCCGCATCTTCCGGCTTGAAATTAATAGATATGAACAAAGAACTACGCAAACTATGACACCTAAGACAGGAGTTTCTAAAGTGTGGCTTTCCATGAAAATTGAAATACCCAATCCAATCAAGATAAAGGGAATAAGAGCATTACCATAGCGAGTGATAGTAGAAGCGATCGCACTTATTTTAGTGATAAGGTAGGCAGCATAACACCATACACCCACCATCGAAAAGAACACTGTGAGAATTACGAGTAAGGTCTCCCAACTCGTACTGGCAAATAATGGTATATAAATCCCGATATTGTCGCCACCGTTCGCAACTGTTACCGCTGCGATACCGTAGGTTTGAGGAGAAAGCAAACTTGATAACCAAGATTGAGGTGAGTCTGAAGATTGGGTATCTGCTGCTGTGTCTTCTACGCAATCTACAGCGATAGTCATTATCTACAGCTTTTCGGTTTATTTACCGTATAATACTTGTATTGTCATTCAAGTCACCACTCAACAAGTTTGTAAGTAGCTAAAATGACGTTGGAGCAGTTGCGAATTTTTTTAGCTGTTGCGGAACTATTGCACTTTACTCGCGCCGCAGAAGCACTCTACATCACTCAACCAGCTGTAAGTGCTGCGATCCAATGCTTAGAAACAGAATATGGTGTGAAGTTATTTTATCGGATTGGTCGTCATATTGAAATTACATATGCTGGAAAATTATTGCAAGGTGAAGCACAGAAAATTATTGACCAAGTTCAATTAATTGAACGTGGTTTGAAAGAATTAAATAATCTGCAACGAGGAGAGTTGAAGTTAGGCGCAAGTCTGACAGTCGGTAACTATTTTCTTCCCAACAAAATTAGTCAGTTTAAACAGCTATATCCTGGTATTTTTATCAACTGCACGCTAGGAAATGCTGAAGAAATTTGCGAAGGAACTGCTGTGGGGATGTATGATTTAGGGTTTGTGACCGGAGATATCAAACCTGCATTACAAGAAAGTTTAGAGCAAGAAGAGGTAGGGAGCGATCGCTTACAAATTGTTGTTGGTAAATTTCATCCTTGGTTCCAGCGTCTAGAAGTTTACCTTGATGAATTAGTAAACACAAGTTGGGTCATGCGTGAGTCTGGTTCTGGCGCACAACAAATGTTTGAGCAAGCCTTACAAAGTTGGGGAATTGAACCCAGCCAATTAGATGTTGTCATAAATCTAAACAGCAGCGAAATGGTGAGAGCAGTAGTGGAGAGTGGTGTTGGTGCAGCTGCTATTCCTGAATCTATAGTTAAAAAAGAATTACAATTAGGAACATTAAACGCTATACAAGTTATCGATGCTTATAGAGGATCTAACAAGAAACTAGAAATTATCCAACCTGTTTGGAAGTTGAAACATCGTCAACGTTTTCAAACACAGGTAATCATAGCTTTTGAAAACTTACTGAGGGAAGATGATGTACAAGTTGCTTAGATGATGGTCTTATTGACTAGATGCGTTTGTCCTGGATGCATGGGGAATAAATCTATTATTTAGTAAATCATTATCACTAACAATTCCACATGAATCATATTATCACCATTATTACTGAGAGCATAATTGCTTTTGCTGCTACTAATATTGACGATATCTTAATTTTACTGTTATTTTTTCACAATTAAATATTTATTTTCGTCGTCAGCATATTGTTGTCGGTCAATATCTTGGATTCATTATGATTATTATTGCTAGTTTACCAGGTTTCTTTGGTGGTTTATTAGTACCACGGGAATGGATAGGTCTGTTGGGAATACTACCGATTGCAATTGGAATTAAACAATTCTTGAATAAAGAAACAGAAAACGTAGAGATTCAAACTGTGACTAGTGATTTGACATCATCTAGAACAACTCACCCTATCTTATCTTTTATTGTCAGTCTGATCAGTCCTCAAACTTATAAAGTTGCAGCAATCACGTTTGCTAATGGTGGTGACAATATTGGCATCTATATTCCATTATTTGCTGGCATTAACTTTAATAGTTTACTGCTCACTCTGGCAGTATTTTTTATGATGGTTGGCGTTTGGTGTGCTGTAGCTTATCTATTAGCTCGCCAAGTAACAATAGCCTCTCTTTTAAGTCGCTATGGTAGTAATACGGTGCCTTTTGTACTGATTGCGTTAGGCTTTTACATCATGTACGAAAGAGGTACATTTAGCTTATTAAGTGGGATAAAATTCTAAATCAATTAGATACGATCCTATTTTTTTTGTGAAAGTGCCTACGCTCTGCGCTTAAAAAAGTCAGTACACTTTCTGTTAAGAGTTAAGAGTTAAGAGTCTTCACGAGTAAGTTCATGAATCGCATCGGGATTACTATATTTAAGTAATTAACTTTAAACTGACCATCATTAATATTGAATATATAATAAACCGCAATGGTTTTTGTGGTGCAATTTGACAAAT
>JAAUSC010000338.1 GCA_012031965.1 Scytonema sp. RU_4_4
CAGTCCTGTTTCTGGTTGATCTGTGTTGCCGACGAGTTAATAATGTTAGAGGACTGCCAAAAATTAGGGGACAATGCGTAAGCAAAACCTTAAACCATCTATCTCGTTTAGGCATAAACCCCGTCCTTAAGGACGGGGTTTATTTCGTTTAATGGTCTAACAATGACCATTGTTAGACCATTCAGCAAGTAGTGAAAACCGAATAGAAAGTGTAAAGCTACCCAATCTTGGGTAAGAATGGGTAGCTTTGTTCCGAAATTAAGTTACAGTTTCAAACCCCTGCGTGATAAGAACTACGAACCAGAGGACCAGAACGAACATGGCTAAATCCCATTTCCTGTGCTATCTTACCTAATTCATCGAATTCTTCTGGTGTCCAATATTTTTGGACGGGCAAATGTTCCAAAGAAGGACGCATATACTGACCGATTGTGATGCGATCGCACTCCACCTTACGCAGATCTGCCATTGTCTCAACAACTTCCTCGACTGTTTCCCCATGTCCCAGCATCAAACCTGACTTAGTGGGAATAGAAGAATCGATTTCTTTGACGACTTGCAGGACAAAAAGCGAGCGATCGTACTTTGCTCCTCGGCGCACTGGTCCTTGTAAACGTCGCACTGTCTCAATATTATGATTAAAACAAGCTGGTTTCGCCTTCACAAGCTTATCTATACGATCGCATTGACCTTGCTGTCCAGCACCTGCACCACCCCAAAAATCTGGTGTCAACACCTCAATTTGAGTTTCTGGGTTTAGTTGTCGAATTGTTTCCATTGTCTTGACAAAATGACCTGCTCCTTGATCAGGCAAATCATCTCGTGCGACAGAAGTCAGTACAACATAACGCAATCCTAAAAGCTGCACTGCTTGTGCGACTTTTTGCGGTTCTTCAGAGTCAAGAGGCATCGGTGCATGACCTTTATCTACTTGACAAAAAGCACAAGACCTGGTGCAAGTGGCACCCATGAGTAAGAAAGTTGCGGTTTTTTGGGAGTAGCACTCTCCTCGGTTCGGACAGCGTCCCTCTTCGCAAATCGTGTGAATTTGGCGCTGCTTGATAATACGCTGTACTGTAGAAAGTTCGCTTGCTTTGCCTATTGAACGACGCAACCACGTAGGCATTGCCATTATTTCAGATTTCAGTTGGGCTTTGTGTGAAGAAGTCATGCAGTCAGAATTGCTGGAGTCAGAAATCAGAATTGCTGAATAAAATTAGCATAGCTTGTTAGTAATCTACTGACTGACCCAAGTTGGACAAAGAAGGCGTTAATCGCCACTATTCAGTAATTCTAAGTTAATAGTTGCGCTTATGCGCAACTATCAAGACATGGCTAACTTACTCGTTATTCACTGCACTCACTTGAGTGGTCACAACTGTTGTCGGTTGCAAAATTGAAGTGTGAGCGATGGAATTGTTAGCCAAAGTAAATAACGGATTTGACAAGATTCCAGCGATGGAAGTGGCGACTAATGTCATGACCAATCCCACTTGTAAAGGTCTGTATCCAGGCAAACTCCAACGTACTTCTGGATAATTCTTCACCACATCAGACATTTCATGAGGTTCTTTCACAACCATCATCCTAACTACGCGGATGTAGTAGTAGATGGAAACGACAGTTGTCACTAACCCTAGCAGAACTAATCCGTATTCTCCAGCCTGCCAACCAGCCCAGAACAAGTAAATCTTACCGAAGAATCCGGCTAGTGGTGGAATACCACCCAAAGACAGCAAGGAAATGCTTAACCCCAGTGTCAGGAGTGGGTCTTTCTGATACAAACCAGAGTATTCCACAATTTGGTCAGTTCCTGTGCGCAGGGAGAACAGAATCACGCAGATAAAGCCGCATAGGTTCATGAACAGGTAGATCAGCAGATAAAATACCATGCTGGCATATCCTGCTTGCGTCCCTGCAACTAAGCCAATCATGACAAACCCGGCTTGACCGATGGAAGAATAAGCCAACATCCGTTTCATGCTGGTTTGGGCGAGGGCGACGACATTACCCAACACCATGCTCAGGACGGCGAGAGCGGTGAAGACAAACTTCCATTCGTCAGCAACGAGGGGGAAGGCTGTTGTCAGCAAGCGAATGGCTAGAGCAAACCCAGCTGCTTTAGAACCAACTGATAAAAACGCAATCACTGGTGTGGGTGCGCCTTCATAAACGTCTGGCGTCCACTGGTGGAAAGGTGCAGCGGAGATTTTGAAGCCAATACCTGCAATCACAAAAACCAGAGCAATCACCAAACCTAGAGATTGACCAAAACCAGATATGGCTATTCCACTGGCGATCGCACTCAGTTGAGTCTCTCCACCCGATAAACCGTACAACAGCGATACTCCATACAAAAACACTGCTGTACTCGAAGCACCAATCAACAGATATTTCAGTGCTGCTTCGTTAGAGCGGGGGTCACGCTTGGTGTAACCTGTGAGCAAATAAGAGGAAATACTCAGGGTTTCTAGAGAGATGAAAATCATCACCAACTCACTAGCCCCTGATAGAAACATTCCTCCCAGGGTAGCGGTTAGCAAAATCGCTATGAATTCTGCTAGAGCGGTACCGCTTTGTTCAACGTAGCGAATCGACATCAAAATGGTGACAGCGGCAGATAATGCCACAATACCGCGAAAGACGATACTCAGGTCGTCACCATTAAAGGCACCGCTAAAAGAAATGGGATTTGTACTCTCCCATTGAAAGAATAGGGCGACGATAGAAGCAAGTAAACCTGCAATTGCTAGATATCCAATCCAGCGTGAGGATGTCCGCCCTAAAATCAAATCAACGATCAAAACTCCCAAGAGGGTGACAATCACAATCCCCTCTGGCAGGATTGTTCCAGCATTCAACTGAGATACAAGATTAGCAAAATCCATGAGCTGTATAGGTTTTGGCTATCAGACATAATGGTCTAACTGTGTTCATTCTATTGTCTTTTACTCGCGTTGCATTCACTTGTTGTGTATTGGGTGAGCACTTCCATCAGATTAAATTATGTTTAAGTTTAGTCAGCGTGATTGAAAAGCCGAAGTGAAGTCATCTCATACAATTAAGCAGACCAGTTCTAGACTGATCTGCTTGCATGCAAAGTCGTGGAAGCAGTTTTTTATAAACTACTAATTCTGTTGCATATTAAGTTTCGCCTTGCGAATACTTTTTGTGCCTTTTGGCAATTACTCTCAAGCTTGATTCATCAATCACTTCAAGCTTTAATAGCGTCCCCTACCAGAGTATCCACTGTTGCTTCTGCCCCCCCAACTACCGCTGCTAGAGCGACTACCTTTCTCCTCCCGTGGTCTCGCTTTATTGACTTTCATCACACGATCCATCCACTCAGCACCATCTAAAGCTTGAATAGCTTTGTCCTCCGCTTGTTCTGATTCCATTTCTACGAAACCAAAACCACGTAGACGACCAGTTTCTCGGTCAGTGGGTAATTGAACTCGCGTTACAGCACCATACTCAGAAAACACTTTGCTAAGGTCTTCTTGCGTAACGCTGTAGGATAGGTTACCTACGTAAATTGACATGAAACTCTCCAGAATCCAATTAGAAAGAGATATTTATCCGGAGAGCCGCTTGCAGTCATTGATAATAACAAGGTCAGAATCGCCGAATTTACTTCTCCAAACTCATGCTAACACAGCTTTTCTTAAAGAAAGGTTAAATCTAACCTTTCTCCTTGATTTTAACTATTACCTTCTACTATATTTTCTGTGCGATCTATGACTTCTTTAAATACTTCCTAAGACAGATGACTTTACTCGTTTTTTTTCATAAGAATTTCAAGATGAAGTCAATGAATATATAGCAAGAATAGGGAAGTTAGTATTAACTTAATTTTTGATTTTTGAGAATTTAGGTTTACACAAGAAATTCCTCTGGATAAAGAAAGACACAAGGTAGAAGTCACTCCATAAATTAACTTAGAAGTTTCAACAAGGACGTTTTATTTCTGATTTCTGAGCCTTGCTTGTACATCTTGCGAACATGCAAAGTAAAATAGCGTCACCTGAGTAAATGCGTTACTTCATATCTCGCATCAAGAAAAATGAATGTTCTTTTCATACTTAGTACGAAGCCTGAAGTCCCTATTTTACAGAGAAAATTTCCAGAAAAGTAATGTAACTTTATTGTCCTGGTTTTGACTAACTCCAGGTTTATACGGTTAGGTGCAAGATATGAGCGTCCCACGAGGGGAAGTCAAAAGCATGCCTTTGAGCCGAAGCGCGTAGCGTGTCCTCTGGACATAGCCGTGGCGGGATAGCATTGCGGTCAAAAGAATGAAACCCCCTCACAACTTTTGAAAGAAACGCCTCCTTCCCTTCTAGCTTGAAAGTACATAAGTAGATAGGTGGAAATAAACACCAACTATGTTAAGAAATGTAAAAACGCCTCAAATCCTTACTAATGAACGCGCTTGTGCTACAAGTCGCTTAACCCGGACGCCCTTCGGGGAAGACCTCCGCAGAGCGCTGCGCGTTCCGCCAGTCGCCTACGGAGGAGCCAGTGCGGTCTTGGGGTCTCCCCAAGTAGAGCATCTGGCGTTG
>JAAUSC010000339.1 GCA_012031965.1 Scytonema sp. RU_4_4
TCCGGTCACGCTGCGCTAACACAGTCCCCTACGGCGGGAAACCCGCCTGCAGGGCTGGTTCACCGCAACGCACTGGCTCCTCTGCGCCTCTGCGGTTTCAAATGCAAATTAAATGTGGAACAGCTTAGAACTTTTTGGTAGCGAGGCGCTTATCTACGGTATTCATCAAGAAGATTGGTTAGCAATAACGCAAAATTTTTAACTTTCTTGTTTTCTTACCCATTCTCTCACTGCTCGACGAACTGCTAGCCTTCCAGCAGTACGATTTTGTTCAATCAGTTTCGGCAGTTCACGAATTGCTAAATTAGGAAATACTAAACTTTTATGTGCTTCAATATATTCGTCATTTTGTAAATGATAAATCTTCAGTTCACCTGAGTCATAACACCATAGTTCCGGTACTCCCAAACGAGCATATATCGAAAAGCGATTTAAAGACTTACTTGTAACATCAATTTCCAGTGCTAAATCAGGAGGTGGATCTTGAATCAAGTCCAAATCCAGCCGACCCCGAATTGCATTCACATTTTGGAAGTAAAAGCAGTTATCAGGTTCAACCCCCGCCATCCGGCTTTCTCTTCTCCAAGTAGTTGAACCTAGACATTCGTATTCCAGATTCAATTCCTCAGCAATATCATCTATTGCGATACCAATAGTGACTTTGTAATATTCGTGTTCAGGTAAAGGGGTCATAATTTCCAATGTTCCATCATCATAGGCAATACGTGCTGCTCGATGTTCTCCCAAGTCCTGAAGGATATTTTCAAATTGCTGCCAACCGATGTTGTAAAGTATCACGCGATCAGCCCGGTTGGTGGTGGTAGTCATTCAAATGACCTCCTGTTATCTACTAAAAAAATTGGTATTGGTGAGTTACACTGCGTTAACACACTTTACACTCAAATTTTACTATAAAAATCTTTATATAAGTTCTGTAATTCTTCTTTCAAGGAGAGAGGTTGATAACCCAAAGAAAAAGCCTTGGAACTATCTAAAGAAACATCAGATGGTCTGGGTGCTGCCATCTTTACATCTTTTTGTTGGCTGGCTTTTAATCCATTAGCAGGAAGTTGAAAAATCTCTACTAATAAACGACCAAAATCATAGCGCGAAATTCTTTCTTTTCCCCCTAGGTGAATGAGCCCGTTGACTTTTTCTAATGCTAATAACAGTCCTTTTGCTGCAGTTTTTCCACTGACTGGTGTTCGGAATTCATCTGTGAATAGATTTAAATCTTTTCCTTGTTGAAGAGTCTGAAGAAATGATTGTATAAAGCTTGTTGCTGTCGGTGTTTCCATCCCAAACATTAATGGCATACGGCAAACAGCAGTCATGGGATGACGCTCAAGCATACCTTGCTCAGCCATCACTTTTTGCTCACCATAAATATTTACAGGACATACAGGATCTGTCTCACGATAGGGAGCATTTAAGCCATCAAAAACTAGGTCTGTTGATGTAAAAGCACAAGGAATAGAATCATCTGCACAAAGTCCAGCGATATGACAGGATGCCGTGACATTTATTGCATATGATTCCTCTGGATGGGTTTGACAAAAATTTGGTTGAGATAATGCTGCAGTGTGAATAACTGCAGCTGGTTGAAAATCACTAAATATTTGTTTCAGTTTTTGAAAATCGGTCAAATCAACTTTCAGCATTTTGATGCCTGGAATTTCCAAAGCATGAGAAAAGTAAGTTCCATAGACTTCCCATTCTTGTTTTGCAATCTGGCAAAGATGATATCCTAAAAAACCACTAGCACCAGTCATTAATAGTTTTTTCATATTTTAAATGTATACTGTCATTCATCCCACACTGCCTTATGCCTAACGGCACGCTTCCGCGAACGGGTCAGATGTGGGGCTTCTGCTCGATTCAGCTAACGAGCAACTCTGTTAAAAATATCACAGAATTATGTGGATTTGAGAGCAGAGTCGATGTCTAAAAAAAAGGCATATACTGGATAAGATACTAGTAAATAACATATAGCGTGAAATGAGTATTGAACAGATAATTGTAGAAAAGCTGAGAACTTTGCCCCCCGAAAAGCAACAGGAGGCGCTTGATTTTGTGGAGTTTTTGCAAACGAAAACTCGCAAAAGAGAGTTTTCTAATCAAGAACAACAGCCAGGGGTGTCAGCTTTGACCCTTGCTCAGAAGTGGGCTGGTTGTTTAGCAGGAGGACCATCAGACCTTTCTACTAACAAAAAGTATATGGATGGATATGGAGAGTAATGAGGCGGCGGGTTCTACTAGATACAGGTCCATTAGTAGGTTTCCTCAAGCGCCAGGATCAATTTCATAGTTGGATAATAGCACAGTGGGCTTCTATTGAGCCGCCTTTATTAACTTGTGAAGCAGTCATTTCAGAAGCTTGTTTTTTGCTACGAAATGTTTACGGTGGTCAAGAAGCGGTTATCGGCTTAGTAGATAGTGGAGTGATACAGATACCCTTTCGCTTAGATGAAGAAACTGCCATTATTGGGGAATTGCTTAAAACCTACCAGTCTGTGCCGATGTCTTTGGCTGATGCTTGTTTAGTGCGAATGACTGAACAGTATGCGGATAGTGTTTTGTTAACTTTTGATAGTGATTTTCTCGTCTATCGCAAGAACAAAAATCAAGTCATTCCTGTAATGATACCCCAGGATAAATAGCTATTAAGTGTACGAAAAAAGACTTAAAAAAGCAAGGGAATTACAGCTATATTTCTTCAGCAAGCTCAATTCCTGCCTATATTGAAGTTCTAGAACAAAGCCATTGCTTTGTTTTGTTACCTACGATTGTTGTCTATCCCCATACTTTCGTGATTACCATGAGACATCTGTTGAACTGATGCTTGCTGGTGCGACAATATAATCATGCCGATTGAATCCAATTCCAACTCATCCCAATCTCATAGACAAGAATCTGTTACCGAACATAACTTACAACCAGACTTACAACCAGATGATTTCGAGGATGCAGGTGAAAATTGCCTTGTACCAGATGAACTCGCCACTCAACAAGCCCTTTCCGCAATTTCAGCCCTACAATCTCCACGCAATACAACAGCGCTTCAACAAGCACGTTCCACTTTCCAAGGGCGCACTCAAGCCGTAACAGTGAAACCTAGAGCATTGTTGCTTATCTTAGTGGCGATCGCCATCACTTTTATCGGAATTGCTATAAATAACTGGTTCATTGGTATGTTGGGAACACTGCTAACTTTGCTCATCTCGTTAGCTGTGCTGTTACCAGCAGTCATAAATGCACTACAAGAGTGGTTTTCGGCTCAAGAACGGGCGCTGTTTGTTGCTTTTTTCGGAGTTGTCGCAAGTCTCATTGGCTTCGTGAAGTTCAGTGGTTTGGGCGATCGCATCCTAGCTGTTGGACGCCGAATCAACTGGGACGCTGCTGGGACACTAGCGGAATGGTTTGGCGCTTTGGGACAAATTCTCATCGCTATTATTGCTGTCTATGTTGCTTGGCGACAGTACGTCATTTCCAAAGACTTGACCATTCAGCAAAACCTGCTCACTGTCCAGCAAAATATTATTACTCAGCAACAGACAATTGATTCTTATTTCCAAGGCGTTTCTGATTTAGTATTGGATGAAGAAGGATTATTAGAAGATTGGCCCCAAGAGAGAATGATTGCTGAAGGACGCACAGCAGCAATTTTGAGTAGTGTAGATGGTAGTGGTAAAGCGAAAATTCTCCGTTTTCTCTCGCGTTCCAAATTGCTGACACCTCTAAAGCGCGATCGCCACCTTGGTCGAGCTATTCTCGATGGTAATGGTGGTTATGCAGAAGATCGAAAGGCGGGTTTGCGCGTCATCGATTTAGGGGTAATGCTTGCAGGAGCAGATCTTGCTGGTACTGATTTGCGTTGGACTGACCTTTCAGAAGCAAATCTTGTCCGCGCTGACCTGACTGAGTGTGACTTGGTAAAAGCCAACTTCTCCCGGACTATTTTATATGAAGCAAAACTTGACGGTGCAGATTTGAACGGAATTCGCTTCTTTTATGGTTCTGCTGAAACCGCCTCACCCCGCAGTCGCACTGAACCGCCAAACTATGAAACTGGTGAACACACAGGGGCTGTTGTAGAAAATGCCGATTTTAGTGATGTCCAGCGAATGTCTGAATCTGCACGTTACTATTGTTGCGCCTGGGGAGGTGAAAAAACCAGAAGTACTATCCCCTGTGGTTGTGAAGGAATTCCGAATAAGTTGGAAAGATGAAGGACCTTAAGCCTGTAGGTTGAGGGTGGCGCTCTGCACGGAGCGCAGAGCGCGAAGCTATCGGTCTAATTCATATTTCTATTGTGCAACGCCGCGCACGAGTCTTTAACACTCGCGCACGAGTCTTTGATACTCGCGGATGAGTCTTTGATACTCGCGGATGAGTCTTTGACACTCGCGCACGAGTCTTTGATACTCGCTGACGAAGTCTTTTGATACTCGACGCACGAGTTCTTTTGACTACTCATCGCACGAGTCTTTAATGACGTTACGCTTGTACCGAGTCTTTGACACTCGCGCCACGAGTCTTTACTAAGTACTTAT
>JAAUSC010000340.1 GCA_012031965.1 Scytonema sp. RU_4_4
AGTGATAAAATTTCCTCCTTCTTGGTGCATGATATTCCTGTTTTTGAGGAATACGAATAGATACTCCACCAGCCAAAGCCATATCACACTGGTAATTCAATAAACTTTTGACAAGCTAAAAAAGTTGCAACCAAGGAAGTGGAACAAGCAGTTTGTACTGTAAGGCTCGGACCAGTAAGGTTTAATTTATAGGAAACACGAGTAGCTAAAAAGTCCTTGTCATTACCTATCATTTTTTGAAAACTGTTGGCTGACCCAATTTGGTCACGGTTTAAATTAAATGATTGATAATTATTTAAACTAGCACCAGCATAGACACCAATCCGACTTTCACAATTTTGGGAATTGTAACCTGCATTTTCTAATGCTTCCCATGCACATTCTAAAAATAAACGATGTTGGGGGTCAGTAATTTCTGCTTCTTTAGGATTAAATCCAAAGAATGAAGCATCAAATAAATCGATATCCTCTAATATTGCACCAACTTTTAAATAATTAGAATTACTGAATAATTCCTGCGAGACTCCACATTCAACTAATTCTTCGTCTGTAAACGTAGAAATTGCCTCCACTCCATCACATAAATTTTGCCAAAAGCTAGGGATATCTTTTGCATTAGGAAAACGCCCTGACATACCTATAATCGCAATGCCTTCTAGGGAATTATAATTTTTAGTATTATTCATATTTTTTTCTACCTTGTTTGCTCAATAATTGCTTTTGGCGATTGATAGCCTCAATTTGCTTATTCGCGCGATCGCGCATCGGTTCAAAAATATATTTCTCTTCTGTTGCTTGACTTAAATATTGCGCTAGTGAGTAAATCGTTGGATTTTGAAACATCGTCACTACTGATATATCGCGCTGCAAAATTGCACGTAGTTTATTATTTACCTTCAGCATCAGTAGGGAATGTCCACCTAAGTCAAAAAAGTTATCATGAATACCCACTTGTTCGATATGCAGTACCTCTTGCCAAAGCTTGGCTATCTGCTGTTCCATTTGCGACTGGGGTACTTGATAAGTAGTTGTTAAAGTTGGACGCAAGCTGTCAGGAACAGGTAAAGCACGACGGTCTACTTTTCCGTTGGGTAACAGTGGTAAGGTGTCTAGGAAAGTGAAAACACCGGGTATCATGTAATCAGGCAACAATTCTTTGAGATAATTTCGTAGTGCGCTAACCGTGGGTATTTGACTTTGCGAAGAAACAATATAAGCCACTAATTGTTTCTCACCGGCTTTGTCTTCTCGCGCTAAAACTACAACTTCTCGCACTCCTGAATATTTAAGCAATGCATTCTCAATCTCGCCTAACTCGATCCGAAAGCCTCTGATTTTGACTTGATGATCGGCTCGCCCTAAATATTCTAAATTACCATCTGGTAAATAGCGGGCTAAATCTCCAGTTTTATATAATTCTGATTTTATTCTACTACTAAAAGGGTTAGTTAGAAACCTTTGATTTGTTAATTCTGATCGGTTTAAATAACCTCTAGCTAAACCAGCACCACCAATATAAATTTCGCCTGGGACACCAATTGGTATTGGTTGCAACTTAGTATCCAGCAGATAAATTTGTGTATTGGTGATGGGACGACCGATAGTTACGTTACTATCTCTATTTACTTGAGCAAATGTGGAATAGGTCGTATCTTCAGAAGGCCCGTAAAGATTAAAAACCTTGCGAATATGATGATTTTGATAAATCTGCTGCACAAGTTGATTTTGCAGTGGTTCACCAGCAAGATTAACTGTCCTGACAGAAGGAGGTAAACCATCTACTTGCAGTAATTCTGCAATGATGCTTGGAACTGTATTCACCAAGCTTACTTCAGCAGTTAACGAAGGTAAATGCAAAGCATTCTCGACCAGAATCACCGTTCCACCCCAACTCAGGGGAACAAACAACTCAAATACTGACAAATCAAAGCAAATGGAGGTTGATGCTAAAACTCCAGTCAAGTCATCATCTGTAAAGACTTCTCTTGACCATGTTAATAAAGCAACACAACTTCGATGTTCTATAGCAACGCCTTTTGGTACACCAGTAGAACCAGAAGTATAGATGACATAAGCTAGGTGATGGGGTTTTACTTCACTAAATAGATTTTCTGTATTCTGTTGGTTAAGTAATTGTGCATCTCTATCGATACAGACGATATGCACATTTGGTTTAGTAAACAATTCAACTAGATGGGTTTGAGTCAGCAGTACCTTGGCTTGACTATCTTTGAGCATGAAAGCCAAACGTTCCTGGGGATAAGCTGGGTCTAGTGGTACATAAGCCCCGCCTGCTTTTAAAATAGCCAACAATGCGATCGCCATTTCTGGGCTACGCTTCATGCAGACGCCTACAATTGTTTCTGGCTTCACGCCTAGCTGTTGCAAGTAATGTGCTAGCTGATTTGCTCGGCTGTTTAACTCCTGGTAGGTTAATTGCTGATTTTCAAAGATAACAGCAATGTCAGATGGCGTTTTCTCTACCTGTGCTTCAAACAGTTGATGAATGCACTTATCTTGAGGATAATCTGTCTTGGTATCATTCCACTCAATTAATAACTGCCGTACTTCAGGTGGCGTTAATAGTTGCAAATCTGAAATACATTGCTCGGGATCGCTAACTATGCTTTCCAGTAAAGTCTGGAAGTGTCCCAACATCCGGGTAATGGTATCTGCATTAAATAAATCCGTGTTGTATTCACAAGTTGCAACTAACCCTTGCTGAGAGTCCTCCATAAACAAGGTCAAATCAAACTTAGATGTGCCGTTGTAACCTTCCTCATAAGTAACTGATACATCCGATAGACTTAGATTAGGTGTTGGAACATTCTGGAGAACGAACATCACTTGAAAGAGTGGGTTGTAGCTCAAGTCTCTACTTGGCTGTAGTTCTTCTACTAACTTTTCAAAGGTAAGTCTTGATGAACATAAGCTTCTAAAGCTGTTGACTTCACCCGCGCTAACAACTCCTGAAAACTAAGCTCACCAGATAAGTCTGTACGCAGTACTAAAACATTAACAAAAAATCCTATTAATGCTTCAATTTCTGCTCTGTTACGATTAGCAATTGGTGAACCGACTAAAATATCAGTCTGACCTGTGTAGCGATACAGCAAGGTTTTGAAGGCTGTAAGCAAGGTCATAAACAGAGTAACTCCCTGCTGACGACTCAAATTCTTCAGTTCTTTTCTCAGAGTTTGGGGAAGAACTAATTTCGCTTGAGCGCCTTTGAAGGTTTGAACTGGCGATCGCGGACGGTCAATTGGTAAATTCAGTACAGGAAGCTCACCCTGCAATTTTTGTTTCCAATAAGTCAATAATGGTTGAATGCGTTCGGAATCAATCCATTTTCGTTGCCAATTAACAAAATCTCTATACTGAATAGGTAATTCAGAAAGTGGAGGGAGTTTGCCAACAGAAAATGCTTCATACAACGCAGCTAGTTCTTTGATCAGAACACCGATAGACCAACCATCTGCGATTATATGATGCAGGGTTACAATTAAATAATAATTTTTATCATTTAATCGTAAAACTTTAGCACGTAAAAGCGATTGAGCAGATAAGTCAAAAGGCTGCTGTGCTAACTCCTTAGCCAAACGTTGTGCTGCTTGAGTGCGTTCGCTTGTCTTAAGTACACGTAAATCTTCAACCGCCAAAGTTAAGGGTACAGCTTGATTGATGACCTGGACAGGTTGTCCATCTACCACTGTAAAGCTTGTGCGTAATACTTCGTGTCGTCTAATAATTTTGTTAAGACTGTCTTCTAAGACTGCTAAGTTAACGCAACCTTTTAGGCTAATAACTATAGGAATGTTATATGTAGGAGTATCGGGAGTTAGCTGATTGATAAACCACAATCCCTGCTGGGCTAAAGATAGAGGATGAATAGATGTATTTTTCTGTTGTTGGGTAAGAGATAGTGACGCTAGTCCATCTGTCGTCATTTGAGCGAGGATCTTGGTGACGAGCGATCGCGTACTCATCCCTTCAAAGAAGTCTGCTACGGATACTTCTACTTCTAAGTCAACCTCAATCCGATTTTTCAACTCAAATACTTTTAGAGAATCAAGTCCTAGAGTGCTTAATGCTTCCTCAGGACTGATATCATCTGGTGCGATCGCCATGACTCTCGCTTCCTGTTCAATCAGATATGATTCTAAAACTGCTTGACATTCCCTTGGGGAGAGTGCCAAAAGTTGAGAACGCTGTAATTGAGTTGACTCTCTGACAATATCGCTAGTTTTCAGAATATTGCTTGCAACTATATTCAGTTCGTCATTCTCAAACTGAGCGCGAGTTGCACGTCTTTGAATCTTACCACTGGAAGTTTTAGGAATACTACCTGGTTTAATTAAGACTACAGCATAAACTTGTACCTCATGCTCTTCAGTAACCGCTTGGCGAATTGCAGAGATCACTTCTTCTAAATTTGGCTTGGCGCGAAACTCCAATTCTTGTACAACTACCAGCCGTTCTTCGTTGTTAACCTCTACTGTAAATGCGCATAGCACCGGAACGCAAAGATGGATGACTG
>JAAUSC010000127.1 GCA_012031965.1 Scytonema sp. RU_4_4
AGGGATGCACAAAAATAAGGGGTGTAAATGGCTTTGTGCATCTCCTATGAGGAGAAAAGCCTATTTATAAATCATTGCTACCTATGCGTCGCCAAAAAAATCTTGATTCGACTCCTGCTGTGTAAAGACTGAACCAGTGAGTCAATCATTTATTGTGCTAAATATAACATAGAGTAAGGGCTTTCTGATGAACGTAGGTTTAACACATTTACTCAACTTACCTGGTGTAGCAGTAGAATCTTGTAACTCTTTTCAAGATTCAGTATCTTTTCAGTTAAGGGTTTTAGCTAAAGGTACATGCTGCCCACATTGTCGTAACTACACACAGGAATTACATCAAATTAGACCAATTGTAGTTAGAGATTTGCCAGTGTATGGTAAAGAAGTTTACTTAAAATTACCACGTCGTCAGTTTTATTGCAGAGTGTGCCAGCGATATATTACTGAGCGATTGCAGTTTATCGATTGGCGAAGGAAGTACACACAAAGGTATGAGGAAAATATTTACTCCCAAATCAATCATTTCAATATTGAGCAAATTAGCCGACAGCAACATCTTGGTGTTGAGCAAGTCAAGAACATTTTTAACCACATCCGTCAAAAGCGACAAAAACAGCATCTTGAACTTAGTAAAAAAGAGGTATTACTATGAGAAATACGGAAAAAATAATAAAAATTTATCACCATCATGTCAAACAATAAGAGTATTATTTTTTTCTAAGGTAGATTTTTTCTGTAAAAATCTGTATGCTCAGATAAGTGTGTAAAACGTCGCTTAAAAGCATACAATTTAGAAAAGTTTCTCTTGAGCACCAGGGCATCCCATTTATCTAGCGGGAGATAACTTCCTAATTTACAGTTTTCTCCCATCATAAGTTAGTTGTTTTTTGAAACACCAACAGAGGGCTTGTTATGGTGCGGGATTCATGTGTTCATTCAATTTCTGGAAAATTGCCTACACAACTCCATATTGCTAAAATTCCACTCTATGAACTGAGTATGTTATCTACTGGCATGTTTCTATTTTTGACCTTTTTTAACTTACTGCATCCTAGTTCTTGGCATCAATGGATAGAAACAATTGACAGTTTTGAAGCATTGCTAGCAAAGGTCATGGCTGTATAGACTGAACATTTAGCATTTCCCTTACTTTGGGGGCTGCTCTTAACTGTCTAATTGTTTGGCGTTGCTCTCTACTAGCGACTTAGCATGTATGCATTACCATGCAGATATAGTTGCTTCCAATGCTATGGGTTGGTCTCTTTTATACCCTATTTACCAGGAGCTTCATTCGCTACTGTGCCTAGAACTTACATATTGTTTCCGTGAAACCAGAGATAAAGCACACATATGCACAAAATTATGTTAGAAGTTTCTAACACTGTTTCTAACACTCAACGGCAATTTGAAACAGCACCTCTTCAAGTAAAGACTTCCAGCTTGTAGCTGAAAAAGAAATATACAGTATTGAATTTCTCCCAGTTATTTATCACTCCTTGCAATACCCCATAAGGTAGCTTGCAAGGGGTTTTTTTTAGCAGGGCTTATATAGAGACTTTACTATTTAACTCAGTACAGGAGATGAAGTGTGGACAAGCTTGTTCGTTCTTGTGTGCTTACCACCTTATCCTCTACACGTTCAAATATACTGATAGCTAATGTTAAATTATAGTTGAAATTTTAGCAAGTAGTTGAAAAATAATATCATTTATGCGAAAGTATCATAGCAAAATCTAAAATGCACTGTCAAATTCATTGATGAAATCAGTGAACAGTATACAGTACACAGTTATCAAGGTTTGAATTAGGGATTTAAACCCGCTCCTCAAGCGAGCCATTTATAGAAGTTGGGGACTGGAGACTCCCTCTGGTAACTGATAACTGGTAACTGATAACTGATTATTGACACTAGTGCAAACGACTGCAAAAAGGTAGAAGGCAGGAGGTAGAAGGCTGTTATGCCTGTCAAATCAACTTTTTGTCTGTATTTAACAGTCTAGTTATTTCCGCTGTGATGTACTAGTTTGAATGTTTTCATGATTACCTTTCAAACACTTTTAGGAGCAAAAATGATAAAATTCCGTTACATCTGCTTGACTATTGCTAGTGCGTTCATCTTCACTCTGAGTTCCTGTAACGGTACACAAACCGCAGACAATTCAACTGCACCAGCTGCTAGTTCTAGTCCCCAGGTTACTGAAGCCGTTAGTCATAGCGGACATGGCAGCAAAAAGAAAATCAACATCAACAGTGCTATCCTGTCGGAGTTAGATAAGTTTGAGGCACAGCTAGGTGTTCCGGCATTGTCTCACAAAATTCAGGCAAGTCGTCCATATGGCAGTCCTGAGGACTTAGTTTCTAAAAAGGTCGTTACCCAGGAGCAATTCGACCAAATTAAGGATCAGGTGACTATTGAGGAAGTGGTTCTTACTGGTGAACCAAAAGATGTGGACTACATGACCAAACTCGGACTCATGAAAGGACACCTTTTGGTTGCAAAAGAACTGTTGGATCAGAATCAGCCGAAACAAGCAGAACCTCACATAGGTCATCCAGTCGAAGAGATCTATGTTGATGTAGAACAGCAATTAAATGAGCGCAAAGTCAAAGAATTTAAGACATCTTTGATTAGTTTGCAAGATTTCGTTAAATCTAATCCCAAAAATCCCAAAGTCAAAACTGATTTTACCTCTTCTATGCAAGCAGTTGATGGCGCTGTGGCAGCTTTGCCAGCAGATCAGCGATCGCAACCTAGATTCGTACTACAAGTCATTAACGGGTTGCTAGATGCAGCTAACTCAGAATATGGTGCTGCAATTGCAGATGGTAAAATTTCCGCAGATATTGAGTACCAAGATTCCCGTGGCTTTGTCAACTATGCTGGTGACTTATATAAAGGAATTTCCAGCAAAGTAGCTAAAGAGCATCCCCAAGAACATAAAGCAATTGAAACCAGTATGACTGAACTGACAAAAGCTTGGCCTTCTGCTATTCCACCAGCTAAACCAGTAAAAACCCCTGAAGATGTGACTAAGTTGGTGAAAACCATTGAGCAAAATTCTCAAAAAATTATTGATAGCTCAAGTACTAAAGCTCAGCGATAGTATCTTGAATTGTTTGTAGTGGTACTTGCCTGGAATTTTCTATCAGGCAAGAATTTAAATTGAGTCAATAGTTATTAGTTATTTATTTAGTCATTAGTCATGAGTATAAATAAAATGGCTAATGACTAAGCACCGAAGACAAAAAATAAAGGACAAATAATGAACTTTAGTGCTGCCTTACCCACTTTTGTGATTACACTCCGAGAAGGAGTAGAAGCCGCTCTCGTAGTTGGTATTGTACTAGCTTTGCTAAGAAAAGCTAAACAATCTCGTCTCAATCCCTGGGTTTATTCTGGTGTCGTCGTTGGCATTATTATCAGCGCACTCATAGGTTTTCTTTTCACTTGGATCGTTCAAGCACTGAGTGCAATTAATCCTCAGTATTCATCAGTCGTTGAGCCAATAATGGAAGGTGTGTTCAGCCTGTTAGCTATCGTTATGCTCAGCTGGATGCTTATCTGGATGACCAAACAAGCTAGATTTATGAAGGCTCAAGTTGAGGGAGCAGTAACAGATGCTTTAAAGCAGAACTCATATGCCGGTTGGGGTGTTTTCAGTTTAGTCTTTATTGCTGTTGTACGCGAAGGATTTGAAACGGTTCTGTTCGTTGCTGCTAACTTTCAACAAGGACTTATTCCCAGCCTTGGTGCTATTGGTGGTATTGCAGTCGCAGCGTTAATTGGCGTACTGTTATTTCGATGGGGTGTTAAAATCAACATCCGCCAATTTTTCCAGTTCATGGGCGTTTTATTAGTGTTGATTGTGGCTGGGTTAGTGGTCACAGCTTTGCATAAGTTCGACGAAGCTTTTGCTACCCTTGCTCTTAGTAACCGCGCCTCGGAAAGTCTTTGTTTTTATTACGAACGGTTCACTAAAATCCACTCTTGTATTTTGGGTCCAATGGTTTGGAATACTTCCAACATCTTGCCTGATGAAGGGTTCCCTGGTGTTATTCTTAAAGCTTTATTTGGTTATAGGCAATATCTCTATGTCGTGCAAGCAGTGGGATATGTTGTGTTTTTGGTAACAGTTGGTGGTTTCTATTTTCGCAGTATTATGGGTGCAGGAAGTGGTAGTCCTAAAAAGCAGCCAGTTGCACAGAAGTCGGTAGGTTCTGTAAAAGATTGAGTGAAAATAGATAATGGGTTCGTAATGAGCGCTTAAGCGCTCGTTACAAGCCGAATAACTAACAACTATTTCCCAATGACTAAGATTTGTGTACAAGAGTTATTCATCTATCCATTTAAGGGGTTAAGCGCCCAGAAATGTGCTCACGTTGATTTGCAAGTTGGATATGGCATAAGGGGCGATCGCACTTTTGCCCTAATGTATAAAGAAGACGCACAATATCCCGACACAACAAAAGTCCCTTGGATGAAGAAACACAACTTCGCCATGCAAAATGACTGGGGAGGACTAGCAGCGTTAGATTGTACTTATGAAGCGGCTACTAGTACTTTAACGGTGAAGCGCAAAGGCGTAGAGTTATTGGTTGCTGATACAACTAACCCAACAGAACGCGATCGCATTGCAACCTTCTTCACAGGATACCTCGCAGGGATTGATCCCAATCAAGTTGCTAGACATCCAAACCGCGCACCCTTGCAACTTGTAGGAGAGTTTGGCAAAACTCGATACCCCGACAGGGAAGCCGTGCATATTTCCCTTGTCAGTCAAGCAACTCTTAACCACTTGAGTGAGATAGCCGGACAACAAGTAGATGTTCGTCGTTTCCGTCCCAATATAGTTTTAGATGGTGTACCCGCCTGGGGAGAATTTGACTGGGTGGGTAAAGAGATACAACTTGGTACAGCCCGAATTGCTATTACAGCCAGGATTAATCGTTGTTTAAATATAGAAGTTAATCCAGAAACAGGAGAACGCGATATCTCCTTGCTGACTCTGCTGCAAAAGCATTTTCAACACACGCAGACTGGTGTTTTGGCACAAGTTATGACCAGTGGTACAGTCGCAATTGGCGATACTTTAAGCAGGGCTGAGTAAACACGCTTATCAGCTTAACGGAAGGACTCAAAAATGACTGTGATTGCTATCAAACAAAACAGGATGAGTCCTAAGCGCCAACCAGAAGCGAATACAAACTGCAATAGCATGAGGGCGATGTGTGCTGCGCCGAAAGTCATGGAAATAACATAGGCGATCGCAAAACCAACTAATGCGAGTAAAAAATATTTAAGGCAATGGGACACTAATATGAATAGACGACTGTCCTGATTTGATCTCATAATTCTTGTCCTCCATACAAGGGAATCTAAGCAACAAACTGGAAAAGGCTTTCATGAGCCAGCTTGTCTAGTAAGTTGCAACAGTTCTACTCCATGTAAGTAGGAGTAGAATTGGGAACGCTATCTTCATTGGGAGCCTGAAAAGATCCAGAATTAACACTGATAAGAATCAAGACGATAGCTGCAATAATGAATAGCAGCCAATTAGGAGATGGAGCGACATCTCGAACGTCGTACCATTCACGACAGTGAGGGCAAAAGTAAATATTGCGATTTTGAGGATGTTGCTCAAAACGACAAGGAGGAAAAGGGTGATCTTGGTATTTACAGCTCATACAGAGAAACCTCCCAGTAGTTGCAGTTTCATAGAAAAACGACAAGCTAACTTGAATAGACGACTGTCTTGGTTTGGTTTCTTCATAGTTAATCTCCATGTAAAACGAATCTAATCAAAAAGCCGGGAAGTGCTTTAATCACCTCTCCGGCTTGTAAACGTCTCGTTTATCGAAAGCCAAATGTCTCATAACTTGCAGATATTTATTCTTGCTATTAACTCCGCCCAGCTATCTGTCTTCTCAACTGTAGAGTTGCTGTAGGAGTGACAACTTTTCAATTTTGATTACGGGATTGCCTCCATTTTATCCAATTGTCAAGAATTTGGTCATATATCTGCTGGATATCCTCCAGTTCCTCTTTGTTCAAAAGATAGCGCTGACTAACCTGTCCACCTAGTTCCACAATGGCTTCAAACTTCCCTTGTTTGCTCCGAGTGATAAACTCGCCATGTCCAGTTTCTGACAAGGATTGAATAAGTAGAAAGCTAATGTGAGAAAAAACTGGATGCAATTCAATTAAGTAGGATTGTTGCGAGACAAGCTCTTGCCTCCCTTTTTTTTGTACTGTGACTACAGGTGACCCTACCATAGATGCATCTCCAAACTTCAAATGCATCTTAAGGGTATCGGGATTGCTCAAAAATTCTCGGAATCGTGAAAAGGTCATATCAGTTTCTCCGTGAGGTTGACCGTTAGTCTAAACTCATAGCTATCACCGGAACTGGTGGTAGAAAGCTGCAAAATACTTACGTGTAAAGAGAACGTTACACATCCTATCACTTATCTCACATACATATACCTAACATATAATGTAGTATATAGCTAACAGAAATTTCAAGTATGAAAATAAAAATTTTTCGTATCATATAAGTTTGTGTAAATGATTTTATCTTTTTATTATCTTTTTAATATAATTCTTCTCACATGAATATAATATAAGTAAATCTTTATACAAAAAATCTGATGAGTAAACCGAGTAAAAACCTAAAATAGGAGTGAGAAAAGAAATGATGAATGGTAAAGTTTGTAGAAGCAGTCACTTCCGACAGGCTAGGCAAGGATAAAAATTTAATACTTCCTACGGGGAGTGTGTACTTGACTAGGACTGAGTCTTTTTTGCTAGGCATCCTTGGTGTTTGAACATTGCATGTTTTAAAAACACCAAGTTACAAAGATACCAAGAGGTTATTCTCTGGATGAGTTTTGAGAGTATAGACGATTTCTCTCTTGTGTGAGAGACAGTTTGATGAGTAAAAATCACTAACTGATAGAGAATTGTCAGCAACAGATGACGCGTGTGTGTCATTTTAACGTGACATCGAAATAAATGCTCTTTTCTCAGCTCATCAACCATGTTATTTATAAGGGGGTTATCTCACATACCGATATGTGATAGGGAGCTATGGTGAAATGGAGACGACTGCCGATATGTCTCAGCTACCTGAAAGTTTCATTAAAGAAGTAGCAGCCAATTATGGTGTTACTAGAATAGAGCTAGATACTCTTCTGCTGGCATTAAATGACTACTCAGGAGCAAAGATAGCTGAAGAGTTGAATATTTCCCAACCCGCAGTGAGAAAAAGATTAGGAGAGAGCTACCGCAAATTTGGTATAGAGGGAGGTAGCAACAAAAAACTTAATAATCTTAGACAAAAACTATCAGTCTTATACAAACAAACTGGTCAAGCAGATATCAAAGTATTGCACGAAGATTGGGGTGAGGCGGTAGATGTTGAAGGTTTTCGGGGTCGAGAAGAGGAACTTTTGAAGTTAGAACAATGGATTTTGGGTATTAGTTCTCAACGCTGTCGGTTGGTCGCATTATTAGGTATTGGAGGGATTGGCAAAACGTTACTAGCAGCACGAATTGCTAAAAAACTAGGGTCAACTTTTGATTATCTGATTTGGCGAAGTCTCCGCAATGCTCCACCCTTTGGAGAGATTCTCACACAACTGCTGCAATTCCTATCTCATAATGCAGAACCTGAGTTGCCAGACAACGATAACAGCAAGATACTGCGCCTGATTGATATCTTGAAAAAACGCCGTTGTTTGGTGATTTTAGATAACGTAGAGTCAGTACTTCGCAGTGGTGAAGGCAAAACCTACGAACGGGCGGGAGAGTGGCAACAGGGGTATGAAAACTACGGTTATTTGATGCAAAAAGTAGCAGAAGCTGCACATCAGAGTTGTTTACTAATAACAAGCCGCGAAAAGCCCAGGCAAGTCGCAGCACTGGCAGGAAAAAATCTGCCAGTAAAGGTGTTGCAACTCTCGGGACTATATTTAGAAGAAGCTAAAGCAATTCTGGAAGACAAAGGTTTAAAAAATCAAGGACATTCCTGTTTAGATGCCCAGTTAAGCGAATTAGTGGAACGATACTCCGGTAATCCCCTAGCTCTAAAGATAGTTGCCACGACAATCTATGATTTGTTTAGTAATGACGTTCAAGAATTTTTAAATCAAATTCACCAAGAAACCGCAGTTTACGGAGATATTCGCACTCTTTTAGACCAACAATTTAATCGCCTGTCAGAGTTGGAGAAACAACTGATGTACTGGCTGGCGATCGCGCGTGAATCTGTGTCTCTGACAGACTTAAAATCAGAACTCATTACACCGGAACCAGCAAATAGAGTCTTAGAAGCTGTCGAATCTCTGTTACGGCGATCGCTCATTGAAAAAGAAGTCGGTTCCAATAAATTTGGTCAGCAGTCTGTGGTGATGGAATATATCACAGAACGATTGATAGAACAGGTTAGTCAAGAAATCATTCAAGGAAAAACCTGGGGATTTGTCAATGCTTACCCATTAATGAAGGCGCGATCGCTTGATTACATTCGCCGAATGCAAGAGCGATTAATTCTAGAACCCGTGAGAAAGAAGCTACTTAGCGTTTTCGGCAATGAATTAGAATCCCAATTACTTCAAATCATAGATTCTTTACAACAGCAGTCTCCAGCAAAAAAGGGATATGCTGCTGGTAACCTGATTAATTTGCTGCGTCAACTTCAGATTGGTCAACCCAATATAGATTTAAGTAAGCATAATTTTTCTAACCTAACTATCTGGCAGGCATATTTTAAAGACGTCAAGTTAAGGGGTACTAACTTTGCTAACGCTGATCTGACTGGCTCTTTATTCAAAGAAACAATGTCAAGTTTGCAATCCGTAGGATTCAGTCCCAACGGAGAGTTATTTGCGACAGGTGTTATCAATGGAGAAGTGCGTCTCTGGCGGACTGCAGATACCAAGCAACTTCGCATCTACAAAGGGCATACAGGCTGGATTTGGGCGTTAGACTTTAGTCCAAACAACCAACTTTTAGCTACTGGTAGCGGAGATTACACTGTTAAGCTCTGGGATATACATACAGGCGAGTGTCTTCATACCCTCAAAGAACATGCTAATAAAGTTTACTCCGTTGCGTTCAACTCAGATGGTCGTATTTTAGCGAGTGCCAGTGAAGACAAAACCATTAAACTATGGGATGTTAAGACTGGAAACTGCCTGAAAACCCTTAAAGAACATAGCGATTGGGTTTGGTCGGTAACTTTCAGTCCTGTTGACAGTAGTATCCTTGCCAGTGGCAGTGCCGATGGTACAATCAAGCTTTGGAATATCCACAAAGGTGAATGTCTCAAAACCTTGAAAGGACACAGTCATCAGGTTTGCTCTGTGACCTTTAGTCCAGATGGGCAAATGCTAGCAAGTAGTAGTGAGGACCAAACTGTCAAGCTGTGGGATATTTCTACAGGAAAAATCTGGAAAACACTGGAAAAACATAGTCAAAAAAATTACAAATTACGCTTCAGCCCTGATGGAAAAACCCTTGGCAGTTGCGGCGAAGACTGGACCATCCAGTTATGGAATATACACACGGGTGAATGTCTAAGAGTTTTACAGGGTCATACCAGCCAAGTTTGGGATATTGCTTTCAGTCCTGATGGAAGGACGTTGCTCAGCAGCAGTGATGACCAAACAGCAAGACTTTGGGATGTAGCAACAGGTCATTGCTTGAATGAGCTACAAGGTTATACCCGTGATGTTTTTTCAGTAGCATTTAGTCCAGATAGCCAAATTCTTGTTAGTGGTCGTGATGACCATATGATTCGGCTATGGGACTTGCGTACATATAATCACTATCCACTCAAGGGACATAAGGGACGCATTCGCTCAGTAGTTTTTAGTCCAGATGGACAAATCCTTGCTAGTGCTAGCGCCGACCATACTATCAAGCTTTGGGACGTCACAGACATTAGTAACAGCAAATGCATCCAAACGCTAACAGGACACACCAATTGGGTGTGGACAGTGGTTTTCAGTCCCGATGGACAAACCCTTGCAAGCAGCAGTGAAGACCGAACGATTCGAGTATGGAGAACCAAAAACGGCTCTTGCCTTAAAGTATTAGAAGGACATAACTACTGGGTTTGGACAGTTGCTTTTAGTCCCGATGGGCAAACCCTTGCCAGTGGCAGTGCTGATAGCACAGTTAAACTGTGGAATATCCCGACAGGAGAATGTATCAAAACTTTAATAGATCACAAAGACTCAGTTTGGTCAGTCGCATTTCATCCGAATGGACAAATTCTTGCTAGCGGTAGCGAAGACCAAACCTTAAAACTATGGAACCTCAGCACAGGTGAATGTTTTCAAACACTGGAAGGACACAGCAAACAAGTTTACTCAGTAGCATTCAGCCCAGATGGACAAATCCTTGCCAGTGGCAGTGGCGATGCAACCGTTAGATTGTGGAAAGTCAGCACTGGTGATTGTTTAGGCATTCTCAGACGTGAACACGCAGGAGCAATCCGCTCAGTAGCCTTTAGTTCTAATGGTCAGCTACTTGCCTGCGGTGGCGAAGATGAGAACATACAGCTTTGGGATGTAGACACTCGCAGTCAACGGCAGCCGCTCAAGTCCAATCACCTGTATGAGTGTATGGATATCACAGGCGTTGTTGGTCTGACAGATGCTGAGAAGGCTTCTTTGAAGGCTTTGGGTGCGATTGAACGGGGTGAATAATTGTCTGTGTAAAAATACATGTTTTTAAATTTACATGGCACTATTTACATAGCACCATAGTGATGCATATTGTGGTGTAGAGTAGTGCTATTTTTTAGCTTCCAGATAAAAATAATCCTTGTCGGTGAAGTCCTTAAGCACAGGAGCTTTAATGGTGCAAACAAAGCCCTACCTGTTCTTGCATCTAGTTTGCATAACGCTGGATTTACCCAAGTTATCCAGTTAGATTTAGAACGCCCCGACTTTTCTATTAAAGATGTCTTAACTGAAGTTACTAATGCCGATTTAGTTATCTTCGCAGGATGCATGACTCCTCAATGGCAGGAGATAGACGAACACACCAAAAAAGTCTTTGATTACCTGCAAAATTTGGGTAGGAAAGATGTCCCCATATTGGTTGGAGGATACGCCACAAAGGGAGTGGAAGACATTGCCCAAATCACTCCTTGGATAACTGCATTTTGTGACGGTGAGGGCGAAGAATCGATTGTCGAAATTGCTCGTGCAGTGAGCAGAGGCACATTTTACCAAGAAATGCCTCACCTAAGCGGTTTATGTTTTGTAGATAGAGATGGCAAATTTCACCATTCTACTCCTAGTCATGGCAAAACTCGCAGGTTCCATCGTTCCATTGCTCCTCGGGTAAGCAATTTTGATAATATTGACCAAAACTTCGGTCTTGTCCATGTTCCCCAAATTCACGACATGGACATTTTTAAATCTCAGGACGGGAGACAGCTAAAAACAGCTCAACTTTTCACCCAAAGAGGATGTCCTTGGAAATGTGGATTCTGCAACAAAAGTACTGAGAGCAATAATGTTGTGAGGCTAAGTGAGGAATCTTTCCGTAGACAATTAAGACAGCTCAAGCAGCGTGGATATGAAGCAGTTTATTTAGATGTTGACAGCTTCACTGTTCATGAGGACGCAGCAAGACGAGAAGCAGAAATTCTCAAACAAGAAGGGTTTGTTTGGGGATCTAATACGAGAATTGACATGATTGACTATGAGCAGATGCACTACCTGATAGAACATAATTGCGTGTATATGTTCTTTGGTGTAGAGCATACCTCGCTAGAAGTTTTACTAGCAAACCAAAAATTTAATGGTCCCCTCCAAAGCCAAATTAAGCAAGCACAAGAGTACCCAATCAAAGTCGAGAAAGTCTTCACAGACATGACTAGGGTTGGCTTGCCAAGTAGCTATTTTGTCATCCTGGGATTACCGAAAGCAAAGCTAAACGACAGTAAAACAGAGATTGTCGGTTATGAACCAACGACTTTTCAAGACGATATAAGTACTATCCAATTTGGACTGGAAAAGTGCGATCCAGATTTCCTAAATTTAAATATACTAAGATTTTTGCCTGGTAGTGTTGCTGCTGATATGCCTGCTCATCCAGCTTACTCATGTGTGCGTCCCACTGGAGAAAAGCCAATTACTGCTGGATACTTCTTACAACGCACTGCAAAACACTACAATTATTCAGTCTCCCCAAATCCTGGAGTTTATCGGTTGTGTGGTATAGATAAGAATCAACCCATAACAACTGCCATAAATTCCCAACGGGTTTACGAAACCATGCGCTGCACAATGGAATTGATTAATGCAAAAATTAATGCTGGGGGCAAACCAACTAAATTGTTTATCGATAGAGATTTGCTAGCTGTGGGTTTAGTGACAAGAGATGACAAGGGAAGATATGCGATCGCTCCTTTAGAAAATTTTGCTGGTATTTAATTAGATAATAAGTAATACCTATCCTTTGTTCCTATTATCATAACTTCGTCGTCGATGAAAAAGACCCGTCGAAAAACCCCAAAAACTCGGATAATTAACCGGGATGGCGGCTTCAACGTCGTACGTATAGGTGCATCCAACTACCGTTGGCGCGACCCATATCATTTGCTACTCACTCTGTGTTGGTATAAAACTCTAGCACTTATTGGTTTTGGGTATATACTTGCTAACGCCTTGTTTGCCTTAGCATATCTTGCAGGAGGCGATGGTATTGAAAATGCGCGTCCGGGTCATTTCTTCGACGCCTTTTTCTTCAGTGTCCAGACTATGGCATCTATTGGCTATGGGGCAATGTATCCCAAAACAGTTTACACCAACATCTTAGTGACTATTGAATCACTGTTAGGGCTTATGGGGTTGGCGATGGCGACTGGGTTAATGTTTGCTCGGTTTTCTCTTCCCAAAGCGCGAGTCATGTTTAGCCGTATAGCGGTCATTACTCCACATAACGATATACCAACTCTAATGTTGCGTGTCGCCAACGAACGCCAAAACTGGATTTTAGAAGCACAAGTCAGGGTAACTTTAGTACGCAGCGAAATAAGTAAAGAAGGAGAGGTGATGCGTCGATTTTATGATGTATCGCTGCTTCGCAGTCACTCACCACTTTTTGCTCTGAGTTGGACAATCATGCACCCGATAAACGAAAGTAGTCCTTTGTACGGAGTCTCACCAGAGGAGATGCTTGAGGATGACATGGAAGTCCTAGTCACCCTAACTGGGCTTGATGAAACCGTATCCCAAACTATCCATGCCCGTCATTCGTATGTAGGTGAGGAAATTCTTTGGAATATGCGGTTTGTCAATATTTTGTCGAAGACACCGGAAGGCAAGCGTAGTATTGACTACTCCCGCTTTCATGATGTTATACCGATAGGAGGTTAAATTGCATTGAGTTGCTGACTTAACCAGGTGCGGAGACTGCAATAATACAGTATATTTTGCGAATTTTACCTTTATTGCCTAATTCTGTACAATGAAGAATGTGTCATTATTCACAAGCAAATTAAGGAGTATCTCATGGGTTCTAAAAAAGCAATTGCATTATTTATTGCCCTAGGTCTAGCAGCTACCACTACCGCCTGTGGTACAGCAAATGAGACTGGAGGTGGTGGTGAAGGTGGTGAAGGTGAGGAAAATACCCCCAAAACAGAACAAACTCAAGCACCTGCAAAATCAAATGACGCTGGTGAAGGTGGTGAAGGTGATGAAGGTGGTGAAGGTGGTGAAAGTGGTGAAGGTGGTGAAGGCAAGTAATCATTTTGACTTTTGATGAGGGGGTTAACTCCTCCAAGAAATTATTTTTCATATGATTCTTTGTATTGATAATGTCCTCAACTCTGATGAGTTGGAGTTAATTCATTCAAAATTAAAAATTTCTGAGTTTAAAGACGGAAAAGAAACAGCAGGATGGCATGCCAAAGAAGTTAAAAATAATCTGCAACTACCCCATAATGCACTAACGGAAGAAATGAGAAGCATTGTGATGCAAGCGCTGCAACGCAATCGCTTATTTCAAGCAGCAGTGAGACCAAAAACTATTCGACCTATCATATTTAGTCGCTATGATCCGGGAATGTGCTACGGTTATCATACCGATAATGCCCTGATGGGAAATGAAGTTTTGACTCGTTCTGATGTCTCATTGACTCTCTTTCTTAGTTCTCCTAGCAGTTACATTGGTGGAGAATTAATCATTGATACTTCTTTGGGTGAGCAAGCTTTCAAACTAGAAGCGGGTTCGATGATTGTTTATCCATCTTCAACGTTGCATCAAGTGACAAGCGTAACTGAAGGTATGAGATTTGCGGCTATCACTTGGGTACAAAGTATTATCCGCGACCCTGCGGAAAGAGAAATTTTATTTGATTTAGAAACTGCACGTCAAGTCCTTTTTCAGAAGCATGGCAAAACACCAGAATTTGACTTGATTTGCAAAACTCATGCAAATTTGCTACGGAAATGGGCTGATATTTAACAGTTATCAGTTATAGCAGTCCTATCTGATTTGTAAAATAGACTTTAATAAATAAACCGCAGAGGCGCAGAGAACACAGAGAGAGGAAAAGAGAGAATTTTACAAATGATTTAGGATTGCTATATCAGTTATCAGTTATCAGTTATCAGTTTGAAGAAGAATTCAGCAATTCTGCAATTCTTGATTCAGAAGGAAGAAATAAAGAATTGCGACTTCTGACTCCTGACTCCTGACTCCTGACTCCTTCCCTGTACACTTGTGTACTGATTTAAACTTTCAAACTTTGAGTGTGTTGTCACCTGAACCAGAAATCACGTGCTTGCCATCAGGGGTAACGGCGACTGCTTTAACCGAGGCGCTATGACCAGTGAGAGTGCGGATTAACCGTCCCCCAGGCGTTGTTAAGTTAGGAGTCAAGGGACGCAACCAAGGGGTAGCTTTCGACTGTTTTGCTACCTCCAGCATTGCCTGAATCTCAGGCACTTCAAAAGACATCAAACGCCCCAATAATTGCTCTACCAGTTGCGTTTTCTCCTTAGATAAAACATGCTCTGATAGTTTCAGCGCTCCTTGAATCAATTTCAACGCTCTTACCTTATGGGGGTTGTACTCTGGATTTGTTAATACTTCTGGATCATCAACCAAATCGTAATCATTAATCAGCGCATCTACCCCAAACTCAGGATGGTTAATCTTTTCTGCTATGAACTGAAAATTCGTCAGGAGATTTTAATACTTTTCTAAGTTTCCTGACTGCACAAGATTATAGGGAAATCTGCTGAGATAAGCTTTTTGGAAGTAGGATTTTTTTGATGTTAATTTGTGAGCAATTTCGACCATTTCTTGTTATTTTATTGGTTCGGTGTAAATCTCGTTAAATCTCGTTTCCAGGTTCTACCTGGAAATGCAGTTCTAGCGGCTCTGCCGCTTTCTAAGGGAGGCAGAGCCTCGCAATAGGCATTCCCAGTCTCAGACTGGGAACGAGGTAACATTCGCAATGATATGGTTCGTTAACAATCACCAGGCGTTCGTTAGAGAGAAGTTTTTTGCTGACTTTTTCCAGTAAAGTTGGCAAATCAGCTTTTTCGGAATTTTGCAATTGGTAACGCTTAATCAGTTGTTGACGAATACTTTCTAAAAACTGTTCTGGGCGATTTCTACCCTCAACGCGAATATTAAAATAGCAAGGAGATTTGTGGTCGAAAACGTATTTAACAGCAATGGTGCTTTTCCCCATACCCGCATCTCCTATGACTGTAAAGTAACCGTTGGAGTTGTTTTTCAAGAATTGAGCAAAAGCTTCAAAAACAAATTCACGACCACAGAAAGACCGAATCTTTTCTTGGATTAATGGTTTAAAATCCTCTGGATACTCATCTAGATTCCAGTCTGGGTAAGGCTGAAATTCTGCTGATGTCGTACGTTGTGCGACCTCGATAAAAACTCTGCCAAACTCTTCTAACTCAGTTTTTATGTTAATTCCCGCTTCTCGTATTTCATTCCCTAAAGTATCCCAATTAAGAAATTTTTCGACCTCTTTTAAAAAACCTAATGGATTCTTTGAAGTATAGGCTTGCCAAAAAGCATTTTTAATCTCTTTTTCTCTAAAAAGATTCAGAATTGGCTCTGGCTTATACACCCCATATTCTACTAAAGCGTAAGCATAAACACCATTAACATCTTTGGGCGGTTGTGTTGGGTCAAGTTTCAAACTTTTTAAAACTTGGATGACAGCTTCATTACGCTGAGCTTGATTGATGACTAAGGTTGCAGCAGGCTTAGCAAAAGGTTTAATCGCACTAATTACGGGGTCAATATTTATCATTTTTAATATTTAGTATCACTTGACACTTATCACTTATTCTAAACTGTGGGTGAAAAGTGCGTTGGTCAGAAGTGCGATACGCGTAGCGTCAAGCCTCCGGCTTATCGCCATTACCTCTCCCCTCTTCTTCTTTTCTGCGTCCTCTGTCTTGGAAAGTTCTGAGCCTCGCTCCGCGAGGAGCTTGCGAAGAGCGGAGGTTTCCTCCGCTCAGACTTTCCGCTGCGCCTGGTGCGGTATGCGCGCTTGGCGCAATAGGTGCAAATTCATGGAGAATTGGTATTATTTGTATCTTGTCTTTTTCTCGGCTCTATAACTTGTGCAGAGACATCGTAATATCGAGCAGCTTGAGACATATTTAGTCGAAGTAAGCTTTCATCTGCCAGTTTTATCTTGTGTTGTGGTTTGATTGGAACGACTCCCAAAGCGCGGATAATTTCTGCTGCAACTGCTTTAGCAAGTAAAGGTGGTACTGAATTTCCGACTTGTCGAAAGCCGTGCCACTTTGTCACATGAAACCGAAACCAGTCGGGGTAAGAGTGCAGCCGCGCTGCTTCCCGGACAGTAATACATCGCGGACTTGAAGGATGAATTGGTCGAGGAGAGGTAAAAGCGCCGCGTTGTCTGTCTGTTCCCGCTCTTAGAGTATTGCAAATGCCATCTTTATCAAGTTTATGAAAGCGGCTAATAGGCTCAGTTTCACCAGGCAAAGTCTGTTGAAATCTGATTATAGATTCGTAACTGTGCTGGGTGCGGATGCTTGAGGTCAGAATTCTAGAATCAAACAGGCGTTCATAGAAGCAGTTGTCTTCAGGTAAAAAAAGACCCCGCATCTGGCTACTATATTTGCTAGGTTTACTGTACTGTGCGAACGCCCTTTGAGCGGCTCCCCTTGAGACCATCGCCCAATCTTTGTCAAGCAATTCTGGGAAACATTCGACTTCTGGTAGATCACCAATAGCATCCCAAACTGTGGGACAATCTGGTAAATCAGCACGAAAGACAAGATATTTTGATTTCTTAGACTTTACTGGCTGAGTCTGTGGTTGAGGATATTTTGGTAGGGGTAAACCTTTGCGACATCCTAGGAGAAATAACCTAGCTCTATCCTGAGGGACTCCGTAATTGGCTGCGTTGAGAACTCTATAATTTTCTTCTACTTCATAACCAGACTCTTTAAACTCCTTGATAATTTCTAAAAGAAATGTTTGATATTTACCAACTGCGAGTCCTGGTACATTCTCGAACACAAAGTATTTCGGTTTTAGCTCTAAAACAAGCCGCAAAAAATGAAACACTAAGGCGTTACGGGGGTCATCTAAAGCACGTTTACCAACTATTGAGAAGCCTTGGCAAGGGGAACCGCCAAATACAACATCAATTTCCTGATTGCCAATGATAGAACGGTTTCTAATATCTTCGCCTGTTGTCTCCTCAACACTCTGGCACAAAATAGACCAAAACGGGAAATTAAACTCGTGGGTCGCACAGTGGATAGGGTCTAACTCCACAGCAGCAAGTACATCAAACCCAGCTTGTTCAAAGCCAAGAGTCATTCCACCAGCACCTGCGAACAAATCAACACCGATTGGTCTTTGTTGCTTATCCATTCAATGCTCTCAAACTTGCCGCTGCTGGTAGTTTACTGAATTGTTATTGATCTAGTGTATCAAAAATTAAACTATAGGATTCCTATTTGATTTTTGAAATACACGTAAGGTGGGCAATGCCTACTATAATTTAGGTTATATCTGGGTTTTGGTGAGCATTGCCCACCCTACAGATACTACAGATACTTAAATTTTTTCAAAAATCAAACCGGATTGCTATATAAGCAAAAATAATTGAATTTGGAACAATCTGCTCTTTAAAAGATTAAAACTAATAAAAGCTGGCTTTCTTTGGGTGATTGTTGGAAACAAAATACAAGTAACACCCAAATGAAGGAACCAGCTTGGAAAGGTTAATGTCTCCGAAAACAGTAAGAATGCTGCACAAAGTACACCGAAGAGCTTTAACCTAATTCTATTGAGTTGGAGATGTATTGGAGGTAGGATGCAGATGACAGTTAGTTATGGCTGCACTGAAGCTGTCATCGTGCCAGGATGAGTTTAGATGAGAGTGGACGGTTTTGAATACGTCTGTGAGTTAAAGACTCTTGCTGATAAGCCTGTAAAGGCGGGACTTCTTGCCTGCAAGATTGACAAAACCAGTAGATTCCTGTGTGACGCACATGACGCAGTAAACAACTACCACAACACGGACAACCATACGTTGTCGTTTTCATATTTTCTCCTTTGCACTGAAAGCTGATCATTGCAGCTTTACTTCACAAAAGCTATTGATTCGAGTGAGTTTTTCAGAGCATGAATCAGTCCATTCTTTGGAGTACGCCCTTTGAGGATTTGTTCATAGACTGCTTCATACCCATCCACCATTTGGCTAACGGTGAACCTGTTTTCCACGTATTCTCGACAGGTTTGGCGATTTAATTTCAATGCAGCTGGAATCATTTGTGCCATCTGCTCATAGCTGTGGCAAACAAAACCTGTTTTTCCGTGGGCAATAACTTCTGGTACCGAACCCATGTTAATCCCAATGACTGGTGTCCCAGTTGCCATTGATTCAATCATGACTAAGCCAAAGGGTTCTCTCCAGGTGATGGGAAACAGAGTCATTGATGCGTTCCCCAACAATTCTACTTTGGCAGCATGGTCTACTTCGCCCAAGTATTCTATTTGCTGACCATCAATGAGTGGGGCTATTTCTTTTTCAAAAAACTCTGTGTCTACAACATCTACTTTCCCTGCCATTTTCAAGCGCCAACCGGCTTGTTTTGCGATGGCGATCGCATGTTGTGGTCCCTTTTCTGGCGAAAATCTGCCTAAGAACGCCAGATATGGTGGTTCTTTTGCTTGCGCAACAAATGGGTAATCTTCGATTTTGATGCCATTGTAAACTGTGCTGACGTAATTCAAGTCTAGTTGACGCTGGGCATCACTGATACTGATGTATGGTTGCGTTCGATGAAGGGTATATACTTTTGCACTGTCGTTGGTAAAAGCACCATGCAGGGTATGTACTGTTGGTATTGACACCATACTTGCTAATGCCAATGTCCAAGCCCCTACATGAGAATGAATGATGTCGAATTCCTCCGCTTGTTGGTAAACTTGGCTAGCTTCAAGCATTTCGTACATCATACCCTCTTTGATGTTTGGGTCCAAGCGTAATGCACGAGGATAGACTGCTTCCAATCTAGCTAATGTTTGCGAATCACCAGAAGCAAACAAAGTAACGTCATGACCGCGACGTACCAGTTCATCAGTCAGGTGACTCACTACGAGTTCAATTCCTCCGTAAGTTGAAGGTGGAACTCGTTCCCACAAGGGGGCAACTTGAGCGATTTTCATACGTTTTCTTGGTTCAGCTGGTTAAAAAAGTGGTCGTTGAACAAGGGTTGAGATACTTTTACTCCAGGTATTGATACCTCCTTTGTTTGAAGTTGGAATTCACCAAACTTCCTATGAACAAGGTATTTTTATGTCATTTTTGCACCCTTTAAGCGCCACCTCCAATATTTGTGCTGACCGGCCATAGTGCAGCTACTCTTTGTACTTTATTACCATTTTTTTTTAACTTCACATCTATCTTGAGGACTATATAAAAAAATCAAATTATAATAACGATATCAAATTCCTATGGATAGTTATATGTGTCAATCAA
>JAAUSC010000341.1 GCA_012031965.1 Scytonema sp. RU_4_4
TTGAAAATCCAAAAAGAGTACTCAGCAACACCCAACAAACGCAGGAAAGGTCTGTAGCTTTTATGTTCCCCGGTCTTGGTACTCAATATGTAAATATGGGTTGGGAACTTTATCAAGTTGAATCTATCTTTCGCAAGCAAGTTGATTACTGTTGTGAATTTCTGAAACCGCTTCTTGGTCAAGATTTACGAGATGTCCTTTATCCAAACAGAAATTCTCCACAAACTCAAGAAAACCAACAATCGACATCTGAATCTTCAGGTTTGGATTTGCGAAAAATGTTGAGTAGAAATGAGGAACAACCAGATGCACAATTGTTGTCGGCAACCTCCTTACTCAATCAAACCAATCTAGTTCAACCAGCCGTTTTTGTTATTGAATATGCCTTAGCTCAGCTATTGATATCCTGGGGAATTCGTCCCCAAGCAATGATTGGTTACAGTATTGGCGAGTATGTCGCAGCGACTTTGGCAGGGGTTTTATCTCTAGAAGAAGGCTTAAAACTGATTGCTGCTAGAGCGCAGATGATTCAAAAGTTGCCTGGTGGAGCAATGCTTGCAGTTCCACTTTCGCAAGCGGAAATATCTCCCCTACTCAATGACAAACTCTCACTCTCTGCGGTCAACGGACAATCTATGTGCGTAGTTGCAGGTGAAACTAAGGCTGTAGAGGCTCTTGAACAACAGTTAACTGAAAGAGGTTTAGCTTGTCGTCGTCTCGAAACTTCCCACGCTTTTCACTCCCAAATGATGGAGGCTATTGCCCCTAATTTACGTGAGTTGGTAAACACATTTAACCTCCAAGCACCAAAAATTCCTTATGTATCAAACGTCACCGGAACTTGGATAACAGCAGCAGAAGCCACAAATCCCGATTATTGGGTTAAGCATCTGTGTCAACCTGTGTTATTTGCTCCAGGTATGCAAGAGTTGTGGAAACAACAGCATCCGATTTTGTTGGAAGTAGGTCCAGGACAGATTCTAGGTAGTTTTGCCCTTCAATGTATAGAAAATAATCCAACAGTCAGTCAGATTGTCTTACCCTCCCTTAGATATTCCTACGATCGACAATCAGACTTGGCATTTTTACTGAAAACATTGGGTAGACTTTGGTTAGCAGGATTAGAAATAGATTGGTCGGGATTTTATGCTCGCGAGATCGTCATCGTATTCCTTTACCAACGTATCCTTTTGAACGTCAACGTTACTGGATAGAACCACAAGAACGAACGAGTCATTTCACTACACATCAAGCATTTTCAGATGAAAAGCTTGATGTCACCAACTGGTTTAACGTTCCTTCTTGGAAACGTTCTGCTCCTCTTGTGTCTGTCGCACAAGAAATAATCATAGAGCCAAGCCATTGTTGGTTAGTATTTGTTGATGCTTGCGGTATTGGTAATCAAATAGTAGAACGGCTCAAAGGCGAGCATGAAAATGTTATAACTGTCAAAGTAGGAGAGCAATTTAGTCAAATTGCTGATTGGGAATATACGATTAATCCCCAAAGCAGAGATGACTATGATGCTTTACTTAAAAATATTCGCAATTTGGGTAAAATACCCAATAGAATTACTCATTTGTGGAACATTACATCATATGATAATGAAACCTCGAGACATGAGTATTTTGAAGCGGCTCAGGATGTAAGTTTCTGGAGTTTACTCTTTCTCACACAAGCTTTGGGAGAGCAAAATCTTAGCAACTCCGTGGAGATTAGTGTTGTTTCTAACAACCTGCAACAGGTGCTTGATGAAGAATATTTATGTCCGGAAAAGGCGACAATCCTTGGGCTATGTAAAGTTGTTCCTCAAGAATATTCCCACATCTCGTGCCGCAGCATCGATATTACGCTTCCCCAGTTTGATACTAAGCAATGGCAGCAGTTAATAGACTATCTTTTGATAGAACTTGCTACAGCAACATCTGACCAAGTAATTGCATATCGTGGGAACCAACGATGGGTACAGTGTTTTGAACCCTTACCAATCGAAAGGCAAACTATATCTAAAAACAGATTACGAGAAGGAGGAGTTTACGTAATTACAGGTGGATTAGGAGGTATTGGACTGGCGATCGCAGAACATTTGGCGAAGACAGTGCAAGCAAAACTAGTACTGATTGGACGTTCGGGATTACCTCCAAAAGCCGAGTGGGAGGAATTGCTACTAAGCCAAGACAAAGATGATTTGCTAGAAACGAAAATCAGAAAAGTTCAGCATTTAGAGGAGTTAGGTGCAGAGGTTTTAGTCCTCACAGCAGATGTTGCTAACATCGAACAAATGCAGAATGCGATTAATGAGGTACGCGATCGCTTTGGTAATATTCATGGAGTGATTCATTCTGCCGGTACTCCAGGTGCAGGTTTGATTCAACTCAAAACACCTGAATTGGTAGCAAAGGTTTTTCAGCCGAAACTGAAAGGTACCTTGGTTTTGGATGCTGTTTTGCAGGATGTAAACTTAGACTTCCTTGTCTTATTCTCCTCTAATACTGCAATTACAGGTGGTATAGGACAAGTGGATTATTGTGCAGTTAACGCCTTTCTTGATGCCTTTGCTCATTACAATTTTTACCAAAAACAAATTCCTACTGTCTCGATTAATTGGGATTGGTGGCAATGGGACAGTTGGCAAAAATCTTTGCTTGCATTTGCGCCAAGTATTCAAGCTGAGATTCAGCAACTTAGGAATAAATATGGTATATCTTTTCCAGAAGGTGCAGATGCATTTGAGAGAATTTTATCTAAAAATTTACCTCAAATAGTTGTATCAACCAGAAACCTGCAAAATTCAATAGAGGAACATAAAGCTTTTGTTGTACCACTTTTATCAAAAATATCAGAACAATCTCGCCAATCTAAAACAGTATACCCAAGACCTACTTTAGAAACTGCTTATGTTGAACCCAGCAATGCAGTCGAAAAAAGAATCGCTGTTATTTGGCAAGAATTATTGGGTATTGAGCAGGTCGGTATTGATGATAATTTTTTTGATTTGGGTGGACACTCCTTAATCGCAATTCAACTAGTTTCTCAGCTTCGTCAAGATTTTCAGGTTGAACTATCATTACGCTGTGTTTTTGAAGCGCCAACTGTAGCTGAATTGTCTTTTGTGATTGAGGAAAGACTAATCGGAGAATTAGAAGAACTGAGTGAGGAAAAAGCAGAAAAGCTTGTTTCAAATATTTCTGTTTAGGTGACAAAGGAGGTTCAAATATATGAACATTAAAACAGTAGGCGTTGTTGGTGCAGGAGTGATGGGAATAGGGGTTGCCCAGAACCTTGCTCAAACGGATCATCAAGTTCTTCTTGTAGACACTTCGGAAGATATTCTGGATAAAGCTAAACAGGAAATCAGGAATAATATCCGCTTTCAGGGTTTGTTCAAAAAAGGCAATCGCCAAGAAAGCCCAGATGATATCATCGAAAAATAGAATTTTCAAAAAACTATAAAATTTTAGAAAATGCAGATTTTGTAGTTGAAAATGTCACCGAAAAGTGGGATATTAAAAATAAGGTATATCCACTACTAGATTCTATCTGCACAGCAGATTGTGTCTTCGCTGCTAACACCTCAGCAATTCCCATTACCCGCATTGCTTCAGTCACAAAACGTGCTGATAAAGTTCTCGGGATTCACTTTATGAATCCTGTACCGATGAAGTCAATGGTAGAGATGATTCGTGGATATCATACCTCTGAGACTACAATTGAGACAGCAAAAAAAATGCTAGCTCAAATGGGTAAAGAATGCATAATTGTGAATGATTCACCGGGTTTTGTTTCCAACCGTGTGTTAATGTTAACTATTAACGAAGCTGTTTTTCTGTTACAAGACCAAGTTGCGACAGCAGAAGACGTAGACAAAATCTTTAAAGGCTGTTTTGGTCACAAAATGGGTCCTTTAGAAACAGCAGATTTGATTGGTCTAGACACCATTTTATTTTCTATTGAAGTTTTGTACGAAAACTTTAACGATAGTAAATATAGACCATGCCCTTTACTCAAAAAAATGGTAGATGCGGGGTTGTATGGCAGAAAAAATGGTAAAGGATTTTACGTGTATAAATAAATAGGAATAACCTTAGAATAATGAACGAAATTCAAGCTAGAATCAAAGCTTTCCTGTCAAAATTTTTCGGCAGTCACGATTTACAACCAGATGAAGACATTTTTGCTCTAGGTTTTGTTAATTCGATGTTTGCCATGCAACTTGTTCTATTTGTAGAGCAAGAGTTTCAAATTGCTATTGAAAATGAGGATTTGGAGTTTGAAAATTTTCGCACAATAAATTCTATTGCCAAATTAGTTGAACGTAAAACTGCTATTCTCGTGCAGTAGTAAAACAGAATTTTTCAGTCATCTTGAGGAGTATATTAAACGATACTCAAGCGATGCTACAAATACTTATATTGGATGTCATTTGGGGTTAATAATTCCAGAAAATTGCGGATTTAAGGTCGGAAGTGAAACGCGGAGTTGGACTGAAGGGAAA
>JAAUSC010000342.1 GCA_012031965.1 Scytonema sp. RU_4_4
AAATATTGGTAATGAAGCAGCAGTTACCGCCCTAGTACAAGCTTTAACTGATGCAATCGATTATGAAGTGCGTGGGAGTGGCGGCTCAGGCGTTAGGAAATATTGGTGATGAAGCAGTTGTTTCGCACCTAGTGCAAGCTTTAGACATGAAGATTTTATGTGGTGTGTATGGCGGCTCAGGCGTTAGGAAAAATTGGTGATGAAGCAGCAGTTCCGGCACTAGTGCAAGCTTTGAACGATGAACATCCTTTTGTGCCTGGGAACGCGGTTTATGCATTAGGAAAAATTGGCAATGAAGCAGCAGTTACCGCCCTAGTACAAGCTTTAAATGATGAACATTATGAAGTGCGTGGGAGGGCGGCTGAGGCATTAGGAGAAATTGGTAATGAAGTAGCAGTTTCGGCACTAGTGCAAGCTTTGAACCATGAAGATTCTGCTGTGCGTATGAGTGCGGCTGAGGCGTTAGGAAAAATTGGTGATGAAGCAGCAGTTCCGATACTAGTGCAAGCTTTGAACCATGAAGATTCTGCTGTGCGTAAGAGGGCGGCTGAGGCGTTAGAAAAGATTGCTAGCTCTGGATTACTACCCGAGCTATCTGAGCTTCTAATAACAACTGGTGAAAGCTATTTATTCAATACAATTGCTGCAATCCAAGAGCGCTATAAGTATTACAATTATACTCTCACGCAACCAGAAACCCCGCTGAAACCTCAACCAAATATTTCACCAGCACAATCTATTTCTATTCCCCTAATGCACATTCTCCACCTCTCCGATCTCCACTTCAGCACATCTGAATAAGCCCAACTTTGGTCTAACCAACTCGCTGAGGATCTACACAACGAACTCAACATCCCTCGCCTCGACTCTCTCATCCTCTCCGGCGACATCGCCAATTACTCCATCCCGGAAGAATACCAAGCCGCCCAGCAATTTCTTCACAACCTCCACCAAGATTTCCCCTTGAAGCCTGAGCAAATTATCATCGTTCCTGGCAACCATGACCTAAATTGGAAACTAGCAAAAAAGGCATATAACTTACATCGACGCGAAGAATATCAGGGCGAACCGAATGAAGCAAGCTATATCGATGGTAACTACATAGAAGTTCGAGACGAAGAGGAATACAAACAGCGCTTTGCCAACTTCAGCAACTTCTACCAAGCTATCAAAGACAAACCTTATCCCCTAGACTATGACCAGCAATACACCCTAGACCATTTCCCCGACCAAAACCTGTTGATACTGGGACTCAACTCCGCTTGGCAACTGGATCACCATTACAAATCCCGTGCCAGCATTAATAATGATGCCCTCAGCAACGCGCTGACTGAAATTCGCCACAACCGAGAAAAATATCACAATTGCATCAAAATTGCGGTTTGGCATCATCCCCTCGACAGTCCTTGGGGCGATGGCATCAAAGACCAAGGTTTCATAGAAAGACTCGCCGTCGCTGGGTTCCGCTTTTTCCTCCACGGACACATCCACAAAGCCGAAACCAGCCTCTACCGCTACGATCTCAGCACTAATGGGCGAAAACTCGATCGCATTTGTGCTGGCACGTTTGGCGCACCCATGCGTGAGTGGGTTCCCGGTTATCCCTTGCAATACAACCTACTGAAGTTTGAAAGCAACAAGCTGACTGTCCACACCCGCCGCCGGGAAGAACCCAATGGAGCCTGGAAACCCGATGCCCAATGGCTGATGGGAGCCGGACAAAACCCCTTGCCTTACTACGAAATTCAACTATTCGCGAGATAAGGCTATCCGCCGAAATACGTATAGAGATTGAGGCTTTAGTCAATAATTGTGAAAAACATTTGAACTGGGCGATAAGCCGGAGGCTTGATGCTGAGCCGCAGAGCGGCGCGCTTACGCGAACGCGTATCGCCGATTAAATGAGAGTTATCAGTTACCAGTTACCAATACTTGTTGCCTAAAACCAACAGATAACTGTTCACCATTCGGGTACTCTACGAGAAGCCGCCCTCCGGGCGTCTACACCAATCGCCTACGGCGGGAAACTCGCCTGCAGCGCTGGACTCACTGTTCACCGTTCATTGTTCACTGATTTAATTTCTTCCTCATTTTCACATGGCGAATGCCAGCCTCTTCAAAAACCTCTCCTTCTTCCTGAAAACCCAACTGTTGATACAAACCCTTGATATATTCTTGGGCATTAACCACAACTTCTGGAATATTTTGACTAGCTATAGCCTCCAAAGCCTTTTCCATAATTTTCTTGCCAACACCATACCCTCTACCTACTGGTAAAACAGCAAGCCTTTCAATCTTCGCAGTTTTTCCATCCAAATATCTAATCCTAGCAGTTCCCACATACTCCCCATTTAAAGAAGCAATCAACTGCTGGGATGTTTCATCTTCACCGTCAAAATCTAAATCAGGATCTACACCTTGTTCCTCCTGAAAAACAGACTTCCTGATTGCTTGAATTGCTGAAAACTCATGCCAATCAGCAACTCTAACGATGACATCCTTCATTGAAATTCCTGATACTAAATTGCATTTATACAGAGAACTATCCCTCTCTTTCTCTCTTTCTCTGTGTTCTCTGCGCCTCTGCGGTTTTTTTATTCTATCTGAACGCAATGCGCGAAGAAGCGCTCTATGCGAACGCGTCTTGGCGGTTCGATAAAATCAGGTGGGCAAAATTGCCCACCCTACTAACTTACTTTAATTTTGAACTTTGAATTGTTACTCTGCTCCCTCAATCGGCGCAAAACCTTGACGTTGAATATTCTCCGTCACCGTACGCGGTTCTAAAAACTGCAGTAGATAATCTGGTCCCCCAGCCTTAGAACCAACACCAGAAAGTTTGAAACCACCAAACGGCTGTCGTGCAACTATAGCACCCGTAATATTGCGGTTAATGTACAAATTCCCGACTTCAAACTCATCCTGCGCCTTCTCAATGTGTGAAGGAGTTCTAGAGTAAAGTCCTCCAGTCAAGGCGTAGTTAGTACCGTTAGCAACTTCCAGCGCCTCTTTGAAATTCTTCACCTTGATAACCGCGACAACCGGACCAAAAATTTCTTGTTGAGCAATAACCCCATTTGCTGGTACATCTTTAAAGATAACAGGACCGATAAAATACCCGTTATCCGGTGCTGGCATTTCCAAAGCCACCTTTGCTTCTGCCTTACCTTTTTCGATATACTCACGAATGCGGCTATGTGCATTCGCATCAATCACTGGTCCAACTTGCGTACTTGGTAACTCAGTCTCCCCAATATTGAGCGATTTCGTCGCTTCCACGAACCGCTGCACAAAAGTATCGTAAATTGGTTCCAGCACCACTACCCGCGAACAAGCAGAACATTTTTGCCCACTGTAACCAAACGCCGACTGCACCACTCCAACAACAGCTTGGTCTAAATCAGCACTTTCATCCACAATAATGGCATTCTTCCCACCCATCTCAGCAATGACTCGTTTCATATGCTGTTGACCAGGTTTAAGAACTGCCGCCTCTGCGTAAATCCGACAACCAACCTCCTGTGAACCAGTAAAAGCAATCACATGAGTATCCACGTGATTCACCAGATAAGCCCCAACTTGCGAACCCTTACCAGGAACGTATTGAAAAACACCTTTAGGAATTCCAGCATCGACCAAAACTTCCGTCAGTTTCGCTGCAATGACAGAAGATGCTTCCGCTGGTTTCAACAAAGTACAATTTCCTGTCACCAAAGCTGCAACCGTCATCCCCGTCGCAATAGCAAGAGGAAAATTCCAGGGAGAAATCACCACAGCAATTCCTCGTGGCTGGTAAATATAACGATTCATTTCCCCAGCAACGTCATAATTGTACCCCTGCTCCAACCGTTCCATCTCCGAGGCGTAGTAGCGACAAAAATCTATCGCCTCAGAAACCTCAGCATCCGCCTCCCGCACTGGTTTCCCAACTTCCAAAACTATCCAAACCGAAAGTTCAGCGCGGCGTTGTTCCATCAAATCAGCCGCTTTTCGTAATATTCCAGCGCGTTCTTTTACAGGTGTTTTACGCCAAGCAGGAAATGCAGCCTTTGCGGCTTGCATTGCTTGTTGGGCTTGTTCAACACTGAGGAGTCCGACTTTACCAATAACCTGACTAAAATTCGAGGGGTTAACAGAATCTATAACTTGTTGTGTCTTAACATACTCGCCGTTAATGAGAGGGAGATAGGTTTTTCCTAATTGCTGACGGACATTTTGGAAAGCAAGAACCGCTTCTTTTCTTTCCTCCTCCTCAGCATAATCGGTATCAGCAGCACTAAGGAAGAGGAGGGGGGGACAAGGAGAGGGGGAGAAGGGGGGAGGAGAGGTTTGTTCCATAACTCGCCCTGTCTGCTTATCCCCTTGTCTGCTTATCCCCTTGTCCCCTTGTCCCCGTGTCCCCTTGTCCTCCTTCGTCCCGTCGTCCCTTCCCCTTGCCCCTGTCCCTCGTCCCCTTGCC
>JAAUSC010000343.1 GCA_012031965.1 Scytonema sp. RU_4_4
CCTCCGGAAAAATCGCCCATGTATAAATACTCATTTTTTACCAAAATCTCAGGTTTGGGCGATTTTTCCGCCCAGATCGTTGGCGCGCTCACCAACTAATTAGTAATGAGGAAGCTCCCAAGGGGAGCCGCTACGCTAAGGCAGATTTTTCCGGTTTTAATGAAGCGGTAAGCTTACTCAGGCATTTCCTTTGCTCCTGCTCATTACATATTAATTTTTATGAAAAATATAATTCTGTAAATTTGGATACAGAATTTTGTTAGAATATAATAAAATAAGCAAAGTTGGCTAATCATAATATTACTGAAACTACTAGGGAGGACTTTGGTATGTCTACTCAAGAAAAAGCCCGTGCTTTGATGATGCGTCACTATCAGCTCATTAAGAATCGTCAACAATCAATGCTGGGGCGCACTGGTGAGGAATTAGGTCTTCCTGGAGAAGTCTCTCACTACTGGAACCCTTTACAAGGAAAAATAGATCCTAACGCTCGCATGACCTATGATCGCAGCAGTGCGGCTATGAGCTAGATATCAAAGATTGTTAGATTTTGTAGAGAGTAAAAAAGCCACCCATCTTATGAGGGTGGCTTAACTTATAAAAAGGGCTGGCTGAAAACCCCTCAAAAGGAGGTGCTACGCACCAAACTTTGTGCTATGCCTTCGGTACGCTGCGCGAGACACCTCTATTCTGCTGTAGGTTGATATGGACAGCATAAGTTGAATATAGTTTCAAAGATTGTATTAATATTTTTGAAGTAGTTTGTCTTTGCAAGACAAACTATTTTTTCATAGTATTGCTAATTTCTAGAGGTTCTCAACTGTGGTTAAGATAGCTCTTGTCATGACTCATGACTAATAACTAATAATGAAATCAGGTAAAAACTCATGGCAAAAAAACTTCGTCAATTGCATCAAATCGTCACTAAACCTTATAAAAAAAATAACTTCTATCATCAACCTGGAACTATACCAGGAACCATCATTATTCCCGCAGATGCTTCACCACCAGAGATGACATTAATTGACTACAATACTAGCGATGTTATCCGTAAAGAAATAGAAACCCCGGAAGAGTGCGCTTCCTATCTAGATAAGGAATCTGTTTCTTGGGTAGAAGTCCAAGGTTTAGGTGATGAAGACATTTTGCGACGGCTAGGGAAGGTGTTTGACTTACATCCTTTGGTTTTAGAAGATATAGTCAATGTGGCAGAGCGTCCAAAAATAGAAGAGTATGAAAACCATTTGGTGATTATTTGCAGAATGGTCGTGCCAAAAGAAAGAAAATATGGATTTTATAGTGAGCAAGTCAGTTTGGTGTTGGGGAAACATTACTTACTGACAGTACAAGAGGAACCAGAGCATGATTGCTTGGAAGGAGTGCGCTTGCGAATTTGTAATAACAAAGGCATTATCCGCAAGCACGGAGCAGATTATTTAGCCTATAGTTTATTAGATGCAATTATCGATGGCTTTTTTCCAGTTCTAGAGCGTTACGGTGAGCAAATAGAAGAGTTAGAGGAAGAAGTCCTGGTAAACTCTTCGCGACAAACACTACAAAAAATTTATCAAATTAGACGACAATTACTGCAGTTGCGTCGCTACATCTGGCCTCAACGAGATGCCATTAATTCTTTGATTCGCGATGGTAATGAACTTATCAGTGAAGAGGTAAGAATTTACCTGCGAGACTGTTACGATCATGCAGTGCAGGTTATGGATATGCTAGAAACTTACCGGGAACTTGCATCTGGATTGATGGATGTTTATCTTTCGGCAGTCAGTAATAGAATGAATGAGGTCATGAAGTTTTTGACAGTTATGTCGTCAATTTTTATTCCGCTTACCTTTATTGCCGGAATTTATGGGATGAACTTCAATACTGACAAATCACCATATAATATGCCTGAACTCAATTGGTATTGGGGTTATCCTATTTGTTTAGCATTTATGGCAGCAATTGCCTTTTTACTGGTCTTCATCTTCTGGCAAAGAGGCTGGTTTCAGAATTTCTCAAAAATTAACCCTGATTCCAAGATTTGAGATGATCTGTCAGTTGAGTATTCAAAATTGGTACAAAGGAGTTCATGAACTAAGTTATGAGAAACGGCGACAATAATTTACTGATTTTGACGCTTTATATAATTGGCATTACTTACACCATTAATCAAATGGTTGAATCAATTGCAGAACAAGTCAAGATAGAATTCAATAAAGCATCTGTAGAAGAGCAACTGCAAGCCCAAAATCTTAAAGATAAAATAGGAATTAGTTTTGGAGGATTGGCAGGTACGTTCGACATTGAAAAACCACAATCTTTATCGATTAATATTGAAAATAAATCTGAGGATTTAGCAATATACGTTGATTGGGACAATTGCGCTTTTGAGGAATTTGATGGTACTTCAAAGCGAGTAATTCGGATGTCACCAGATATAACTCGTGACTTAGGCGTATTTCAAAGCCCCAGTCTCATTGTTCCTAAAAAAACACTTAAAGAATCAGTTTCATCTGAAAGTGTTTTCCAGCTCGATCAGATATCTAAAACATACACAGCAACAAAAAACTCGATAGCCAATGTCCTCAAATGGAAAAAAAGCCCTATTAAGGCACAAAGAATTGAGTTTAACAAATTTATGAGCCGAAAACGCAACTTTGAGTTTTCACTAGATTTAGTGTTCCGGCTAGCCGAAACAAATGTGGGTGTAGCTCAGGGTATTAATGCTCCTCCCCTTTGCATTGTCAAGTGTCCTTTCACTGTTAGAAAACTCCCTTGGACCTATGCTCTACCTTGGAATAAGAGGCGGTAAACTTAAACGACTAGTTTGGTCATTCAAAGATTACACTAAATATTAGGAGAGAGTAGGCGCAGGTGGTTACAGACCAGTTTCATTGAAACTGCTTTGAGGAAAGTCCGGACTCCCGAAAGACCAGACTTGCTGGATAACGCCCAGTGCGAGCGATCGCGAGGATAGTGCCACAGAAACATACCGCCCTTTTTCAGTAAACAGTGAACAGTGAACAGTACACAGTCAGTTACTGATAACTGATAACTGATAACTGATAACTGAAGAGGGTAAGGGTGCAAAGGTGCGGTAAGAGCGCACCAGCACGACCGAGAGGTCGTGGCTCGGTAAACCCCGGTTGGGAGCAAGGTCACAAGGAACTACGGTTGGTCTTTTACCAGTTCCGCTCTTATAAGAGCCGCTAGAGGCGTTTGGTAACAAGCGTCCCAGATAGATAACCGCCCTCTTGATATAGAAAAGTTGTATGCCTTTCTAGATTAAGAGAACAGAACCCGGCTTACGTTCCGACTCTCTCCCTCTTTTTTGTCTTTTGTTAAAACTTTTTTAATACTGAATGCAGCGTCAACATTCTTTGGGGTTATTCTGTATCTCTTACGCAGACGCCCTTGTCGCACTCGCGAATGCTACGCGAATGCTTACGCGTGCCCTACGGGCATATCCTGAGTTCTGTGATTCTGCATTCTTCTCAATCATGACTCATGCTAATAACTAATGAGCATTGCTTATCCACGCCGTCAACGACAACTCGAAAGCTTAATCAGAAAATTAGGTCTCTCGGCAGATGCGCCTATAAAGTGGGAACTGCTGGACTTAGCGCTGACTCATCCCACTGTCTCCGAGTCAGCAAATTATGAACATTTGGAGTTTGTCGGCGATGCAGTCGTGCGATTAGTAGCAGCTATTGTTCTGTGGGAAAATTATCCCGATTGTCCAGTAGGAGATTTTGCAGCGATTCGTTCGGTGTTGGTGAGCGATCGCATTCTCGCCCAACTAGCCAGAGAATACGGCTTGGAGTTACATTTACTCGTTGCAGGCAGTGCAACTGCTGATAAAGTTGGTCAAGAATCAAGACTTGCTGATGCCTTTGAAGCAGTCTTAGGTGCTCTTTATTTGAGTACGAACAATCTCCAACTCATCCGCTCTTGGCTAGACCCTCACTTCAAACAACTTGCAGCAGAAATTCGCCTCGATCCGGCTAGATTTAACTATAAAGCAGCTCTGCAAGAATGGACTCAAGCAAAGTATAAGGTATTACCTGAATATCGAGTTGTGGAAATGAATCAACCACAGCACAATCAAGAGCGTTTCCTTGCTGAGGTATGGCTACACGGACAAAAGCTAGGTGAAGGAAAAGGACGTTCTATCAAAGCTTCCGAACAAGCTGCTGCAAAAGTTGCTTTTTTATCACTTGACAATCAGGAAAAATCCTGAAATGAAACAGTAGATGATAAGCTAATAACTTGTTAGTTATCCTTTGTCATTAGTCATTTGTTAATAGCTAATGACTAATGACTAATGACTAATGACTAATGACTAATGACTAATGACTAATGACTAATGACTAATGACTAATGACTAATGACTAATGACTAATGACTAATGACTAATGACTAAAAATAAATTGCGTTGTGGTGTTGGGCGTTGGGGCG
>JAAUSC010000128.1 GCA_012031965.1 Scytonema sp. RU_4_4
TACTGCGTTTTCAAAAATGCTGCGGTATTTTTCTTCTGTAGCCCCTAGTTTTTGATATGCTGCTTCTAGTTCTTTACGGGCAAAAAAATTCAGAACGTTGCAGACGGTCATACAGATAGACACCAAGATTACAGATGAAACAGAACCAAAACAGGGCTAAAATCATTGTGACCGTGTACATCGGTCTATCAGTATACGTCGGTAATGGCTTTAGTCCCAATGCTGTGTTGACGCCGAAATAGTAAACCAGAACACCCAGTTGAGACACAAGGTGCAGGGAAGAGCGTACTGGTATGAGCGTCGCTTGACTCAGAAACACCAGGAACCAAGCGAAAGTATCGGGTAGAGCAAAATTGTTGAGTGTCGCCCAAATTTGCTCGACAAGAGTTATCGACCAAGATAAGCCAAGAAACACAAACCCCGGATGACGACGACCGAACTGAGTTCTATGAAGAGTTAAGCAGCCGAGTAAACTCAGCATCATCGCGCCATACAGGACATAAAAAAGGCGTTTGACATCCTGGGGAATTTTTGCCAACTCCTTTAGGTGGAATAAAGCATCGTAAATGTCCCGGAAAGTAAAGGTCAAGATTAAGATTAACGCAATCCACAATGTCAGATATAATCTCTGCCATAAAAAAGCGATCGCGCCAAGCTTCATAATCAGAAGAAATGGCATGATCAGGTAGAGAACTGGCAATCACAAAAGCTTTTTTCAAACACTTTTGTACTGTTCTAAATACGGTTGCCGTTAGCCTCTGACCAAATCTTCTCACAACAAGGAAGGCTTTTGCCTTCTTTATCTTTGCCATTGCACCCTCATCTTCAACAGTGACCACTCAGCAGTTTCATCCTTTTGGTCTTTTTTGTTTTCCACCAATTGCTGGTTGATAATGGTTGCTCTTTCCAATCCCCCCACCATAAACCTGTTCACTGATAACTGATGACTGGTGACTGATTGAATTAACATCTTAAGATGGAATTGCTAGAGGTAATGTGAAGTAGAAGGTTAAACCGCGCTTACGGTTGCAAGTGACACCAATTTCACCACCATGTGCTTTAATAATTTGCCGACAAAGATACATTTTTACGCCAATCCTTGTTGAACAACGGGCTTGTGGCTCGCGCACATACAAATCGAAGAGGCGATCGCATTCCAACTTACTCATCCCCACACCGTCATCTTGAATGTGTAAGCGAATCCTTCCTGTCTCAACTGTGGCTTTTAGGGTAAAATTTACCCTGGTGGATTGTGTTGCCAGCTATGATTCAACAAGTTGACAAAAACTTTCTGTAGCTGAGCCGGGTCGGCAATGACTGATGGTAAATCGTCTGGAACCAAATTTTTCACAGTTGATTGATGCTGTGTCAGGATTGGCTCCAAATCTCTGATTATTATACCAATCAATAAGTTAAAAGAAACTACCTCACGATGGAGGACAATTCCCTGTGCTTCGGTAGAATGTAGTTCAAGTAGTGATTCAATCATCTCCAGTTGACGGTCATTCCCTTGAATCATGCGCTCAATGATTGAGCGAGACACAAAAAGAGGGGATGGGGGAGATGGGGAAAAAGAGTTCTCTTTGTCTGGTGATACTCCCCTCAACCGAGGGAGCTTTTGATTTGTGTAGCGTGTCCGCAAGGCATAGTTTTTATCAGAGGAAACCTTTGTACAGGGATGTCCTCCCCTCAACGCAGAAGATGTCCTCGTGGGGTTGTCCTCCCCTTGTCCTTTATTAAGCAAATTATTCAATACCATCAAATTACCCATCACTGAAGTCCGCAGTTCATGGGAAACGGTGTGCAAAACGACATCTTTTACACAGTTCAATTCTTGAAGTTCCAGCATTTTCTGCTGTAGCTGTGCAGTACGCTCTTCTACTTGGCGTTCCAAATTCGTATTCAGTTGCTCTAGTTTTTGATAAAGTTGTCCTTGCTGAATGGCGATCGCCAATTGTTCAGACATTTGCTGAACCAAATCAATTTCTATCGCAGTCCAATGGCGTGGTTTCGTACACTGGTTGGCAATCAATGCACCAAACAATTCCTTGCCTTGTATGATGGGTACAGCCAAGCTCGCTCTGGTTTGGAATTGTTTGTAAAGCGCTTTTATCTGGGGAGATACTTCTACTTGTGTAGTATCTTCTACTATACGTACCTTATTGCTACTTAGTAGTGTTTTCAGCTCTTTGAGAAAAGTTTTATCGTCGCTTCTCCAATTTAGGACTGATGGATATTTAGAAGCTACTGATTCGGCAAGAATTTTGGATTGAGCATTCGTATCATTGAAAGCAATAAAAACTCGATCTGCTTCTAGAAATTGCCGAACTTCATTGACAGTCGTTTGCAGAATTTGGTCTACATTGAGCGATTGACGAATTCGCGATAGCGTTTGAGCCAATAGGCGATCGCGTTTTGAAGAGAGTTGCAGAAATTCTTCCGCTTGCTTGCGTTCTGTAATATCATTCGTGACACAAAGCATACAAGGCTCTCCACCCAAAGTCATCACCTCGGCTGAGAACAGCACCACTCTACTCTCACCAGACTTTGTGTAAAGTTCTGTTTCTAAATTACGAATAAACCCCTGCTCTTGCAGCATTTGCTCTACTCTGTTGAGGTCAGAGGGATTGACTAAAACATTTAACTCATTACGGGTACGACCAATCACTTCTTCCCGACAAAAACCAGTAATTTGTAAAAAGGTATCGTTGACTTCAACATAGCGTCCATCTTTAAGAGTCAGGATAGTAATTGGGTTTGGACTAGAACAAAAGGCTTTAGAAAACTTTTCCTCTGACTCGCGCAGGGCAATTTCTGCTTTTTTGCGTTCTGTGATGTCGTGATTTACTGACAATAAGCAGGGAATACCATCTAAATGAATGACTTCCGCTGAAAATAGTCCAGTCCGTATCTCGCCAGACTTGCGGCGGAATTCAAATTCCATGTTGCGAACGACCCCATGTTTTTGCAATTGTTGTAACACAGTGGTGCGATCGCTCTGATTCACCCAAACATTTAAATCAAAAGCAGTACGACCAATTATTTCCTCTCGTTCATAACCCGACTGTTGGACAAAACTATCATTCACTTCTATATAGCGTCCTTCACTCAGAGTGCTGATTGAGATAGGATTAGGACTGGAGCGAAAAACTTTTGCAAACTTTTGTGCCAAATTTCTCAAAGTGACTTCCGTTTGTTTGCGTTCTGTGATATCTCGCACAATTGCGACAACTTCATCTGGTCCACTGACAACTAACCGCGCCTCATAATCTCTCATTCCCAAAAGCGTTGGTAGTTGATATTCACACGTTTGCAAAGTTTTTGAATCCAAAGTCTTCGCTATTGCCTTTTGGCTTTTTAAAGCAACATCTGCAGGTAATAAATCCTGTAAATTTTTCCCAACAATTTCATTTCTGGGAATGGTGATATTTGCTCCCTCACCTTTCAAGTCTAGATACTTGCCATCGCGACTCATACGAAACATCAAATCAGGGATAGCATCCAAAATTGCCTTATACCGTGCTTCGCTTTCTCGTAATTTTTCCTCAGCTAACTTCCGGTCTGTGATATCTATAAATAAAGCATCCCAAATCATGTCTCCTGATGGTTGTTGTTCTGCGCGAGAAGTCCCTTGAATCCACTTGAGTTTACCACTGGGAGTGATGATGCGACCTTCCCATTGCCAAGGTTCTCCTGTGGTACAAGAAATGGCAATAGATTCTTCAAAAGCTTTGATATCCTGCGGATGAGTCAGTTTGCTGAGTACTTGAAAGTCTCTTCGCACCACTTCTGGTTCCAATTCAAACAGTTCTCTACAGCCAGAACTGACGTATATCACAAAGTGAGAACCATCCTGCTGCTTGAGGAATTGGAAAATCATCCCTGGCAAGTTGGCAGCAATTTTTTCCAACAAGGGTAATGTTTCTTGTTGAGAATTTGATGTATGCGGCGCTTTCACAGTTTCATTCACACTCTGACCTTTTCATCAAGAAGTAATAAATGTATCAAGGAAGACAATTATCGGCGATTTGGCAGTTTTTCCTATATTTGGATGCTGACCAAACAAATCTTAAAAAGTTGTTCTTCTTTCAGGTTATATTCCCCAGTTCGATTTCGCATTCACCCAATTGGATGAACCACTTGCACAAGAGCGGTTTCCAAGACAACCCGCATATTTTATTTTACGAGCTAACGTAATTCAAATTCTATGTCAAGCCAATAAATGAAATTTACTATCGTTTTATCAATTCTCTGTAACAATGCGCTTAATATTTGTACTGTCCAAACCCTGGAAGGGTTAGGCTACACATACATATGACAGCAATTTTTATGAGAACATTAGTCTTTGCCTCGACTGCCAATACAACTTTTGTACCAAGAAAAATTATTAAGATTGCGGCATGACAGCAATAGTCAAACTTAAACAACTTTCCTCACAGGCACATCTTTAGTACAAACAAACCAATCACAAAACTTTTCTCAGTTTTTCCAACACTGACAGCACATCCCACACATAAGACGTATTATATATGCGTTAATTATCATTTCCCTTAGAAAAAATAATGATGCAAATACTCTCTATCGACAACAACGAGCGGTTACAACTTTCACCCCTGACAGTACCATCCCGTCTTCTGTTGGGACCAGGACCCTCGAATGCTCACCCTGCAGTTCTCCAAGCAATGAGTACTCCTCCAGTTGGACATCTGGATCCAACTTTTCTAGTACTGATGGATGAAATTCAGTCACTTTTGCGCTACGTATGGCAGACGAAAAACCAGTGGACTATTGCGATTAGTGGGACAGGATCAGCAGCAATGGAAGCGGCGATCGCCAATACAATAGAACCAACAGATGTGGTATTAGTTGGTGTTGCTGGGTATTTTGGCAACCGCCTAGTTGATATGGCTTCTCGATATGGTGCTGATGTCCGAACCATAACAAAACCTTGGGGACAAGTCTTCTCGCTGGAGGAGTTGCGAACTGCGCTCTTAACTCATCGCCCAGCTATTCTGGCTCTTGTACATGCAGAAACCTCCACAGGAGCACGTCAACCACTAGAAGGGGTTGGTGATTTGTGTCGTGAATTTGGTTGTTTGCTGTTGGTAGATACAGTAACGAGTTTAGGTGGGGTTCCCTTTCTTCTAGATGAGTGGGGAGTTGACATAGCTTATAGCTGTAGTCAAAAAGGGTTGGGTTGTCCTCCGGGTGCTTCGCCATTGACATTAGGTCCTCGTGCGATGGAGAAATTGCATCAGCGTCGGACTAAGGTGGCTAACTGGTATTTAGATATGACCTTGTTGAGCAAGTATTGGGGCGAAGAACGCACTTATCACCATACAGCTTCCATTAACTTATACTATGCTCTGCGAGAAGCACTGCGCTTGATTGCCCAAGAGGGAATAGAAAACTCTTGGCAACGCCATCAAAAGAATGCAGAGTATCTTTGGGAGAGCTTAGAGAACTTTGGACTCAGTTTGCACGTTGACAAACAGTTCCGATTACCCACTCTGACGACTGTCCGCATTCCACAAGGGGTAGATGGTAAAGCAGTAGCACGGAAGTTGCTTAATGAACATAATATCGAAATTGGAGGTGGTCTTGGCGAACTAGCGGGTCAAGTTTGGCGCATTGGACTGATGGGCTTCAACAGTCATAAAGAGAGTGTTGACCGACTTTTAGAAGCACTGCAACAGGTTTTGCATGAGCAGCAGTAGTCTATATTGTAGACTTATCCTTCTTGTGTGACTTTTTGACAGCAAAGAAGCGGAAAACCTTTACTATATAAGGTTTTCTGAAAAAACATGCCCAATATAATGAATTATGGGTTATTAAGTCTGCTTATGCAATTGTCTAAAGTTCTTTACCAAAAAAGAACTCAGAATTGTACAGTGGTGAGGAACGCGCGTGGAAGAGTGCATAAGTTAACTTCAATGCTCCCTATATAAATATGGAGGGTTTAGCCATTGCTCTCCTCTACCAAAAAAGAGTAACCAAGGTAATATAGGCATGACTCGTAACATCTATGCACTGCTGGTTGGCATTGATAAATACCTCAATCCAGTCCCTCCCTTGAATGGCTGTGTCAATGACATCATAGCGATAAAAGAGTATCTGGAAGGACGGGTTGCTACTGATGGATATGAGCTACGTATACGCACACTCTTAAACCAAGATGCGACTCGTCAGGCAATTATTGATGGGTTCCTGCAGCATTTATGTCATGCTCAGACTAACGATGTCGTTCTTTTCTATTACAGCGGTCATGGTTCTCAAGAACAAGCACCACAGGAATTTTGGCACTTAGAACCAGACCGACTCGATGAAACTTTGGTCTGTTATGACAGTCGCCATGCAGGAGGCTGGGATTTAGCAGATAAAGAATTGGCGAAATTGATTGCTGAAGTCGCAGCCAAAGACCCCCATATTACTATTATCCTGGATTGCTGTCATTCTGGTTCTGGCACAAGAAACCCGCTACAAGAAACGGGGATACGCCGTGTTCCCACAGACAAGCGTAAGCGACCACTAGATAGCTTCATTTTTTCACTCGAAGATTTAGAACAACTGTCTGCGTCCCGTAGTCTTGAAGAATCCCCGACTGGTTGGAACATACCCAAAGGTCGTCATATTCTTTTTGGGGCTTGCCGAGATAGCGAAGAAGCCAAAGAATACAATGGAAACGGCAAACAACGGGGAGCTTTTTCCTATTTTTTGTTGGAAACATTGCGAAATAATGGAAAGCTGACCTATCGAGACTTGTTTAAGCAAGCCAATGCTTTAGTCCGCAGCAAGGTCACAACTCAATCCCCTCAGTTTGAACTGACTCATGTAGAGGATGAAAACCGATTTTTCCTTGATGGGGCGATCGCCGAACGTACCCCCTACTTCACTGTCAGTTATGACAAGAATTATGGCTGGGTGATTGATGGTGGTGCTGTCCACGGAATGAAAAGTGCTTCTGGTGGCGAAACGACTTTACTGACACTGTTTCCTATAGACAGCAATACCGAAGACTTGTACAATCCATCTCAGTCTGTTGGTGAAGCTGAAGTCACACAGGTATTGCCATCGCTGAGTAAAGTCAATATCAGCAATGTTGAAAACTTGACTTTTGAAAGCACCTTCAAAGCCGTTGTCACCAGTTTACCATTACCGCCTTTAGGAGTTTATTTTGACGGAGATGAAGCAGGTGTAAATCTAGCACGCCAAGCATTGCAGTCAGCAGGTTTTTACAACAAACCCTCGGCTTATGTCCGTGAAGAACAGGAACTCACTCAAGCACAGTTTCGGCTATTATGCCGTAATCAGCAGTATTTGATTGCTCGACCTGCAGATGACCGACCTTTGGTGGGTCAAATTGATGGTTACACACCAGAGAATGCAAAAAAGGCGATTCAACGCTTAGAACATATAGCCCGTTGGACGACGATTGCTGAACTCTCAAGCCCTGCTACCAGTCAGATTCAACCTGGTCATGTCCAGATGCAACTTTTGTTTGAAGATAAGGACATCCCTCAATCCAATCAGATGCGTTTGGAGTACAAGTACAGGGACAATGAATGGCAACCTCCAGCTTTTCGGCTTAAACTGACTAACAATAGTAAAAAGCCACTTCACTGTGCTTTGGTCAATCTTACAGACCTTTACGCTGTCAGCGCTCCGTTTTTTCAAACAGGTAGTATAAAGCTAGAACCAGGAGAAGAAGCTTGGGCTTTGGACGGGGAATATCTACAACTCGAAATGCCAAACGAGTTGTGGGAACAGAGAATGACTGAGTACAAAGACATTATTAAGTTAATTGTTAGTAGCGCTGAATTTGACGCCCAGTTACTCACTCAGGAAGCACTTGACGTTCCTCGACCCACAAAAAGAGATTTACCATCCCCGAATCAAGGTACCCTAGACCGTTTGATGAATCGGGTTCAACAGCGTGATATCAAACCCAGAACCAAGGGAAGGTTTGACGACTGGTACGCTGAAGAAGTCACAATCACCACTGTTCGCGCCTTAGATGCGACCTCAGTTTCTCCCACAAAATACAAAGACTTAGGGGCTGGTGTCAAATTGCAGCCGCATCCCAGTCTACAAGCTAACTTTCGTTTAACCACAGTACCACAGACAAGTCGGGATTTGGGCAATAAGATTTTGCCACCGATCTTGCGAGAAAATCCTGAAGTTACCCAAGCCTTTCAATTTACTAACAGCCGAGGTACAGACCCAGGATTAAGTGTACTGGAACTCGACAATGTACAAAACTACACTGTTGTGACTCCAGATTCGCCCTTAAAGTTGTTGGTTGACACAACCTTAGGTAAAAACGAACACCTTTTGCCTGTTGCTTACAACGGTGAGTTTTTCCTTCCCTTAGGTAGAGGGAAAACAACTCAAGAGGGCAAGACTGAAATTGAGTTACAAAGATTACCAAAACCAGTGAGTCTAGGTCGTCGTAGCTTGCACGGGTCTATTCGCATTCTATTTCAAAAAGTGATCAGCGAGAAGTTGGGGTTGGAATATCAGTATCCCTTACTGAGAGTGGCTTCTGTTGGCGATGACAACGCAGTCATCCATGAAGCAGATCAAGCAAGAGTTAAGCATCTGGTAGCGCAAGCAAAGCGGATTGTCCTCTGCATTCACGGGATGATTGGCGATACCAAAAATTTAGTTTCCAGTATTCATCAACCCATAATTGGGGAGGATGAACAAGAATGTTCTATCAGCCAGTTCTATGACCTAGTACTCACATTTGACTACGAGAATATTAACACTTCAATTGAAGAGAATGCTCGGAATTTAAAAAAACGACTGGCTGCAGTGGGTTTGGGAGCAAATCACGGTAAACTTCTACACATTGTAGCTCACTCAATGGGGGGGCTAATTTCCCGTTGGTTTATTGAGCGAGAAGGAGGAAACCAAGTTGTCCAACACCTGATTATGTTAGGGACACCAAATGGCGGTTCTCCTTGGTCTACTGTTCAAGATTGGGCGACACTGGCTCTAGGTATTGGACTTAATAGCCTCACGACAGTCGCTTGGCCTGTGAAAGTGCTGGGGAGTTTAATCAGTGCTATTGAAGCTGTTGATGTAACGCTAGACCAGATAAAGCCTAACTCTGATTTTCTTAAGACTTTAGCACAGAGTGATGACCCTGGTATTCCCTACTCGATTATTGCTGGTAACACATCAATTATTCCTGCAGCCGTACAGCAACAAGGGGAAAAATCCAATTTGCTAGAACGACTCATGCAAAGCTTATTTGGAAAAGTTGTTTCTTTACCTTTCTTTGGACAGCCAAATGATATCGCTGCAACTGTGTACAGTATCAGGAATGTCACAGATGGACGTGTACTTTCTCCTCAAATTCAAGAAGTGGCTTGCGACCACTTGACCTATTTTAATCACCCCGAAGGCTTAAAGGCTTTGATTGCAGCTTTGGGACAACAGAAATAAACCGCGAAAAAGCAAAAGTAGCCAGAGACTTTGGTGCGTTATGGACATTCGTCCTAACGCACCCTACATTTACGGTTTTTAAGGTTGAGCTACTTATTACTTTTGCTTTTCTTACGACTGCAATGTATGTCAAAAGAAAAAAGGAAAGTTATTTATGTCTCAATATCAATTTAACCGAAATTTTGCAGTTATTGTTGGTATAAATAACTATAAAAACGGCATCGCACCTCTAGAAACGGCTGTTCCAGATGCTCATAAACTTGCCCATATTATTCAACAGCAACATAGAAAACTTAAAGATAAATATCATACACAAAATCAATATGAAGTTCAATTATTTCTGAATGAAAGAGCTAATCTTCACAACCTTAATCAGTTAGTTGAAGACTTCAAAAAAGGACAAATAAATTTTGACAAAGAAAAGGTAAAGGTTACCGAGGATGACCGCTTCCTCTTCTACTTTGCTGGACATGGAATAGCCTTAGATGCTTTAGAAAATCAAGAGGGACCAGTCGGTTACCTCATTCCTCAAGATGCTAAATTAGAAGATAGCAGCACCTATTTGCCGATGCAGGATTTACATGATGCCCTCAACGCACTTCCTTGTCGGCATATGTTAGCAATTCTAGATTGTTGCTTTGCTGGTGCTTTCCGTTGGGCGAGTCTCAAGCGAGACGTTGTACCTCGACTCAAAGTTTATAAAGAACGATATGATCGCTTTATCTGTGATAGAGCTTGGCAAGTCATTACCTCAGCAGCGGATGACCAAAAAGCTTTGGATTCCCTAGGACAGCGCGGGAAAGTACAAGACGGAAACGAGGTTCACTCTCCCTTTGCTCTAGCTCTTTTTGATGCGCTACGTGGGGACACAGAAGAAAGTGCCGACCTAAATAAAGATGGTATTATTACAGCAACCGAACTTTACTCCTATCTCAGGGATCGGGTAGAAGTCCTGACAGAAAATCATTACAAAAGACAAACTCCAAGTTTGTGTCCCCTCAGAAAACATGATAAAGGGGAATTCATTTTCTTATTACCTGATTTTGACCGAGATAAATTAGAAGATGCTCCACGACTGATTCCAGAAAATAATCCATATCGAGGATTGCAATCTTACGACGAAAAAGATAGCGGCTTGTTTTTTGGCAGAGAAAATCTCATCAAACAACTTTGTCAGCATGTCGTTTCTGAACAGCAAGCTTTGACAGTTGTATTGGGTGCTTCTGGAACAGGAAAATCTAGCTTAATGAAAGCTGGTTTGTTACCACGCTTGCGTCATTTTCAAGAGCATCAGTTTCAGATTTTAGAGCCGATGCGACCAGGGGAAAGTCCTTTGCAAGCACTAGCACAAGTGTGTTCACCAATTGCAACTGCAATCACTGCTGAAGAACTCGCAAAAGATGAACTAGCTTTGACAAACATTGTTGAAGCTTGGGGTAAAATTTATCCCAAAACTCAATTATTACTGCCAATTGACCAGTTTGAAGAGTTGATAACCCTGTGTAAGAGTGACGAGGAACGAGAGCAGTTTCAGAAACTGATAAAGAATGCAATCACTCGATTTTCCAAACATATCGATGTCGTTGTTACCCTGCGACTCGACTTTGAAGCGCAGTTTCAAAACTCTGTACTCAAAGACTTTTGGAATGATGCTCGGTTTGTTGTACCACCCATGAACCAAGATGAATTCCGCCAAGCAATTGAAAAACCAGCATCAGAAAAAGTCGTATACTTCGATCCTCCCAGTTTGGTAGATGACCTGATCAACGAAGTCGTACAAATGCCAGGTGCTTTACCTTTGCTTTCTTTCACCCTCAGTGAGTTGTATCTAAAGTATATAGAAGACCGACAAAGAAACAACCGCGCCCTCACAAAGAAAGATTACGAAGAATTGGGAAGAGTTGTTGGTTCTTTGACCAAGCGTGCTAACCATGAATACGATCAGTTAGTTGCAGAAGACTCTGCTTATAAAGATACAGTACGTCGGGTAATGCTGCGAATGATTTCATTGCAGGGTGGCGAGTTAGCACGGCGACAGGTACTGAAATCTGAACTGGAGTACCCTAACATAGAAGAAACTAAGCGGGTAAACACGGTCATCAAAAGCTTTTCTAACGCCCGCTTAATCGTTGAAGGTTCCAATTCTCAAGGCGAGGCTTATGTAGAGCCAGCTCATGATGCTTTGGTGCTGGGGTGGGATAAGTTACTGGCGTGGAAACAAGGTGAAGAAGCAAACATCATCCTCCAACGACAATTAACACCAGCAGCTTTTGAATGGAATAAAGAACGAGCAGTAGGTTTTCTTTGGGATGACAACCCACATCTAGAAGTGCTGAAAAAGGTACTTCATTCCGAAGATAATTGGCTAAACAAAGTAGAGACTGAGTTCGTACAGCGTAGTATTGGGAGGAAGCAATTTAACACAAGGTTCCGTTGGGGTGCTGGTTTTACAGGAATCGTAGTGCTACTCTTGGCTCTGATTGGTGGAAGAGCAGCACAAATCAATCAAATCCGTGCTTTCAGCCAATCTGCTGAAATAGATTTGCAATTAAACCAACAGCTAGAAGGATTGATCAATAGCTTACAGGCTGCAGAAAAACTTAAAACATCACTCTTATTGAAACCATTTCAACCTGATGCACAGCTACAAAATCAAGTCAAATTAGCGTTGCAAAAAGCTGTTTATCAAGCTAAAGAAAGAAATCGAATTGTACTGTCAAATCCTATAAGTTATGTTGTTTTTAGCCCAAATGGTCAGTTATTAGCTACCGTACAGCAGAATGGTATGGTTGGGCTATGGGAGCGTTCTGGTAAACAGATACCTGGATTCAAACAATTCAACGTAGGTGATATTCAGACTATTACCTTCACTCCTGATAATCAGCAGCTTATCACTGTTAGTACTAATGATAATAGTACTGATCAAACTGTCAAATTGTGGAATTTCAACGGACAAGAGGTGCGCCAAAAAGTATCTGGGATAAACGAAGTGATGATTGGCTCTAGTGGAAGACTTTTGAGATTTAGTCAAGATGAAAATAATGTTATTCGCTTACGGGAGCTAGAGAATGGAAACCAATTTTCTGAATTTGCTACAGGCGGTATTTATCAGCAGTTTAGCCCCGATGGTAGATTTATAGCGACTGCGCCAGCTGGTGACACGATTTATATATGGGATGTAAATTCTAGACAAAAACTAGCTGAACTGAAAGAACACTTCATGAACTCAAATATCCCTGTATACATGAGTTTTAGTCCCGATAGCAGACTAATCGCTACTGCTGGACCAAAAGATGACATTATCTACTTGTGGGATTTGAGAGGTAATCAATTAGCTAAAATAAAAGCAAATCAAGGTGGAATTCAGGACATTAGCTTTAGTCCTGATGGGAATCAATTAGCAACTGTTGGGAACGATGGAAGTGTGAGAATATGGCAAGATATTTCCGGGAAACAATTAGTAGAAGTGAAAGGCTATAAAGAAGAAAATTCAAACATGAGCTTGAGTTCAGATGGTCAAACCCTAGTCATAAGTGATAGCCAAGGAACTCTTCATTTATTGAGCTTAAACCAAAACAAGCAACTAGATAAACTTGCAACAAATATTCCCAAAATATCAGATATCAATTTTAGTCCTGATAATCAATTACTAGCTATTATAAGAGAAGAAGGTACTATCCATTTATTGGATTTACAAGGTAAACGACAACTCTCTTCTTTTGAAGGACCTGACACATCTTTTGGGGCTACTGGTACCTTCATTTCACAAGCCTATGGTCAACGTTTACCAGGACTTAGTTTTAGCAAAGATGGTAACTGGTTAGCTATTGGTGGTGATAAGATTACTCTTCGCAAAAGAGATGGACAAGAAGTCGCTACATTCAAAATACCTGTTCCAGAAGGAGTTCTAAATAATTGGGTACAAACTACAGCTTTCGCTCCCAATAGTAGTCTACTTGCTACTGGTGGAGAAGATGGACTTGTCCGCCTATGGAACTTGAATACACTTCAAGAAACTCAGCCTTTAATTAGGGCTAATACCCTTCAAGTTCGGAGCATAGCTTTCAGTCCTAAAGAGAATGTACTTGCTACTGCTGGCTTAGATGGCTCTATTGGTGTAGTCCGTTTGTGGAATCTATCAGGTGAACAACTTGCAGAATTTAAAGGTTTTCAAGGAGCAGTCCTAATGGTCATTTTTAGTCCGGATGGAAACTTACTTGCTACTGCTGGATCGGATGGTACTGTCCGCCTATGGAACTTGTCTGGTCAAGAACTTGCAGAATTTAAAGGATTTGATGAAGTAAAAAGCATAGCGTTCAGCCGCAATAGCCAACAGTTGGTAGTTGCAGGATATGCTGATAAACTATGGCAGGCTAAACAATGGCAAATTGAAAACTTGGACGAATTATTCGTGCGAGGATGTCAATGGGTACGTGATTACTTGAAAAATGGCTCCAACTTAAACCAGAGGAAGCGCGAGCTATGCGACAATGTACCAGAACCTGTTGCAAATGGTGGTGAACAATCCTTGTAAACGCGGAGCGGCTTAAGGCAGGGTATGGTTGCTTTATTTCAGCCGTTAGGTACTAGTTGTCACCTCTTTGAGCAATGACTCTGGCAGGTACTCCAACTGCAATCGAGTATGGAGGAATGTCTTTGGTAACAACTGCGCCTGCACCAATGACACTACCGCAACCAATTCTAACCCCATCCAAAACCTTAACTCCGGTACCCAACCAGCAATCATTCTCAATGACAATTCCCTTAGAGGTCACTCCCTGTGATTTCATTGGACGGGTAAGATCTGCAAAATTATGGTTGTTTGCATAAATCCCTGTATGAGATGCAATCATGCACTCTTCGCCAATCTTGATATGACCGGGACCTGCAAAACAGCAATACGGACCAACATAAGTACGTCTACCAATCTCAACCCAGCCGCTATCATGAGCTTTGATATCAGTACCGCGATCAAGCGTAACTTCTTCTTTGATTGAGATTCTGGCATTAATGCCATCTCCAGTCAGACGAACATTGTCATAAAGCCAAACATCGTCACCCAAAGAAATTTTGTTGCCAGCTTAGATGCATCTAGAAAGGAGCATTGACCAATGTGTACTCTATTGCCCAGTTCAATTTGGTGAGAACCAACAAACTGGCACAATTGCTCAATTCTCACAAATTTACCCATCCGTACCAGTATGCTGCGATAGAGTAGATTACGTAAAAATCTGCCTGGTATTGGAGGAATTCCTCCTACAAGTCCAATCACCAAGACTTCTTTTAAACGCAGCCATTTTTCTAAAGAAATAGAGTCTGTAAAGGTTATGGAGGTCATAAATATCACCTTTCATCTCAGAAAATTTAGATTTCTAGCTGTTGTTTAGTTCAGCTAACGATAATATGCGTGGCTTGCCTGAAATTGAACTATTAGCAGCTAGCGTGTTGGAAAATTTGGTCGGCGAGCATATTTTTCTTTGTCATAGGGTAGAAAATTGATTAGCTTCTGTCATTTATGGGTGGTATTGCAATTGGACTTAACTCCAACTGTGGATGTTCTCCCATAATTTGATCTAAGTTCCACTGGTTTTTAAACAACAGTACCGGACACTCCCAACGGTCTTTCACCACAAAAGTGTTGAACAGACGACCCACTTGTTCCAGCACACCCCAGCCTCCAGTGACCCATCGCGCTACTGAATAAGGTAAAGTCTCCAGGTAAGTCTCCACTCCATACTCATTCATCAGACGAAACTGCACCACCTCAAACTGAAGTTGCCCAACGGCAGCTAAAATTGGGTTGCGTTGGCTGTCATCTTTTGAGTGTAAAATCTGCACTGCTCCCTCTTCTTGGAGCTCGCTCACCCCTTTGTTGAAATTCTTGTATTTGGTGGGGTCAGCATTCTTGAGATAAGCAAATAGCTCTGGGGAGAAAGAAGGAATACTGGGATAAACTAACTTTTCACCTATGTACACAGTATCCCCAATTGCAAATGTCCCTGGATTGTTTAACCCTACTACATCCCCTGCATAGGCAACCTCAACAGTATCTCGTTCTTGGGCAAATAACTTCTGGGGATGGGATAGGCGGATCGTTTTGCCTGTCCGCGCATGATTCACCACCATGTCTTTTTCAAACTTACCAGAGCAGACCCTCAAAAAAGCAATGCGATCGCGGTGTTTCGGATCCATATTGGCTTGCAACTTGAAGACGAACCCGGAAAACTCTGGATAAGTTGGTGCAATTGTACCCTTATTACTCTCATGAGGAGTTGGCTTGAGTCCATATTCCAAAAATGACTCTAAAAACAACTCCACACCAAAGTTGTTCATGGCGCTGCCAAAAAAGACTGGAGTCATTTTACCTTGGTGTACCGCTTCTAAGTCGAAGGTTGAACCTACCCCATCGAGAATTTCTAAACCTTCTTTGAGTTGGTAGTACAACTCTTGCTCTAGAAGCAACTCAATTCTAGGATCGCCTAAGGAGATAGTAGTATCTGCTGCTTTTTTGCTACCATGAGCTGCGGTCTTTTGGAATAGATGAATTCGCTGATGGCGACGGTCAAAAACGCCTCGGAATTGGTCTCCTGTACCAATAGGCCAATTGATAACATAAGTCGAAAGTCCTAACTCCCGCTCAATTTCATCAATCAGTTCTAAAGGGGACATGCTGGGACGGTCCAGCTTGTTAATAAAGGTAAAGATAGGCAAAGAACGCAATCGGCAAACTTCAAATAGCTTGCGAGTCTGGGTTTCCAGTCCTTTAGCAGCATCAATGAGCATCACTGCATTATCCGCAGCTGCCAGGGTTCGATAAGTATCTTCACTGAAGTCTTGGTGTCCTGGTGTATCCAGCAGATTGAGTAGAAATCCTTGATACTCGAATTGTAAGACTGTTGAGGTGATGGAAATACCCCGCTGCTGCTCCATTGCCATCCAGTCTGAAGTTGCGTGGCGTTGGGAACGACGGGCTTTTACAGATCCTGCTTGCTGAATTGCTCCTCCATAGAGTAGCAGCTTTTCAGTGAGTGTCGTTTTACCTGCGTCTGGGTGAGAGATGATGGCAAAGTTACGACGGCGGTCTATTTCGTCTTGGGCGATTGGGCAAAGTGTACTGCCGTTGGCAATCGTATCCCGTAATTCTGTTTGCATAAGTCTAAATTCTTAAGAACTGCTCTATTGCTCAACTTTGAGTGTCAAAGTTGTGAACTCTTAGATGTAGTGAGAGTTTGTCTAGCAAGCATGAAACTGCATTACCAAGCTAGACACCCGATCAATAGAGCAATCCTATGGTGGGCACTGATTGCCAATTCTTAGGTTAGAGAAGTGAATTTTTCTGGGGCTACAGTGGCTCACGGCTTAAAGGTAAAAACGGCGTTGCAATTTTCTTTTGTAATTATATAACCATTCTATAACTAGAGGTGCTATTTACGAAAGATTCCACTACACGTTAAAGTTAACAATTACAGCCAAATCCAACTCGCTAAGGAATGGCTCAAACTCTGTGCTCCAAAAACTTTACGCCAGAAGGGACAACGGGTGAGGTACAGTTTTTGCTATCAGGCGATCGCCCAATAAAACCACTCACTCCAACGCATAAAATCCCAAATGATTACCAACAGGACGCTCACGCATAGGTATTCTAGTATGTATTGGAGCGTTTAATACCTTTGAGCCATTATTGGTTCCCATCACCAGTGTTGTTGATCCACCCCCATCTAAATTCAGTGCTGTGTAAGCACCTAAATCTGTGATAATTTTTGTCAATTCAGCAATTGTGATTCCTTCGCTGTAAAATGGTTGCTTCCCGTCTCCGACAATCAGCCACAGTTTTGTACCTTCTTGATTAATAGCAGCAGCAACACGCGGATATGGCTTATCATTTTTTAAGCTATCATCAATTGCCTTACCGCGATCAACCAAAAGTTGGTTCCCAGCAACACCTTGAACTGTCCCTTCAGGACACTTCTCACTTTTCAAGATTTGAACACGATTTTGGGCAGAAAAGCACAACACGGGGAAATTTGCTTCGGGTGGTGAATAACGATAACCATTGGAGATAGCCTCTCCTATAGGATAGGAAGGATCACCGCTGTGAGGATAGTACTCCCAGGGGGACTTTTCGTGAAAATGATGAAAATAGCTAGCATTAATTGCCAATTGCAGCTTAAATTCTTTCAGAAAATCAGACGTTTTGCGTGCGCTTGTTTCTCCATCGCTCGGTTTTGGTACTCCTGGAGTGACCAGTGCTTTAACTCCTGGTGTTTTTAAGTCAATGGTGACGATGTGGATCGTTGCTGGGCGTGGTGTCGAGAGAGCATAACGCTTGTAAGTAATTCCACGAAACAAGACTTGCTCGATATCCGTGCGCGGAGGACGCAGAAAACACCGCCAGCCATAGAAGATGAGTGGTGATAATAGTAGACCTACTAGACCTATACTGGTCACGAGCAACAATCGCCGTCTGTAAACTTTGTATCGATAATGCATTGATTGATGGAAGTAAAGCTATTCTTGAGTGATAGCGCACCTGTGGTAACAACTTCTTCTCAGTTAAAATCTCAGGAATTACGCAAACAAACCCGGTTTCTACCAAACATCGTCTGTTTTGCAACCAAATACGAACTCAGAAACCGGGTTTCTAGCAGATGGTGCGTAAGTCCTAAATCTGATACAAAATCTTATCTATAGACAACTCATCTTAGAAGTTATTTAGGTAAAACATCAGATGGAACATGCTGAGTTCCACCCCAAATCATTGACCCACCAGTCTTTTCACTATTTGCAATTGCAGGACGAACAGTATCGTACACCTCAGGATACTTCGCTTGTAGTTGAGCATCGCTTAGTTGAGTATCCAGTACAGTACCATCTTGAGTGCTGACTGTGTATGAGAGTCCATTTGGACTATTCTTGATAGTAATTACGCGATCGCGCATAACCAGAGTCGTTAAGGATTGATGCTCCCAAGCACGTGTTGCAGCACTGGCGAAAAAGGCGCTAGCTACCAGGATGAGGAAAGTAGTTACTGATATTTGACGCATAAAAATATATATCCTCAGATATCTAGCATTAATTTAGCACTCATTACCTTCTTGCGGAGAGAAGGTTCTCGCTGTAATGGTACTCTATAGTTCCTAAAAGGAACCGCTCCGCTACAGCGATGAGATGAATCGACGGTTAAAAACGAAATCGCTCAAAGAGCTATACGACGCGCAGCAAAGTAGCTCTTTGAGCATTTGAGTTTTTAACCGGGGTTCCGACTGGGAAAAAGAGCCAAGCCCTCTTGGGTTGATTGGAAGCACCACGATAAATCGAGGTGCTATTAGGGCTTGGCTCTTTTTCTTGTCCCAATGCGTCACAATCTCCGTGGACACCTTGGTAATAAACGAGATATAATTACGCTAGTTGTTAAGCGTAACCATGTTAGTATTCGAGTCAAAGTTACAAGGTACAAACGCGCAGTACCGATTGCTAGACGAGGCAATCAGAACTGCGCGTTTTGTGCGAAACATTTGTCTAAGATACTGGATGGACAACCGCAATGTTGACAAGTACAAACTATCAGCATATTGTGCCGTAATAGCAAAAGAGTTTAAGTTCGCAGACAAACTAAATTCAATGGCACGGCAAGCATCTGCAGATAGGGCGTGGGCTGCAATATCTCGGTTTTACGATAACTGTAAAAAGAAAGTTCCGGGGAAAAAGGGATATCCGAGGTTTAAAACACAGCAGACCAATGCTAGTGTTGAATACAAGACAACAGGTTGGTCACTTTCAGAAGATCGAAGATTGATAACCTTCACAGATGGATTTAAAGCAGGAACTTTTAAGATGTGGGGAACCCGTGATTTGCATTTCTATCAGAAAAAGCAAATTAAGCGGGTTCGCGTAGTGCGTCGTGCAGATGGGTATTATGTACAATTGTGCATAGAGCAAGAACGAATAGAAAAAAGACAGCCAACGAATAACACTATTGGGTTAGACGTTGGCTTAACTCATTTTTATACGGACTCTAACGGTAAAACGCTAGAGAACCCACGACATCTACGCAAATCAGAAAAGGCTCTCAAGCGTTTGCAACGACGTTTGTCTAAAACAGAAAAATGCTCTCAAAATAGAGCCAAGTCTAGAAACAAAGTGGGTCGCAAACACCTCAAGGTAAGTCGTCAGCGTAAAGACTTTGCCATTAAGACGGCAAGGTGCGTAGTGATGTCTAACGACATCGTGGCGTTCGAGGACTTGAAGGTGCGCAATATGATAAAAAACCATAAGCTAGCAAAATCAATTTCTGACGCAGGTTGGACTCAGTTTCG
>JAAUSC010000344.1 GCA_012031965.1 Scytonema sp. RU_4_4
TTATTTTTTTTTTTTTTATACACAGTACAGTACTAATCCTAAAGCCCTTATTTTATTGATAAAAGCCAAGAAAAACGCTCTTCGCTCTATTGCGCTGCTTTTGATTAAACCCAGGATTATACAGATAGGTGCAAAATATGAGGTTAGGGATGCTTCAGCATATTCCTATTGCAGTTAAGTTTGCCCTTAAGTTATCAATCTTTAAAAGAATACGGCTGGTGTTAAGGATTTTTGGTGAGTTTTGGTGATGTGTAGAGACGCTTTTATGAGAGCGTGTCTACACATTCCTATCCTGATAACGGTTTTGGTCTGATCACCAACCGTATTGCACTATGACCATAACCTTATAACTTAGATTTCCCCAGCAGCACTAAGTTTAGCTTTAACGTGTGTATCTTAACTGGTGAAAACAGGTTTGAAGATAAATAATATTATTCATAACTTCTTTCTTCTTTAATGCCATTACCACAATAAAGGGCAAAGGTGAAAAGTTAACTTTTCACCTTTTTCTTATTCCTTAATTTCCTCTCCCCTCTTCTTTGCTCCTACAAAGCATACTTTTGCTGAGAACATATAGTTGCTAATTGCTAATTGTTGTATCACCATGAGCTATTAGCAGTCTTCAGAAACCAACGTTTATTTGTACGACCTACTTATAATTCATGGAACAGGAAGGGATTGCCAATGCATTGGGTAGGAACCACTTGGAGTGAGTCGTCGATTAAAGTTCGAGACAGTCAGCAGTCAGCGGTTAGCTTTAAACTGCCTGTTCAGGTGAAAAATTGTCCTTGCTGCTCCCATCGACTGTTGCAACATATTTGTAATAACCGTGTTTACTGGTTCTGCCGAAGCTGTTGGCAAGAAATGCCGTTGCTGAATTTGGAAAGCCATAACTCATTATCCGCTTCTGTTGCAACCATTAGTTTGGAAAAAAATTGATTCATTTTGGAGAACAAAGATGGTCCAAGGAGTAAAACAAATTCTCAGTAGGTACAGTAGATTACACTGGCCTGAATATGGTGCAGAACTTCTTGGAACTGCATTTAATCTCTTTGTGGGACTCAATGCAGTTGTCTTCAATTTTGGTAAGGGTTTGCCAATGGAGGCTTTTATACCTGACAAAGGTACTCGTTTGCTGATTACAGGGTTATTGTTTGCTGGCAGTGGGTCACTCTTTGCGATTTCTCCATTGGGGAAATTGAGTGGATCTCACCTCAATCCTTCGGTGTCGCTGGCATTCTGGGCGCAAGGCAAGATGCATCAACATGATGTTATCGGATACATCATTGCACAATTTTTTGGTGCAATTACTGCTGCTGTCTTGGTGGTTTTTATTTGGGGAAATTACGCTGCTAGTGTCAGTAATGGTATGACTGTGCCTGGGCATAATTACGCTCTTTGGTATGTATTTCTAGCTGAAGTAACCATAACCTTTTTGCTGGTGTTGTCTATTTTTATCTTTTTAAGCAGTCATCGGCTTATGCGTTGGACACCACTGATGACATGGCTTTTAGTGGCAACGATAGTCTGGTTAGAAGCTCCTATCTCTGGTACGAGTTTAAGTCCCGCACGCAGCATTGGACCAGCTTTAGTCACATGGTATTGGAAAGATCAGTGGCTTTACTGCATTGCTCCACCAATAGGAGCGATCGCTGCGGTAGTTGTCTTTCGACTCCTCGCTACGGGTAAAGGCGAGATTTTGACAGGCAAGCTTTTTCACGTTCCTAATTATCGTTGTATTTTCAAAAATGTTAAAGTACCACATCGTACCGAGTAGTCTGATTGACCCTGTCCACCCGAGACGGTAAGCGCCTCTTTGTTAGCGAGAGCCATAAAAACCGGATTTTAGCCTATGACGTATTGTCACCAGGAAAAGTCGGACTACAAAAAGTGTTTGCTGAACTCTCTATCAAACAGGGAGAGCAAATCGACAATAAGCCTAACGGGATATGCCAGGACTCGAAAGGGAACTTCTACGTCGCTCATTATGGTATGCGTCAAGTGCAAGTCCTCAATCCTAATGGTCACCTAATGAGTGGAAGATGGTTCAGGAGGAATTTACCGCCTAGATTTGGGGGTGCTTGGACATCCGCTTTTAGCGCGATCGCCCGTATAGCCCAATACGCTTGGTGATAAGAGTTGATCCCCCCTAGCCCCCCAACGATTGGGGGGGAATAAAGACCCCCAATGCATCGGGGGGTTGGGGGATCTTCGAGGATTGAACATGATTAACTCAACTGTATTGCCATATAGCCTCGGCAGGTTTCTAGAAGAAACTTGCTCCCGATCCCAAAGGGACAGGGCAACCGCACTCTGTGCGGTTGGAAGCAAGGGCGATCGCGTAGCGCGCCCTTGCCCCACCTTAAACAAAAATTACCAGCAGACAACAGACCAAACCCAGAGACTAAACTATGACTAAGAGAATTATTAATCTGACACTCTCAGCACTTGTTGAAGAAATTGAGGATGTTCTAGAAACTTATCCTTATCATCCCTATCGATAGTTTTTCTCAATTCCTGACTTACGTCAAGAACTAATTGCTTATGTTTTGAGTCGAGTTTACAATCGTTATGTAGCAGTTGATGAAGAACAACAAGCATCTTTCAAGTCCTTACATTTGCTTACAGAAGAAACGTTGTGTATCAAAATTTTGATTCATAAAGGTATTGAGAAAATTCTTCATAAAAAGGAAGAACAGATGACTTACCGAATTCCAGGAGTCGTTGATCCAGGTTTCGCTCCTTCTAACTGGTTTGGCTGATCTCAAAAAGGCGACAAAAAGCGCCCATAACTTCCACCGAATGGGAGGAGAAAGGCACCGCCGCCCTCTTTCACACGCTTTCACTGGTCAAAAGTAATACAAAGGACTTTTGACAAATGACTTTTGACACGAAATCCCCCGGACCTTTATGAAACTGAGCAAGAGCGATATGTTTTTGTCCGGGGTATGAGGTGAACTACCCCGCCGCTCCCGGCGGACGGGGCTTCTGTACTCACGGGGGAGTGCCTCAAATGAGACTTTCGTCCCATTTTTGGTCTTACCTCCCCTCCTACAGCTCTAGACGGCTAAACCTTCCGTATGCGCGCATTCTGATACCCTCTGCTCTTATATTGATGGCTGCATTCCCATCGCGGTCATGATGAGTACGGCAGGTCCATTCCCTTACATTTAGTGGCATCTCATTGACTTGATAAGCTGTTCCACATCTAACTTGCAATAACAGCATTACCCTTATTTTTGATTTTTCTCTGCCATTTAATTATTAATTCTCCTTTATTTAACAGTTTGTCCAATAAGACTTGTAACTCAGATACGGATTGAAATAATCTGTGTGCTACATATTCCTTGGTAGAATGCCATACAAGTTCAATTAGGTTATAATCAGGGCTATATGCAGGTAGAAAGTATAATTGTATATTCGGTAAGTTCTTTTCTATTTTGGCGACAATATCTTTCTTTTTATGGTAGCTAGCATTGTCGAGAATAATTAAAACTTTTGGTCCAAGCTTCTGAAAATCAGCCTCCTGATTTCCCTGCTGAATCCACTCTGATTTCACAAATTCATTTAATTGTTTTAATTGTTCATAAAAAATATCTCCAGTTCCTTTTTCGATAAAATAGCAGATTCTTTTTCGGTCACTGTATCGTATCCCTCCCATCACATTTACACGTCCACGACTTCTTTGTCCTGTCACTTTCTTTCTTCTACCTTTTTTGCCCCATGTTTTTCGACGAATGACTCGTAAACTAAATCCTGTTTCATCCCAAAACCAAACCTGGAGCCTATTAGGCTCTAGCTTTGATGCTTCTAAATATCCTTCTAACTTTTCTTTAAATGCTTCCCTCTTAGCCGAATCTTGTTTGTCCTCCAGACTGTATTTTGCCCAGAGGTAAACGTACTTTTTTTTCTTTAATATTCTCCTCACGTGTTCACCACTTAATTCAATTCCTGTCATCTCTGTTAAGTATGTAGCAAGCCTTGCTGTAGACCATCTACCAAACTCATATCCCAATTCAATTGGGTCTTTTTCGATGGTTTCCATTAACAAGTCTATATACTCTTCCGTCACTTTTTGATAATTCCCTTTTTCCCGACCATCGCGTAACGATTCTAGATTATCCGGGTCTCCATGGACACACCAATATGCTACTGTTCTATAGCCACAACCTAAAAAGTCGCTAATCTCTTGGTACGTCTTCCCATCATCCATTAATAATAAAATTAGTATCCGTTGTGTTAACTGCCCAGAGTTGCTTTCTTTCAACTCAGATACTAAAGTTTCTCTTTGCGATCTGCGCTCCGCGCAGCAGCGAAGCTATCGCCTTAAATGACCTTTCGCTGGCATAGTCTGAGATACACACTTTATCTAATTGCCATTTTATGCTGATTAGATGTGGAATAGCTTA